>JAOZRT010000037.1 GCA_029940035.1 Desulfobacterales bacterium
ATGCTGGCGGTGGTTTTTTTCTTCAACCCCATCCGTAACCGCGTGCAGCGCATCATCGACAAATTGTTCTACCGCCTGGAATACGACTACCAGGAGACCGTGCAGAAGATCAGCGAGACCATGCGTTCCCTGCTGAAGCTGGACGAGATCGGCAAGAGCATCATGGACACGGCCCTGGGAGCCATGTTCATCGACTGCGGATGCGTGATGCTGATGAACCAGAAAAAGGAGAACTACCAGTGTCTTTCCTATGCAGGTGAGTGCGCCATGCCGGATGGCGGCGTCAGTCTGCCGACAAAGGCGGCGGTTGACGGCAGTGAAAACATACTGGCCAAAGCCGAAGTTTCCGGCGAAGATCCCCTGGTGAAAAAAATTGCCGAAAGAAAAAAAGAAGTAACCATCTACGATGTTCAGGAGGACCCTTTTTTCGAGGACGACCGTCAAGCATATGCGCAAACATTTGAAAAGCTGCAGGCAACCCTGCTCATACCCCTGATCTACGAAAACAAGCTGATCGGGCTCATCTCCCTGGGTCGCAAAAAATCCGGGAAATTTTACCGCCGCGAGGATGTGAACCTGCTCAACATCCTGGCCAACCAGGGGGCCGTGGCCATCGAGAATGCCATCATGATCGAAGAGGTCATTGAAAAGGAGCGCATGGAAGAGGAGCTCAACATTGCCAAGGATCTGCAGGTGAGCATGCTTCCGTCTGAGAATCCGGAGATCGACGGTCTGGAGATCGCTTCCTATTCCATGTCCGCCCGCGAGGTGGGCGGGGACTTTTACGACTTCATTGCCATGGGCGAGGAGAAGGTGGGCATGCTCATTGGCGACGTTACCGGCAAGAGCGTTTCCGGCGCCCTGGTCATGTCGGCGTCGCGCAGCATCTTTCGCATGCTCTCCGAAGAGGATCGCACCGTTGCCGACATCATGACCCGGGCCAACCTGAGAACCAAAAAGGATATCATCCCGGGCATGTTCGTGGCCCTGCTCTATGCTGTGGTCAATGCCAAGGAGCGAACCGTGGATATGTGCAGTGCCGGCCAGACCCAGCCCATCCACCTTGCCGCCGACACCGGTGACGTGCACCTGGTAGAAACTGAAGGGGATACGTTTCCCCTGGGTATTCTGGAGGATGTTGAGTATCTCGACACGCGCATGACCCTGAAACCGGGCGACACAGTGGTGTTTTACACGGACGGGATTGTCGAGGCCATGAATGCGCAGGAAGAGTTGTTCGGTTTCGAGCGCCTGGAGGAAGCCATTCAAGGTTCAACTGATTTGTCCGCCCAGGAACTCCTGGATAAAATCCTCGATCAGGTGAACACATTCGCCGCCGGCGCCGACCAGCACGATGACATCACGGTGATTATCGTAAAAATGCTTTCCTGAATTTGTTGGTGCCGATTTTTTTCTCTGGATAGCGCTGTCGTTCGTCACTCCCTTGAAGAAGGGAGTCCAGCAACATACTCGAGTCGTACAGCAATGTACCCCATGCCCTTCTCTTTCGGGGGTGATAGTACTTTGATTCATGGGAAAGGCAAGAAATCCTGGATCCCCGCCTCCGCGGGGATGACGTTGATTGGCATAAATGTTATACCCAACCGTCACCCCCGAGCAGAGCCTGCCCCGGTATGGTCTTAGGCCGGGGCGGGGGTCCAGAAAAGACAAGACACTGAAAGCGATAAGGCTGTCTTTCGGACTACATAGGCGAAGCCCCCCAAAAGCCAGCATGCAAAAACAATTTTACGTATATATCCTTGCCAGTCGACGCAATGGAACATTGTACACAGGCGTGACATCGGATCTGGTTAAACGCGTATGGCAACACAGAAATGGCGAAATTAACGGATTTACAAAGCAATATGATGTCAAGCGATTGGTCTACTATGAAACGCATCAAACCGCGGGAGCCTGCCATCAAGCGTGAAAAGCAGATCAAAAAATGGAACCGGCAATGGAAACTGCGTTTGATTGAGGAAGACAACCCTGATTGGAAAGATCTCTTCGGGCTGATTGTTTGACGGTTTCAGATATCGATGCGTTTTCTATTATGCCAGTGTATGGGCGTCTTCCGGCATTCGGTCAGATGTTTTCTGGATCCCCGCCCCGACCCAAGACCATACCGGGGCAGGCCTTGCGCGGGGATGACGTTCATTAGATAGAAGGTGCAAACCACCGTCACCCCCGCGGAGGCGGGGGACCAGTTAAAGACCTGGATCGTACAGCGTTATCACTTCGTGTCCCACCCCGGCCCAAGATCATACCGGAACCGATCAGCACGATGACATTACCGTGATCATCATCAAGGTCACCACCTGACCTTGAACGGAACAGATGGCAACCGGCACAATATGTGATTGAAATCACATTTTACGTCCCATTTAAGTGACAAGGGTCACATAAATGGCTCGATAATGCTTGACCTGTCCGGTTTGCTCTGGCATCCTAAGTGACCATGAATAGAGATATATACCAAAAACTGCTCGATTGGAAATCAAGTCCCAGGCGGAAACCGCTTCTATTGCAAGGGGCGCGTCAAACCGGAAAGACGTTCATATTGAAAGTTTTTGGCCGTAATGAATATGAAAATCTCATTTATTGCAACTTCGAAGAGGATCCAGGGCTCGACCAGTTTTTTGAGCGCAATCTGGACCCGGAGCGGATTGTAAAGGAACTTTCCATCTATTTTGATATTGAGATCAGGCCGGGTTCCGACCTGATCGTATTCGATGAGATCCAGGTATCGAACCGGGCCTTAAACGCGTTGAAATATTTTCACGAGAAGCGCAACGATATCCATATTGCAGCTGCCGGTTCGCTCCTTGGCGTGAAACTTTCCTCTCCTGGATCCTTCCCTGTCGGGAAGGTTAATTTTCTCCATCTTTTTCCAATGAGTTTCATGGAATTTCTAGATGGAATGGGCGAATCCCGGTATCGACAACTGATTGAAAATATTTCCGACCCAATTCCTTTATCAAAGGCCTTGCATGACCATCTCATCGATCTACTCCGTCAATACTACTTTGTGGGCGGCATGCCGGAGGCGGTAAACCATTTTGCCGAAACCAACAACGAAAGAGAGGTCCGTGAGATTCAGGAGGAGGTTATCAAGTCTTACATCATGGATTTCGCAAAACACGCGCCCGCATCCGATATTCCCAAGCTAACGCTGCTTTGGGAGTCAATTCCCAAGCATTTGGCCAGGGAAAATAAGAAGTTCATATTTAGTGCCGTCAAAAAGAGTGCCCGGGCCCGGGAATATGAGAATGCGCTGAAGTGGTTAGAAGATGCAGGGCTTGTCTACCGCGTCACAGCTACCAAGGCAGCCAAAAGTCCCCTATCACATTATGCAGACAAAGCGTGTTTCAAGATATATGCGCTGGATGTGGGGCTGCTGGGTGCCATGTCACGGTCGCCTGTTGAACTGCTTGCCCATCGAGAACGGCTGTTTAATGAATATGAGGGGGCATTTGTTGAAAACTTTGCCGCCCAGCAATTAATGGCTCATTTCGGGCTGCCACTTCATTACTGGCGCAGTAAGGGGGGAACGGCAGAGCTTGATTTTCTGTGCGAATTTTCGGGCCGGATTTATCCGCTGGAAGTGAAGGCAGGCATTAATCTCCGAAGTAAAAGCCTGCGATCATTCGACGTTCAGTTTTCGCCGTCAGTACTTACCCGAGCATCCCTATTGAATTTGAAAAAGGATGGCAAAATTCTCAATCTCCCTCTTTATACCCTATCGCGGTTACACGATATGATAATTTAACACGCGTATTTTGGGGGCGTTGATAAATATATAAATTACTCCAGGGCCGGAGGTTTTTTAGCATAAGCCAGGCGCCATTCCTGTGCATGCAGGACACGAAGTGACGCTTTTGCGCTATCCAGAAAGCGACCGGCTGAAAGCCCTGGATGCCCGTCTCCACGGGCATGACGTGCATTGAACAGAAGGCGAAAGACCGCCGTCACCCCCGAGCAGAGCCTGCCCCGGTATGGTCTTAGGCCGGGGCGGGGGTCCAGTAAAATGCCTGGATCGTGCAGCGGTATACCTCATGCCCTTCTTTTGCATGGGTGATAGTACTTCGATATCAGGAAAAAGCACGGAAGTCTGGATCCCGGCCCAAGACCATACCGGGGCAGGCCTTTATTTACAGTTCTTGACTTTAAAAGAATTTTAATATATTTCGTATTTATGTTAAATATAGCATGAATGTGAAATATTATGAATTTCGTTCATTTCAAAAATTCACTGCGGGATTTCCCGGTGTTTTCAATAGCGGATATCAGAGCCGCATATGGGGGATTCGATCACCGCAGACTGAGTGAATGGCAAAAAAAGGGGTATATTCAAAAAATTATTAAAGGCTACTACTTCTTTTCGGATGTAGATATAAATGAAAATAGATTGGCAGCCATTGCAAATAAGATCTATAAGCCATCTTACATTTCCCTTGAAACGGCGTTGTCGCACTATCGGTTGATTCCGGAAAATGTTTACATGACAACCTCGGTCTCAACAAGGCGCACATATCGATTTGCGACTCCTTTGGCAACGTTCTCATACCGGACAATAAAGCCGGCCTTGTTTTTTGGTTATTCCCTTATGGCAGACCGCATAAAAATCGCTTTTATGGAAAAGGCTATATTAGACTTTCTTTATTTGAACCCTTTGGTTCGAAGTGAGGATGATTTTCTTTCTCTGCGGTTAAACAGAGAGGAAATACTGAGCCAAATGCAAATGGAACGGCTCATGAATTACGTACAACGTTTTAATCAGAAGCGTCTTGCAAACACTGTCGAACGTTTTCTATCGTGGGTGGGATATGCTTGACATAAAACAGATTGAATCCTTTTATCCCGAACAGCTAAGGCCGTTTAAAAAAAGCATCCTCAGGGAGTATCTTCAGTATAAGATTTTGGAGGTGATCTTTGAATCATCTTTGGCCGAAAAGCTGACGTTCATGGGAGGGACATGTATCCACATTGTTCATGGAAATCCCAGGTTCTCTGAAGATCTCGATTTCGACAGCCCGGGTATCGGCCGCGATGATTTCAAAGCCCTATCCCAAATGGTAAAAAATAAATTAGGGTTGCAAGGCTATACAATTGAACTCAAGTATACTTTTAACGATGCCTTCCGCGCATATCTGCGTTTTCCGGGATTATTGCATACAACCGGCATCTCAGGTCACCTGGATGAAAAACTTCTGATACAGATAGACACTGAGCCACAGGAATTTCAGTACAAGCGAGATACATTCATACTTAACAAGTTCGACGTGTTTTCGCGCATTAACGTTGTGCCTGCAGATATCCTGGCAGCACAAAAGATATTTTGTATTTTTAACCGCCGTCGACCCATGGGCCGCGACTTTTTTGATGTCGTTTTCCTGCTGGGAAAAACCGAAGTGAATTTTGATTATCTAGCCCAAAAGATGGCAATCCGAAACCGTAGAGAGCTGCGGGAAAAATTGCGCTTGCGGTGCGCGCAACTGAATTTCAAACGCCTGGTTAAAGATCTTGAACCTTTTGTGTATTCCAATAAAGATTTGAACCGGGTCCTCATGTTCCCGGATTTTGTCCAGCAAAAAATAACTTAGAGCTTTTGGGGGACGTTGATAAATATATAAATAACTCCAGGGTCGGAGATTTTTTAGCATAAGCCAGGTGCCATTCCTGTGCATGCAGGACACGAAGTGACGCTTTTGCGCTATCCAGAAAGCGACCGGCTGAAAGCCCTGGATGCCCGTCTCCACGGGCATGACGAGTATTTGACAGACAGGAATTTGACGATGATTAAAAAACTGCTTTTTACCCTGATCGGCTGCCTGGTGGCATTGGTTCTGGTGATGGTTGGAACCTATTATTATTTTCAGTTCAGTTTGAAGGAGCTCACCCCTGAGGAGCGTGCCAAGCTTCCCGGAGAATTTGTCCAGCTTGACGACGGGGTCGTCAGTTATTATTGGAAAGGCACTGAAAACAGGGACATCGTGGTGCTGGTGCACGGGCTCTCCACACCCAAGTTTGTGTGGGACGGCAATGTCGATGCACTCACGGCGGCCGGGAAACGGGTTCTGGTATACGACCACCTGGGCCGGGGGTTCTCAGACCGCCCGGACATTGTGTACGATGGAGAACTCTATATCCGCGAACTGTCAAATTTGCTGGATGCGCTGCATGTCACGCAGCCGGTCACCCTGGTGGGCTACTCCATGGGCGGCGGCAATGTCATCGGTTTTGCCGCAAGGTACCCGGAACGGGTGAAAAAGCTGATCCTGATCGCCCCGGCCGGGTATGTGCCTTCCTATGAGGGACTGGCCGCCCTTATATTTGCTCCGGGGCTGGGGGAATGGCTGATGACCATGGTGGGTAAAAAAGAGATGCTGGCGGATATCCTCGAAGCCGTGGAAGCAGGCAAGGCCCGACCCGATATGGTTGAAAAATTCGAAGAGCAGTTCCAGTACCGGGGGTACCTCGATTCCATTCTGTCCACCATGCGCAACTATCCCATGTACGATCTATCAAAAGAGTATGAAAAGGTGGGCCGGCTGGGGATACCCACCTTTGCCATCTGGGGGGTTGACGATCAGGTTGTGCCTTTTTCTACCGCTGAAAATGTCAAAAAGGCTATTCCACATATCAAGGTATTTCCCGTGGACGGCGCCGGCCACTCGGTGACCTATGCAGAATCAGAAAAGGTCAACGAAATACTCGTTGGGCTGATGAAATAATTTATTAAGGTGCGAAATGAATGAAGAATCACACCCCATAACCGAGCATATCGAAACAGAGCTCAGCAAGAAGCTGTTTCATTTGAAGACGCTGTATGATGTGAGCCGTGAGCTCATCGGGATGGACAGCATCCAGGCGATCATGCATGGTTTCCTCCTGATGTCCACCGGCAATTTCGGCGTTTTTGAGGGGTTCATGCAGTTGTATGACCATCGGGCAGGGGGGGGCAACCCATTCGAGAGCATCGGTATTCATGACAACAAGCGTGAACTGCTCGAGCAAGCGTCAGGACGGCTGCTGGCAAAAGATGCCTACCAGGGCGGAGGGATTAAAGAAATTGAGGATCGCCACAAGGGCTTCATTCCGGAATGTATCGACCAGGTATTGGTCTTCGAAGTATCCAACACCTGTAAGGGCGTTTTGGGACTGGGGCCCAAAATCGTCGGCGACCCTTTCAGTCATGCAGACCTGGATTTACTAGAAACGCTGGTCAACAATTTGATTGCGGCGCTTAAGAATGCCATGGCCACCGAGGCGCTCAAGGATGCGTATCATGAGGTGAGCAGTCTGAACCGGGCCAAGGACAAGGTGATCAACCACCTGTCGCACGAATTGAAAACACCCATCGCCCTTTTGGGCGGTTCCCTGGCGATTTTAAAAAAAACACTGTCCCAAGTATCCGGCGAGAAGTGGCGGCGAACCATTGAAAGAGCCGAGCGAAGTCTGGGAAGGCTGTCCGGTCTGCAGCGGGAAACAGAAGATATCATGCAGACCGGGGAATATGAAAGCCGCCGTATGCTCTGTGGCCTGCTGGACCAATGCTCTGATGAACTGGAATCGCTCGTAGCCGAGCAGGTGGACGAAGCGTCAGTGGTTGCACGTGTACGGGAAAACATCGACGCTATTTTCCACGTGCAGCCGAATCTCCCGGAAAAAATTGCACTTGGAGATTTTGTAACCACAGCAATTGACGCCATCAAACCAGCTTTTTCCCATCGGAAACTGAATCTGGAGCTCACGGCAGAGGTTTCACCGAAGATAGCCGTGCCCCCAGCCGCGCTTACCAAAGTGATCCAAGGGTTGGTGAAAAATGCTGTCGAGAACACGCCGGATGAGGGCAAAATAGGGATTTCCGTCACATCCACCGACAACCGTGCGACCCTTGAGGTCCGGGACTTCGGGGTCGGTATTCTGCATGATCACCAGATGCGGATATTTGAAGGTTTTTTTCCCACCCAGCAAACAGATGCATACGCCACAAAACAGCCTTTTTATTTCAACGCCGGCGGCAAGGGCGCGGATCTTTTACGCATGAAAATATTTTCGGAACGCTTTGGTTTCACGTTGGATTTTACGTCTGACCGGTGCCGGCACCTCCCGTCTTCTGCGGATGTATGCCCCGGGTCAGTCCTTCAATGTAAAGGCTGTCGCACGCCGCAGGATTGTTTTGATTCCGGCGGATCCATCTTCAAGGCCATATTTCAGCCAATATCCTAAGTAAGATCCTCATTGACAATATAATGGCAATGGGATTTTATTAACGTTTATAGCGTTTGAAACAGACATGGAGGAAAGAGAATTGGATATCATCGTGTTGTTGAAACAGGTGCCATCGACAGAATCTATGATTGAAATTGCCGATGACGGCGTGTCCATAAAGCCGGACGGCATTAAATGGATCCTAAACCCCTATGACGAATTTGCCGTTGAGGAGGCGCTGCGTATAAGGGAAGCGCAGGGCGGGAGTGTGACGATTATTTCCGCGGGCCCGGAAAAGGCAGCCGAGGCCGTCAGGACGGCGCTTGCCATGGGAGCAGACAAAGGGGTCCTGATTACCGACCCTGCCCTGAAAAATTACGATGGACTGGGTACGGCCAAGGTGTTGGCCCAGGCTGTGAAAGAGCTGCCCCACGATCTGATCATCGCCGGCCAGCGGGCGGTGGATGACGACAACTATCTGGTGGGTGCGGCTGTGGCGGAAAAGTTGGGGCTGCCGCTCATCAGCATGGTTTTTCAGGAGGAGATCCAGGACGGGCGGATTACCTGCCACAAGACCGTGGACGGAGGGAGTGTGGTGGTTGAAGCGGCATTGCCGGTCCTGTTTACAACCCAGAAGGGATTGAACGAACCTCGCTACGCATCATTGCCCGGTATTATGAAAGCCAAGAAAAAACCGCTGGATACCAAAAGCCTGGCTGACCTGGGCGTGGACCCTGTCGAGGTGGGTGACCCCAAAACAAAGGTAAAGAGTCTGAAAACACCTCCGGAGAGAACGGCCGGACGGATGATCGAAGGCGAATCTTCAACGGAAAAAGCCGCAGCCTTAGTCAAGGCCTTGCATGAAGAGGCCAAAGTCATCTAATGTCCATCCACATATGGCTAATTTGCTCGATTTCTGTGTCAAGCTCAGATTGCAATCCTCAAAATACAAAAGCGTATTCCTGCGGTTTCAATTTTCGCTTTCCTTGAACTCGAACAAATTTTCTCATCCGTGAATGAACATTTAATTATATCAATTTGATAGCATCTATTTTTTCGTATAAGATTATATAGGAGTCGAAGATGTCAAATGTCATACTTGTCATAGCGGATCAGACCGACGGTCAGTTTCGAAAAGTTACCTACGAAGCCTTGAGTGAAGGCAAAAAAATCGCTTCCGCGAACGGTTTTGAGCTGGTAGCCGTGGTTTTGGGATCCAATGTCGCCGAGGCTGCCGGGACGCTCGGTCAATATGGCGCCGACAGGGTCATGGTTGCCGACAACCCCGGGTTGGCTGATTTTTCAAGTGCGGCCTACGGAGAGGTAATTTCCGGATTGATTGAAAAGGAGGCGCCGGAGCTGGTTTTGTTCGGCGCGACGGTTCAGGGAAAGGAGCTGTCTGCGTGCCTGGCTGCGCGCTGTGATGCTGCCCTGGCAACGGACTGTATTGCCATATCCTGGGAAAACGGAGTTGCAACGGCGACCCGGCCCATATATGGCGGCAAAGTGCTTGCAGCAGTCCAATTGGATGGAAGCCCGGGGATGGTTTCCCTGCGGCCCAATGCCATGGAGATCGTCCAGTCCGAAGGCGCGGGTGTGGTCGAGAGCATCGACGTCACCCTGACAGACCCGCCCGTCAAGCTGCTCGAAAAAAACATGGAAACCGGAAAGATCGATATAACTGAAGCCGACGCGGTGGTTGCCGGCGGCAGGGGCATGGGCGGTTCGGATTATGCCGTGATAGAGAAGCTGGCCCAGGTGCTCGGCGGCGCCGTAGGTGCTTCCAGGGCTGCCGTGGACGAAGGTTGGAGATCCCATGCCGATCAGGTGGGGCAGACCGGAAAGGTCGTTTCGCCCAGCCTGTATATTGCCTGTGGGATATCCGGCGCCATCCAGCATCTGGCCGGCATGTCTTCTGCCAAGGTCATCGTGGCCATCAACAAGGATCCGGAGGCACCCATCTTTTTGAAATCCGACTATGGGGTCGTGGGGGACCTTTTTGAACTTGTTCCGGCGATAACGGAAGAGGTCGATAAACTCAAGTCATGAAAGTTCATTTTGTCAGCCTGGGTTGCGCCAGGAACCAGGTAGATTCCGAAACCATGAGCGGAAGCCTCCTGGCCGCCGGGCACACCATAACCCCGGAAGCCGGGCAGGCCGAGGTGATCGTGGTCAACACCTGCAGCTTCATCGAGTCAGCTGCAGATGAATCTATTGACACCATTTTAGCGCTTGCGCAGTTGAAGGAGACCGGGGCCTGCCGGAGAATCGTAGTAGCTGGTTGTCTTCCCGAACGCTTTCAGAAGGACATTGCCGCATCCCTGCCCGAAGTGGATCAGTTTCTGGGAACCGGGGCATTCGACCAGATCGTAATGGCCGTTGAAGCGGCACGGCCGGATGAAAAATGCCTGTTTCCCGATCCAGATACCATTGTGTTGTCCCGCACGGATAACAAGAGAGTCTTGAGCCAACCGCACATGGCCTACCTAAAGATTGCCGAAGGGTGCGACCGGCACTGCACGTACTGCATCATACCGCGTCTGCGCGGGCGCCAGAAAAGCCGTCCCATGGAACAAATCGTCGAAGAGGCACGCAGCCTGATCGATGCCAATGTCAAGGAACTCGTGCTGGTGGCTCAAGAAACAACAGCATATGGCAGTGATCTCGGCCTGGGCTACGGCCTGGCGGACCTGTTGACAAACCTGGCAAATATTTCCCCGGCGGCCTGGCTGCGGGTGCTTTATGGCCATCCGGAAAGCATTGATTCGGAAACCATACAGGTCATGGGCAGCACACCCAATATTTGTGCTTATTTTGACATTCCGGTACAGCATTCCAGCGACCCGGTGTTGAAGCGCATGGGGCGCGATTATACGGGAAAAGACCTTTACCGCCTTTTTCACGACATTAGAAATAAGGTGCCCGATGCCAGCCTGAGAACCACGCTGATTGTCGGCTTTCCCGGAGAAACCGAGGCGGATTTTAAAACCCTTTTATCTTTTGTAGAGGATATCCGGTTTGAGCACCTGGGTGTTTTTACCTACTCCGACTCAGATGACCTGCCGTCGCATGGGCTTAAGGGCCACGTTTCCGCAAAAAAGGCGCAGGCGCGGTTTGACACGGTCATGTCGCGCCAGTTGGCTATTTCAGAAACCATCAACCAGCAATATATTGGTGCAACCCTGCCGGTTTTGATCGAGGAAGCCTCCGAGGAAAAACTGTATACCGGGCGAACCGTTTTCCAGGCGCCTGAGGTTGACGGGCTTACCTTCGTGCGCGCGGAGAATCTACAACCCGGGTCTTTTGCCAGAGTAAGGATTATTGATGCCTATGAATACGACCTTGTCGGTGACATCAGTACGCCTTAACGTATGTGGTGGCAACCTCGACAATCGCTCAACATAGGTAAAAATACATTTTCAGGCAGGCCGGGCAGGCATGGAAATTTTTGGAACGAATTGGAATGAAACCGATATGAAGGACCTCAAAAATAGAATATTGGACACGGCCGCAAAGGATCTGGAGGCAATAGAAAGGGCGCTCTCCGATAATTTACAGCCGAATCTCGACCTTGTGTCGAAAGTGGCCGAGCACATTCTTTTCAGCGGGGGGAAACGGCTCAGACCCCTGCTTATGGTCCTGTGTGCCCGGCTTTGCGGGTATCGGGGGGGCTATGAGCATACGTTTTCCGTTATTTTTGAATACCTGCATGCAGCCACTCTCTTGCATGACGATCTGATTGACGAAGCTACCCTCAGAAGAGGAAAGCCGGCCGCACATACCGTGTGGGGGAGTTCAACAGCCGTGCTGGTGGGAGACTTTCTACTTGCCAGGGGGTTGTCCATTGCAGCTGCGACAGGGCAGCCGAAGATCATCGAGATCATTGCCGACATTACGGAGAACATGTCCCAGGGTGAGATTCATCAACTTCAGAGAAAGGGACAGCTGGATCTGGCCGAAGCAGAGTATCTGGAGATCATTCGGTGTAAGACAGCCGTCCTCTTCCAGGGTGCCTGCCGGATCAGCGCCCTCCTGGCTGAAGCCTCTGAAAAAAAGGAAATGGGGCTGGCTGCTTACGGCTTTCATTTGGGCATGGCGTTTCAAATGGTGGATGACCTTTTGGACTACTCGGAAAGCACGGCGGCGATCGGCAAGAGCGTGGGAGCCGACCTCAAGGAGGGCAAGCTGACGCTGCCTGTGATATATGCGTTGCAAAAGGCAGGCACCGCCGAACGCAAAAAAATGGAACAGATTATTATGGATGACCATTTTTCCGCGAAAGCGTTCGAAACCCTGAAAGGGATGTTGCGACAGCACGGTGGAATAGCATATACGGAAGATCTGGCCACGGAACACATCACAAAAGCTAAAAGCGCTTTGAATCTGTTCGATGCATCGGAAACCCGTGATATCCTGATGGACATTGCGGACTATGCTGTAGCCAGAAAACTTTAACCTAAATGAGCGTTTAAAATAGAGTAATTATGTCGTGAAAGACGGCAGGAAGTATTTGTTTTTAAAATGAGGTGATATTAAAGATGTCAATTTTTCAACAACGTGCCGGCAAATTTATGGTTGCACTGATCTGCCTATCCATGGGTTTGATCTTTGCGGATTTCAGCGTGGCAAAAGGCAAGGATACCATCAAGGTTGTCGAGGTGACCACTTCCGGGACCATCGTCGGGGACAAGACCAATGCGGCCAGGGAACAGGCTATATCAGCCGGTCTTGTATCCGCAGTGGCGTTGGCTTCAGTCGATCTGTTGCCCGTGGCAGCGCAGGTTGAAAATTTTCAGATGCTCAACCAGGTTCTCTACGACCAGGTGGATAAATTTATTCAGAATTACACAGTGCTGACCGAGTTTGTAGCCGACTCCCGGTACAGGGTGGTCATGCGGGTGACGGTCATGCTGGACAGGGTGGAAAAGCAGTTGACCGACTCCGGGGTGATATTGAGCCAGGAAGAGATGCCCAGGGCCCTCATTTTCATGGCTGAACAGAAACTCGAGGCGGAGATGCCGACCTACTGGTGGGGGGAGAAGCTCGTTTTCGTTGTGCCCTCTTCAGAATCGGGCATGGCGGATGTTTTGAGGGATAAAGGGTTTACCATCGTGACCCGCGGCAACCTGGTGGAGCCGCTCAATCATGATCTCAACCTCTCCGTCGAGGAAGCGATCACCATCGGCAGACACCTGGCCGCGGATGTCGTCATTGTGGGTATGTCCAAGGCAGAAACATCGTCCAATGTCATGAGCAATACCATAAAATCGTACAAAGGGAGTGTGGCTGCGAAAGCATATCGGACGGATACGGGTGAGATCATAGCCTCGGTTTCACGGACGGCCGTGGCTGCCGGCGAAAGAGCGGCCCAGACCGGGCGGGAGGCGCTTGCCAATGCCGGCGTCTTGACCGGCGAGGAGTTGGCCAAACAAGTTATTGCAGCCAGGCAGAAGGCCGCATCCATGGTTCCGAGTGTGGAGATCGTTGTTATTGGTACCGGCGAGTTGAAAAATTTCGTGGCATTTCGGAAAATGCTGGGTACGATATCAGGTGTGAAAGGGATAAACATCAAGGAAATCAAACCTGATGAATCGACCATCGCCGTTGAATACAACGATTCCGGAGAAACGCTGGCCGAAGAATTGATGCTGAAAATATATGACTCGTTTGGCATCGATATCTATGAGGTGTCGCCGGAGCGGCTGGGCATTGAGTTGATCCCCGAATAAAAGAATGTGCTTCTCCGGCTTTGCCGGAAAAGCACATTCTTTTATATGACGCGGCTTCCGTCTTCGCGCTACGCGCTACGCCGAGACAAGTCGCCGCTATACTTTCAATTTGGGCTTTTTAAGAGATTTTCATTTTCCTTGACACCCTTTACTGCAGGTGTTAACAGGTTTTCGAACATACAGGCACGTAGCTCAGGGGGAGAGCGCTACCCTGACACGGTAGAAGTCGATGGTTCAAATCCATTCGTGCCTACCAACAACCATAGGGGCTTATGGGCAGTATTGCTTGTAAGCCCTTTTTTCTTATAACTTTTTTCTCTGCCGGGCATACATGGAAGTTGCTTGACTTGGTATGGAAAAGCCATTATTGGCTGATGTGAACGCTATCAATTTCATGCTCTGATAAGTGCAGTGAAGCATGAAACTTCAACCTTCACGGAGTTGTTTCTCATGAATGGTGTGGAATGAAAAAAACATTAAAAAAGCTCATTGGGGCAGCATTGGAAAACGCCTCTGCAAAAGGGGAACTTAACCATGCAACGATGCCGGATATTGAAGTTGAGGCCCCAAAAGTAGACACGCATGGCGATTTTTCAACCAACATCGCCATGGTGATGGCTTCGAGCCAGAAGATGCCGCCCCGCAAGATCGCCGAAACGATCATCGCCAATCTGGATGACGCCGGGCAGATCATCGCAAAGACGGAAATCGCCGGGCCTGGATTCATTAATTTTTTTGTTAAAACAAGTGCCTGGGTTCCTTTTCTAAGAAAAGTTCATGAAAAGGGAGCCCGGTACGGTGCATCCAACATCGGTCAAGGACATAAAATTCAGGTGGAGTTCGTCAGCTCCAACCCCACGGGCCCGTTGCATGTGGGGCATGGGCGGGGAGCTGCCGTGGGCGACAGTGTCGGCAATATCCTTGCATTTTGCGGTTATGACGTTCAGAAGGAATATTATATCAACGATTCAGGCCGCCAGATCCACACCCTGGGTACCTCGGTGTTTCTGCGTTACCGGGAAATCCTGGGCGCAGCCGTGCAATTTCCCGAAGAGTGCTACCAGGGCGACTACATCAAGGACATCGCCCTGGGGCTTGAAAGGGAAAAGGGGCGTGCGTTGCTGGAGATGGATGAAAATGAAGCCATCGATCTTTGTGCACGCCATGCGGCCGATTTCATCATCGGCGGCATCCGGGAGGACCTGTCCGCATTCGGGGTCTTTTTCGATGAATGGTTCAGTGAACAAAGCCTGTATGATTCCGGGAAAGTGGACACGGTGATCCAGGGGTTCAAGGCCTCGGGCGCCATTTATGAGAAAGAGGGTGCCCAGTGGTTCAGAACAACGGATTACGGAGACGAAAAAGACCGTGTGGTCGTGCGCAAAAACGGCCAGACCACCTATTTTGCGTCGGACATCGCCTACCACCAGGACAAATATGACCGTGGCTTTGAAACGGTCATCGACGTGTGGGGCGCCGACCACCACGGATATATCCCACGCGTAACCGCTTCCGTGGAGGCCTCGGGATATAAAAGAGAGCAGTTCGGCGTCATCCTGGTCCAACTCGTGAACCTGCTGCGGGGGGGCGAACCCGTGGCCATGTCCACCCGTTCCGGCGAGTTCGTCACCTTGAATGACGTCATCCAGGAGGTGGGGGGGGATGCCGCCCGTTTCATTTTTTTGACCCGGCACTATGAAAGCCCCCTCGATTTTGACCTGGAGCTTGCCAAGAAAAAGACCAACGACAATCCTGTCTATTATGTCCAGTATGTGCATGCCCGTATATCGAGCATCATAGAAAAGGGCAGGGAAAAAGGCATTCAGTCGGAAGCCTGTGAAGATGAGGTGCTGGCAAAGTTGACCCAGCCGGAGGAGATCGCCTTGATCAAGGCCATGAACCGCTATCCGGAAACGATTCGCCTGGGTGCCGAGAACATGGAGCCCCATCGGGTGACCTATTTTCTGATGAATCTTGCATCCGCTTTTCATTCCTACTACAACAAACACAGGGTACTGGCCGATGATCCCGATCTTGCCCAGGCCCGGCTCTTTCTGGTGCTGGCGGTGAAGACAATCATCAGGAACGGCCTGACGCTTTTGGGGGTATCAGCACCGGAAAAAATGTAAATGGACAAAAAGAAAACCAAGACCACCAAACCATCCCGCCGAAATAAGTACATGCTGCAGATGACCCGCAAAGGGGTCTTTCTGGGCATATGCCTGATTTTTTTCATTGCCGCATGGATGTTCGTTCTGGGTATTTTCGTGGGCCGGGGAACCGCTCCGCTTCATTTTGATATCGAGGTGCTGCAGAAAGAGCTGATTTCCCTGAAGGAATCCATCATCAGGCAGGAGCGGGAACGGACGCGGGCCGAGACACCCTCCATCGAGAAAAGCCAGGAACTGGATTTTTATGAGGCGCTCAAGGATTCCAACAAGGCTGAAAAGCTGACGTTCGAGAAAGGGGAAGCGCCGACGGCCGTCACCTCTTCCGGGGAAAGGCAGAAAACAGCCGGCACGACTCAAAAGAAACAGCTCGTTTCCATGAAAAAGCAAACCAAAACCATTTCTTCTCGGGAAGAGGCTTATGCGGTTCAGGTGGCTTCCACCAAAGAGGCCACGGCGGCTGATGTGCTGGTCAAAAAGCTCAACAGCAAAGGGTACCGGGCCTACAAGATCAAGGCCAATGTCGCAGGGGGCACCTGGTACCGCGTGCGTGTGGGCGGATTTAAAGCATCTACAGAAGCGGAGCAAGCCAAGGGTAAACTTGCCGTCCTGGGCTACAAGGGGATAGTGGTAAAAAACTGAAATGAACCACTGTGTCTTTGTGGTGGAAAATAGTGGAGAATAGATGAAAATTACAAAAGAGGAAATCGAACACGTGGCCCATCTGGCCAGGTTGGAGCTCGATGCGGAGGCCATCGAACGGTTTGCCGGCCAGATCGGTGCCATACTGGCCTATGTGGACAAGTTGAAACAGGTGGACACCGAGGGGATTGCACCAACCTCCCATGCCATTTCCTTGACCAATGCATTTCGTGAAGACGAGGTCCATGTTCACCTGGAACCGGAGCAGTCGTTGGCCAATGCACCCGAAAAGGAAGACGGAACCTTCCTCGTGCCGAGGATAATAAAATAGCTTCAATTGACAGTTAGGAACGACTCAGATGCATTTATTCGAACTGACCATACAGGACGCCCATGCCAAGCTGACGGCCGGTGAGATTTCTTCCCTGGAACTCACCCGGGCGATGCTCGAGCGTATCCAGGCCGTGGAGCCCAAAGTGGATGCCTTCATCAGTGTGGATGAAGAAGGAGCTCTTAAACAGGCAGCCGAGTGTGATAAAAGAATAGCAGCCGGGGATACCACACCGTTGACCGGGATACCCGTAGGGATAAAGGACCTGATGTGCACCAGCGGGATGCGGACAACGTGCGGCTCCAGGATTCTCGACAACTTTGTGCCACCCTACGATGCAACGGTGATAACCAGGTTGAGGGCGGCCGGAGCGGTGATTATCGGCAAGCTGAACATGGATGAATTTGCCATGGGATCGTCAACAGAGCATTCCAGTATAAAGGCTACCCGCAATCCCTGGGACCTTGACAGGATTCCGGGCGGTTCCAGCGGCGGGTCGGCAGCAGCCGTGTCAGCGGACATGTGCATGGGGGCCCTGGGATCGGACACGGGTGGTTCCATCCGGCAGCCGGCATCCCACTGCAGCGTAGTGGGGATGAAACCGACCTACGGCAGGGTATCGCGTTTCGGCCTGGTGGCCTTTGCGTCTTCCCTGGACCAGATCGGCCCCCTGACCAAATGTGTTTTTGACAATGCCGTTATGATGAATGCCATTGCCGGGTACGATCCGGCCGATTCCACTTCCGTACCAAAACCGGTCCCTGATTATACCTCCTATCTTTCACAGGGCCTGGAGGGCATGACCGTCGGCATCCCTGAAGAGTATGCCGCTCTGGAAGGCCTGGACCCGGACGTGTCGGCTGCCGTGGAAAACGCCAAAAAGGTGATCCAGGACAGGGGCGCCGCCTGCGTGGATGTTTCACTGCCCAACACGGAGCATGTGGTGGCGGTCTACTATGTCATCGCCCCATGTGAGGCCAGTTCCAACCTGGCCCGCTACGATGGCGTCAGGTATGGGTTCCGCGACGCTGAATCCGCTGACCTCATGGATATGTACAAGCATACCCGGACAGGTGGGTTTGGGGCGGAGGTGCAGCGCAGGATCATTATCGGCACCTACTGTCTTTCCGCCGGATACTACGACGCCTACTATGGTAAGGCTTCCCAGGTGAGGACCCTGATCCGCAACGATTTTGAACGGGCGTTTGAGACCTGCGATGTCATCCTGGCACCTGTGGCCCCGACCCCGGCGTTTAAAATAGGAGAAAACAAGGAAGACCCCTTGAAAATGTACCTTTCCGATATTTTTACCCTTTCGGCGAACCTGGCAGGCATTCCCGGCATGTCGGTCCCATGCGGGTTTTCAAAAAAGGGGCTGCCCATTGGGCTGCAGCTCCTGGGGAAGCACTTCGACGAGGGCAGCCTCCTTAAGGTCGCCTACAATTTCGAACAGGCCACCGATTTTTATAAACAAAAGCCGAAACTGTAAAAGACTAAATATCCAATATTCAATACCCAATGTCCAAGTTCAAGAGCATACCAGGGCAGCGGGCATAAAGAAAAATTCATCACGAAATCACGAAAGTTCGAAAACACGAAAAAGAATCGAAAGAATGTAGCAGGGTTGCACAGGCTGTCCCGCAACCCGTTTCGGCAGGGATAAATCCCTGCGCTACAGGGTAGTCGGCTTCAAGCCATGTAGTCCAGGGCTTTAGCCCTGTCGGGACTTCTATATTTGATATTGATTATTCTTTTTTATAATGGGGGGAAACCATGACGACCATCCAACCCGAAGGTGAACAAATCAGAAGAGCCGTTGAGTGGATTTCAGAGGAAAAACAGGCCAGTCCGGAAAAAAACCGCCTGAAACTGCTGGAGGAGGCTGGCATCAAGTTTAATCTGTCGCCCGTGGAAGAGGAATATCTGGCAAAATTGACAAAGCCCTGAAAAAGATAAATCCGGTATGTTTCTACTAAGGCAGAAGAACCTAAAACTTTGACAGGTTTAAAATGAAAGATTCTGGATTCCCGCCTTCGCGGGAATGACGTTTCGACTATAGCACGTGTCATTCCCGCGAAGGCGGGAATCCATTAGGTATTTTGAGAACGGGCCTGCCCAATTAATAATTCTGTTTATTATGATCATAGACAGAAGAATGCAATTCTGATCACGAAGTGATAAAATAAAATTTTGAGAACTCGGAAGCAGCTTACAAATCATCCGGGGAAAGCAGAGCCAGGTGTTTTAATATTGATGAGTACGATCAAAATTTTACCCGAGAACCTGTCCAACAAAATCGCCGCCGGTGAGGTGGTGGAGCGCCCGGCTTCCGTGGTCAAGGAACTGGTGGAAAACGCCCTGGATGCCGGAAGTGATCGCATCGTCGTGGAGATTGAAAAGGGCGGCCGTTCGCTGATTCAGATAGCGGACAACGGTGCGGGCATGATCCGGGACGATGCCCTGCTCTGCATCGAGCGCTATGCCACCAGTAAAATTTACAAAGAGGACGATCTTTTTTCCATCAGCACCCTGGGGTTCAGGGGGGAGGCGCTTCCCAGCATTGCTTCGGTATCCCGCTTTACGCTGGTAACCCGCAGGCAGGATGCGGATGCGGGGACGGAAATCAGCATTGCCGGCGGAACAATCAAGAAGGTTGTTGATACAGGGGCGCCCGTGGGCACCATGGTGTCTGTCCGGCAGTTGTTTTTTAATACGCCGGCCCGCAGAAAATTCTTGAAGTCCGTCAATACCGAGATGGGCCACATCGTGGAAACCCTGTCCGGCATTGCTCTGGGTTGGCCCAAGGTCCGCCTGCGGCTGATTCACAACGGGCGCGAGGTAAAGCATTGGCCCGGCGTATCCAGTCCCAGGGAAAGGGTCGTCGATGTCATGGGAAGAGATTTGGATGCTGATTTGCAGGAACTTAGCTTTGAAGACGAAACCTTATCGATCACCGGCTGGACCTCTTCGCCGGCCCACAGCCGCAGCACATCCAGGGGTATCTACATCTACGTCAATGGCAGAATTGTCAAAGACCGTGTTGTTCAGCATGCCCTGTTTCAAGGGTATGCCGGCAGGATCGTCAAAGGGCAGTTTCCCGTGGCAGCCGTGTTTATCATGGTGCCCAACGACAAAGTGGATGTCAATGTCCATCCGGCCAAGAACGAGGTGCGGTTTGCGGAACAGAAAAAAGTGCACGACAGCGTCAGGCTTTGCGTCAGCCAGGCCCTTGACCAGGCAGACCGGAAGCACTGGTCTTCGGGATACAGGCCGCCGGGCGAAACCGGTGCGGTCTTCCCCAAAGTTGCCGAGCGGCCTACTGGTGAATTTTCCTATGGTAAACAGGTGGGTACAGACCAATGGGTCGTCTCAGAGCCAACCAGCCGGTCTGTTGCCGATCACCGACCACTGACCACTGACCACCGGCCTCTGTCAGCCGACCACCGACCGAAGGCCACGGATCACCAGTCACCGCTACCAGCGGGCCAGCAGGCCCTTTGGTCGAAAAAGCAATTTAAAGACCTGAAATACGTGGGGCAGTTTCGCGACACCTATCTTATTTTTGAATCAGACGAAGGGCTTGTCATCATCGATCAGCATGCGGCTCACGAACGTATCATGTACGAGCACCTGAAGAAGCAAACGCACGGCAGGCTGGAGAAGCAGATCCTGCTCATTCCTGAAACCATGGACCTGAACTTTCGTGAGGCCGCGGTCATGGCAGAGATCATCCCGGGGCTTAAGGAACTGGCTTTTGAGGTGGAACCCTTTGGCGGCGGCACCTTTGTGATAAAAGCGGCCCCGGCTGTTTTGGGGGGCCGCGAGGTTAAGCCCCTGATGCTGGAAATGGTGGACGCTGTTCTGGAGAGCGGCCACGGGAATGTATTGGAAAATGCATTGGACGACTGCCTCAAGATCATGGCCTGCCACGGTGCCATCCGGGCCAACCAGGAACTGAAACTCGCAGAGATCAACCGGATGCTGGAACAACTGGATGCCTGCGATACCCCTTCCAACTGCCCCCACGGCCGCCCCACCTGGGTCACCTGGCCCCTGTCGTTTCTGGAAAAAGCCTTCAAAAGAATTGTTTAAACGGCCAAAGGAAAACGCCTTTGGCCGTTTAAACAATTCATGGCAGGGATAAATCCCTGCGCTACGTTGCAGCAAGCTGTCTGCGTATGTAGGCCAGGGCTTTAGCCCTGTTGGACCGCCGGCTTGATTTGCATGCAATATGGTGTCGATATTGTATCGTAATGAAAAATAGTCTTGACTATTTTTCATTATGGTGCATAATTGACGCATGCTTGACCGGCGTGCTTACTTAAAAATATGGGATGAATTGTCCGAAGAAAAAAGCATGGTCCTCCTGGCCGGACCCCGTCAGTCTGGTAAGACCACACTCGGTAACATCATCTCTAAAAAATTCACCAACCACCAGTATTTTAATTGGGACATTGAAGATCACCGTACGGAATTCATCGCTAATCCAACATTTTTTACTGAAATGCCCCGCAGGGATCATAGCCTGCCCTTGGTCGTTTTTGATGAGATACATAAATACAGCGATTGGAAAAATTATCTCAAGGGGGTGTTTGATCAATATAAAGGTGCCTATCAGTTTTTAATATCGGGCAGTGGTAGACTCGATTTATACCAGAAGGGATCGGATTCACTGGCAGGTCGCTATTTTCTGTTTCATCTATGGCCACTTACCGTTGCCGAGTTGGGGGGACAATCTGTTGCGATCGATGTTTTTTTACAACACCCGCTCCAAATTTCCATGGCGGGCAGCAAAAAGCTTCAAACCATTTGGGATAACCTTTCCCGTTTCAGCGGTTTTCCAGAGCCCTATCTGCGCGGCAAGTTGGCGTCCTACCGCCGGTGGTCCAATACGTATTCCCGCCAGCTTATCCGTGAAGACATCCGGGATTTGACCGGCATCAAATCGATCATGGATGTGGAAACGCTCTACATGATCTTGCCGTCAAGAATTGGAAGTCCCATTTCCGTTCCTACGCTTTCCAGGGATCTGAAAGTGTCCTATAATTCCGTCAAGTCCTGGCTGTCGGTTTTGGAAACTTTTTTCATGCTTTTTTCAATTTCACCCTGGACTAAAAAAATTTCACGAGCCATTCAAAAAGAGCGTAAGTTTTATTTGTGGGACACACCCAGGATCAAGGACCCGGGAGCAAAATTCGAGAATATGGTTGCCCAGGAGCTTTTTCGTGCCGTGGTTTCCTGGAACGATATGGGTTTCGGCAGCTTTTCGCTTCACTTCATAAAAAATAAAGAACAACAGGAAGTCGATTTTCTCATTGCCGAAAGCAACGAACCTTTGTTGCTGGTGGAAACCAAGCTGGCGGATAAGGAGCCTTCGCCTGCTTTGATAAAATTTCAAAACTATTTGAATATACCCGCTGTGCAACTCGTTAAAGCAGGGGACACATTTCAATTGGTGCCAAACGGGCCCAATGAAATCCTGATCACGCCGGCTGCCCAATGGCTGTCTGGCTTGCCTTAGGAGGTTGTTCGCCGCTTGTTACGGGGCAGGGCTAAAGCCCTGTGCTATATGGCGCAAAATAGCATGGGTTTGGCACAAGATGTCATGGACAATTGCTTGTGGGTAAAGTAGGATTTCAGTGAAATGCATATCTTCAGGCAAATGACAAACCGCTTGGGCGAAGATTTGAGTAAAATCATTGCCCGCACAAACAGGTTTTAACGGAAAAAAGGGGAATTAAAGCAAGAAAGACACAAAAAATGACCCCTAGTGATATATAAATGTTGTATAACCCTTGAACCGGTGCTACAAGATTTTGTGCAAAAGGGCTCGAAAACGGCTTAACCCCGTAGAACCAGTGAAAAAACTTGACTTTTTGAATACAAGTTGCTAAAAGTATCGTTAATTTATAGGCTATTATAGTTAAATTATGTATAATTAATGTATATCTAAGGGTTGTGCCTGCAAGATGTTTTAGCGGCACAGTTGCGATACGTAAATTCGTTTTAGCGGATTTATACTATGAAAGGGGGTGGTGCGGGAGAGAGACAACCTGTTGGTCACAGTTCCAAACGAAAAATATTAAGTGTAAAGTCCAAATTTAAATCCTTAAGGAGGAATTTAAAAAGATGAAAAAATTATTTGTAATTTTTGCAGTAATCGGAATGGTCGGTATGTTTGCCGCCACTACCATGGCCGCCGACTGGTCTTTCTACGGAAGCGCACGTATGGCAACCTGGTTCGTTACCGAAGATAAAAAAGGCGACGAAGAAATGGATACGACATGGGAAGAGCAGGGCAACGCCCGTATCGGCGCCAGGGTTGCGGTCAGCGATAGCCTTTCCGGCCGTTTTGAATACGGCGAAGCGCCCAACCAGAGGCTCCTGTATGCTGACTGGAACTTCGGTGCGGGTGTTATGCGCGTCGGCCAGGCTTATGCGCCCGCCAACATCTTCATCTCCAACAAGGTGTTCGGTGACGACGGCAACAACCTGAACTTTGGTGGTCTGTACACCGGCCGCCAGGAAGAGATCTCCTTCAAGTTCGCCAAAATATTCGAGATTGCTTTTATCAATCCGACCTATGGTTATGATGCAGCTCTTGCCACAGGCCTCGGTGTTGCGGATGCCCCAGTCAATATAGACAGCACGATCCCCAAGATCGAAATGGCTCTTCAGTACGGCCAGGAAAACTGGTGGGTCCAGGGTTCTTTTGGTTACCAGACCTACACGCTAAAAGATACAAACATCGGAGCAACCGGAGTGGATGCTGATGTAGACATCACCTCTATGGTCTACGGCGTAGGTGGTATGTTTAACATGGCTGGCGCTTATGTGGGTGCTGTTGTCATGGGCGGATCCAACGCTGGTGTGTACGGTTCCTGGCATGAAACTGCGGCGGCTCCGACAGCTACGTTTAACGCCAATGGCGATGTTGATGGTACGGATGACACCTCGACCATCGGTTTCAACCTTGTCCTTGGCTACAACATCAACGACATGCTGAAAGTCGAAGGTGGCTACGGATGGATTGAGTCCGACAACGACAACTATGCCAAAGCTGATGCAGCCCAGTCTTTCTACGTCAACCTGCCCATCACCCTGGCCCCGGGCGTGAGCATCACCCCGGAATTCGGTGTTGAGGATCAGCTGAAATCCGCTGGCGATGCCGATGAAGGCAGCGACACCTACTTTGGTGCCAAGTGGATGATCAACTTCTAAGCATCTGCTTAACGTAAGCCTTTAAAGCAAAAAGAAAAGCCCGGAGCGTAATGCTCCGGGCTTTTCTTTTTGTATATGACCCGCTAAAATTTGAGGTCAATAAAGTTAGTCAAGTCCTTCGTGTCAGGTTGCGGGTTGCAGGTACGCTGTAAACAGACGGTCCACTCCCCTTTTTGATAACGGTCAAGTCCTGATATAAAGTTGTCACTTATTTATAGATTTTTATCAACCAGTCTTCCGTCCTCTGTCTTCTTTTTTTTGCCGCAGACACACACAGACAACCGCGGACATTTAATAATACTTGCGAAGAGCAATACGCTTCGGGCATCAATATTTTAAATTGCTATCTGCATTATGCAGTCGCGAAGCGACATGAAAAATGTTTTGTCTGCGGTCGTCTGCG
>JAOZRT010000544.1 GCA_029940035.1 Desulfobacterales bacterium
TGTTCGACCGCTTCGATATTGCCCCAGGTCAAGTCGATTCCGTCGAGATTTTCCTTGTTGATCTCCCCCTTTTCAACGCCCTCCATCAGCATGCTGATCAGAAAACTGACCTCTTTTGCATCCATGCCCAGATTGTCGTTCAGATTATTGAGCATTGTAATAGCGCCTGGATCATGAATCCCCCAGTTAGGCCCGAAGCCTGCGAGAATTTCGTATTCGGGCTCCTCACCCACAATCCCTTTGTAGTGTCCTTCCTTAACCCGGACGGTGTGGCAGTGACGAAAAGTGCAGGCATGGCAAGCTTTAGGCACCTTTTCATACAAAGTATTGCGCATGTACGACCAGTCCAACTGCTCCAGTGCTTCATCAGACAGCTGATTGGTGGTTAAATTCTTTACCGGAACCCAACCTTTGTCGTGGTACGGTTTGAAAAGACCCAGCGTTCCTTTTTCATGGACGGTTTTTCCAAGGCCTGTAGCGCAGGCCTCTTCCCGCCAGCGCAAAACCGCTGCTTTAAAGTCACTGACCCGGTCCGGATGAATGGGCACAGGACCGCCCCCTTCCACTACGACAGCTTTGAGATTTTTCGATCCCATCACAGCGCCCATTCCGCCGGAAGCCACCATGTGCCCGCCGTCGCTACCAATGGCAGCATACCTTACACCATGTTCGCCAGCCGGCCCGATGGCAGCCACGCTGACGCGTCGTTCAAAGCCCTTTTCGCCGTGGCGCCCGCACAAAGCACGTTCGGTTTCAAACACCCCCTTAGCTTCCAAAAAATCAGCCGGTATCAGCTCGATGTTATTTTGGCTGATAGAAAGGTATATAAGTGATGGAGAATATCCCTCTACGACCAGGGCATCGTAGCCGGCGGCCTTCAACCGCGCCCCGAAGAATCCGTTGGCCTGGGCAGCTGCCGCAAATCCGGTCAAAGGGCTTTTCGAAACCACCGCATAGGTCCCGGAACCGGGTACCAGCGTTCCTGTCAGGGGGCCTGTACTGAAAATTAGCTTGTTTTCAGCGTCAATAGGTGAAGTGCGGGGTGAAACTTCAGTGTAGAGCAGGTAAATTCCCAAACCCGTACCACCGATGAAATTTTCCAGTACATAGGTCGGAATCTCTTCGGATTGGACTGACCCTTTTGTGAGATCCACACGCAGCAGTTTTCGGTGATAACCGCCGATAGGAAATGTCTGGTCATGTTGTAATGGTTTCATTAGAGCGTATCCAGTGTCTCCTTCCAGCTTTTGATGAACTGGTCCACTTGATCTTTGGTGACGATGAGTGGCGGCGTAATCCGCATGACGCAGGAATGGTTGCCGGTGACACCGATCAGGTGACCGCGCTGCATCAGGCCGGTTTTTATCTTTTTCGCCAGATCTGCATCGGGTGTTCGGCTGGTTTTGTCTGTGACTACCTCGACGCCCAGAAAAAGACCGAGCCCTCTGGCTTCGCCCAGGAAGGGATAGGTTTCCACGGTCTCTTTTAATCGATCCAGAAAATAGGCGCCCACGGTTTCAGCATTTTCAACAAGGTTTTCTTTCTCGATGATCTCAATGCCTTTCAGTCCGGCTGTCAGTCCCACGACATTGTTCCAGCCGTAGGTAGTATAGTTGTCCCCCACCTCAATGGCTGCACCGACCTTTGGTGTCGTGATCACCCCACCTAAGGGAAAGCCGGCCCCGACACCCTTGGCCATGGTCATAATATCCGGGGCCACTCCGAAATGCTCGCCGGCGAACATTCGTCCGGTCCTTCCAAAACCGGCAAACACCTCATCGTGTATCAGCAGCACACCGTGTTTGTCGCATATCTCACGAATCCTTTGATGATACCCCTCCGGGGGAACGATAGCCCCGGCCACGCCCATCAAGGGCTCGCAAATGAAGGCGGCCACAGCATCGGCAGGCAGATGGGTCAGGAAAAAATCCTCGAGGCACTGGGCGCAATAGAGGTCGCAGGAAGGATATTTCAATTTGCACCGGTAACAATAGGGCGCCATAATATGGTAACTTCCCGGGTGAATAAAGTTGC
>JAOZRT010000225.1 GCA_029940035.1 Desulfobacterales bacterium
AGATGGATCTTATGTTCTGTTGCCAGCTCAGAGAGTGTTTTGATTCCCTTTATGGCCTCAATTGCGACTTTGGCCTTAAATTTGTCAGAATGTGCTCTTCTTTTTCCTTTCATTTGCATTCTCCTTTAATACTTCTTCTCGAATGCAAATTCCACTTAAAAAGGTGGCCTTAATATCTGGGTTAAGCGCACAGATTAATCTCTCGCAATTATTGATAAATTTTTAGTACTGAAGTGTGGAGGATCCAGGAGCTTTAAACTTTCTTCTATGAGAATTTAATGAGTCGCCTGGAGGAAGAGGCAGTCCCTGAAATCTAACCCTTGCAGCTTTCGAATGAGGCTCACGGCCTCATTATTTCTTATCAGCCGCCGCAATGCACATCCGACATTTGGAAGACATTGGATCTTATCACATTCATTCCTGCACAGGTCGGACACCTAATTTCACTTTCTTCCAAAGGACCGCGCGGCACCTTTGTTTTGAATTTGGTTTGGCAATCCTGGCAATCAAATTCCCATAATAGTTGTTCCGCCGGCATATTACATGCCGGCGGTCTCGATTGGTTATGGTCATTTAATTCTATAATTGGGTTATGACGATCGCTCATTATTGCATACCATAAAAAACCAACCTTACTTCGGTGAATAAAGCACCGTTCTGGACTGGATTTCCATTTGTTTTACCAGTTCGGACAATTGCCCAAAAGACATGCACTGGGCCTGACAATGCTTGACGCAAGCAGGTAATTCACCTTGCTGATGACGATTAAGGCAAAGGTCGCACAATTCTGTTGGAAATGGCAGATTATCAATGCATAGTTTTGTGTGGTTTTCATAGGTATATTCTGTCAGCTTGATGCCGTTTTTACCCACTGGATAATCGTGTTCCTGCTGGCAGGCAATTTCACAAGTATGACATCCGGTGCAATAGTCATAATTAATAAGTAATCCGTATTTTTCCATATTTATACACCACCTTCCTTAATTTTAGACAAGGTAACCAGAGTGGTTTTATACTGACCGCCCCCGAAGCCGGAATCACTTCCCTGCGGTCCGGGAACCAGTTTGTTAATTTGGTAATCCCATAGACCAAAAAGATCGGGTTCAGGTCCGTTCAATTCAGGCAGCCACCAACCGTGGAGGGTTTGGATATGCCCGGGTTTTACTTTGGGAGTTAGTTGAGCTTTTCGCTTCACTTTGCCTAAATCGTTTTCAATGTGAATCCATTCGCCATCGTAGATATTGTATTTCACCGCAGTTTCAGGATTGATCTCTACGATGGGATCCTTAGCCTTTTCTCTCAACCATGGGACCATCCGGTGTTCTGAGTGGAAAAATAGATTTGATCGTGCGCCGGTGATCAAAATCAATGGATATTTTTTAAATAACTCCGGTGTCGTAACGGGGCTTTGTGGAGGCTCCTTAAAATATGGCAGAGGATCTATTTCCCAACCTTCATAGGCTTTGCTCCACAATTCAATTTTACCTGTTTCAGTAAAAAAACCAGCCTTACCATCCGGGCGGAGTAATCCCCGCTCATGTCTCCGATATGGACGGGTGGAGCCTTTCGGAGCCATTTCCCATCCACCCTTTTGCTCCATTTCATCAAAGTTTGTACCTGCAACCGACAAACGGCTATTGATCAAATCAATCACGGTGTCCCATTGTTTTAGTCCTTCCGGGTTAAATCGCTTAGCCAATTCAAAGTTGATTTCCCAGTCAGACTTGCATTCACCCACCTGGACCCTTTTTTTGATAATGGAAAGCGGAGTCCACCAGGAACGAAAACTATCTTTCTCTGCAAATGTAGCAGCCGGCAGCACAATATCCGCCAAAGCCATGGTAGTGGGATTATGAAAGAGGTCAACTACAGCGATAAAATCCAATTTTTTAAGGGCATCGTAATGATACTTGGCTCTGGCCGCCTGTCCGCCAAGGATATTCGCTGTTTGGATCCAAGCACCTTTGATGGGATAGGGCTTTCCCGTGGCGATCTGCTCAATTGCCATATCCGGCTGAGCCCACCCCCTGAACCCTTTAACCATTGGATAAGTATCACAACCGATTCGTTTTTCGTTCATCAGCTTAACCACATCATCGCCATAAAGCCCCCGAAGTTCTTCAGATGTGTAAGGATATGTAGTGACCCCATGGGATGGACGGGCAATAACCTGGCCGCCAGGAATATCAATATTGCCTGTTATGCACGACAGATGAGTGATCGCCTGAGCCACTGTTGTAGCCTCCGGGCACATGTCCACGGCTACTCCCCACTGCACAGCTGCAGGGCTGTTGCAGGCAAAGAATTTTGCGGCTTCCACAATCATTTGTTCCGGTACTTCCGTGATTTCTGCAACTTTGGCTGGAGTGTAGCTTTTAACCCTCTCTCTCAACTCATCAAACCCGTAAGTCCACTTTTCAACAAAATCCTTGTCGTAGATATTTTCATTGATAATAACGTTAAGCATGCCTAACGCTAACGCTCCATCCGTGCCAGGCCTGAGCTGAAGATGATAACTAGCCCGGGTTGTCATCCAGGTGTGTCTCGGATCCACACTTATGATCTTGGAGCCTCTTTTCATGCAATCGACAATCCAATGACCGAAAAAACCATCCGGGCAGGTTGTAATCGGATTATTGCCCCATACCATAATGACCTTAGGAACTTCGTATTCCGGATCTTCATATCTTTTTTCCAGAAACTGTGAGCAATCAGCGACAATAAAATCACCCACAGTCGCCTTCATGGCTCCCAGGCGTGGTGTGTAACAAGATTGACCTGAAAGACCAAGTTGGCACCAGTTTGGACTTCCATAGCTGTAAGCAAGAAAGGAAATTGGTCCGCCAATGTCCCGTCCCGTTCCCTGGGCAAAAATTACCGATTCGGCACCATGTTTTTCCTTTATTTCCCTCAAACGGTCTTCACATGTATCAAAAGCTTCCTCCCAGGTAATTTCTTCAAATTTCCCCTCACCCCTTTTTCCTATACGCTTGAGGGGCTTGGTAATCCGATCTGGATGATACATATACTGTTTCAACGCAAGTACTCTAGGGCATGATCTGCCCTGATTCCACGGGTGATCTTCATCGCCTTCGACCTTGATAACTTCGTTATCTTTGACATACAGTTTTTGCCCGCAGTTTCCATGACAACCAGCACCGGCAGACCATGTTACGGTGCGGAAGATGTCGACATCTTTTGTTCGCATAAGGAACCTCCTTGAAATTCTCTGATATATATTTGAATATTTAGGATTTTTCTTAACATTGAAACTCGATCACTATTTTTGCAGCAGAAACGTAAAGCAAATCTCATTCCACTATAATTCTTGCGTCAATTGCATATAGATCGCTACCATAGCCTTTAACAGGATTTAGGTCGATTTCACTGATCATGGGAAAGTCGGTCACCAATTGACTGAGTCGCAAAAGAAAATCAGTGAGAAGATCGATAGACATTCCCCTTTCTCCGCGAATACCTTTCAGCATCGGATAACCTTTTATCGCCTTAACCATCAACTGTGATTCTTTAATGCTAAGTGGTGCTAAGGCAAAACGAACATCTTTGAATACTTCAGTGTATATGCCACCTAAACCAAACATGATCAGATGACCAAAGGCCCCCTCGCGGCTGACCCCCAGTATCACCTCATGCCCTTCGATCATTGGTTGCAGTAACACTCCTTTGGCATCTTTGATACAAAGCAACTCCTTCCAAGCCGATTGAGCCTCTGCGTAGTTTTTTAGGTCAACGCGGACACCGCCGACATCGCTTTTATGCAAAGGACCGATCACTTTCATGACCAAGGGGTAACTGACTTGCTCACAGAAGGATTTCAACTCCTCTTGTTCAAAGACTTCTATCTGCATCGGCAGTTTTACCCCTGCCCCAGCCAGGATCTCTTTTGTGGTTTCGGGGTCGAGAGCTCCAAGACACGAATTTATTGAGGCCTCAATCTTTTGTTTGTCATAGTTTGGTATATTTAATTGTGAGTCAGACAGACGAACCCTTTTTGCAACCTTGCCCAAGGCTCTGCCAATGGCGACTTCATCGCTAAAATAGAACTTACCAAAGGATTTGAACTTATTAATCAGTTCCACCCCTGTGGTGGTAGGACTTAACACTGGGATAATCGGAATAGCCCCTGGCCTGTCCATCCCTTCTATAATACTTTCGTAAGTGTCCCAGTTGTCTCGCAGCATGGAATTGCTGGTGATAATAACGATAACATCGATATTATCTTTTTCTTTTTCAAGAATATTCAAGATTGCTTTTATCTGTTCTCCATTTCGCGTTGGCAAGCAATCTATGGGATTTCCAAGCGGACTTTCCGGCGGGAGCACTGCTGATAGTTTTGACTGGGTTTTATTGTTGAGGACAGGCAACTCCAGCCCCTGCCGGTTAAGTTCATCAGAGAGCATAACACCAGGACCGCCCGCGTCAGTTATGATACAAACCCTATTATCATCCAAGGGACCATGCGTCGCCGACAGGACGCAGGCAATATCAATCAACTCTGATTTACTTCCAGCCCTTATTATCCCAGCCTTTTCAAACAATGCTTCAACAGCGGTATCATTTGAAGCAATCGCTCCGGTATGGCTGGCTGCCGCTCTTGCCCCAGCTTCTGTGACACCGGATTTAATACCAACAACAGTACAACCCTTTTTTGTCAAACTGCGGGCATGCTTGAGTAATTTGCCTGGTTTTTTTATTGATTCCATATATAGCATCAAGATAGGGGAGCTATCCGGACCGTAGTTATGATCCATCAAGGCTAATATATCCTCAACCCCTTGCTGTATAGAATTTCCTGTTGTTACGATATTGCAAAAGGAAAGACCTCGTGCTGTGGCCTGTTCGATGGTCTGATCGACCGTGGCACCAGAAGCGCTGATAAAATCAACTGTCCCGGTTTTTAGCTTTGGCATAATGCCAGCAAACTTTCCACCATAAGACGGCGTTAAAATACCAACGCAGTTTGGTCCCAGGAGTGTCATTTCGGATCGATCTGCGATAGTAAGTAATTCATTCTCTAGTTGTTTGCCTGCTTCATCTTTCTCACCAAACCCTGCCGAAAGGATTATGGTGGCTTTGACACCCTTGCGCTCAAGATCTTCCATCGCCTTCGCTACAAACCTGGATGCTATGGCGATAATAGCCAGTTCTGGTGTCTCCGGCAGTTGATCAATAGACTTGTACGTTGGCAATCCTCTTATTGATTCTCCCTTCAGATTGATTGCCCATAAAGATCCTGCATACCCTTGCTCAGCAATATTTTTAAAGACTCTGCCGCCTGGTTTTGAAGTATCATTGCTGGCTCCGATGACAACAATACTTTGAGGAGTAAACAGACTTTGATAAGTTCTTTTGGCACTTTTTTGTGATTTACTGCAACACTGTGTATTTATTTGCACAAATTACACCTGAGCTCCATTAAGGTTGAAAGCGAACTAATCTGAGTTCTTCTCTATAAACATAAGTATTATTCGATTTTTTATATATATAAAATTTACTTATGCATGTCAAGCTGAAATCTTCCGGCATCAAACCGGCAGACAAATCATCTAAAATCTATTTTTTACTTAAGATTAAACTTGTTACAGGACATCAGTATATGTATTGTGGTCTGAATTTTGAAAGATATAAGATATTGTATTGCGTATTTTTGCATTATTGATAAAATTCACGTTTCATAGACAACGATGAATTTCACTAAAACGCCGATCATTAGTACATTTACTCTCACTTTTTATATATTTATCTATCTTTGGTGTGCCTTCCTTTTGATAAGTATCATTCGATAATTAAAGATTTCATTTCAACCAGACCTTCCACCTAATCTTATTGCTGCTATAAATTCATCAGAATTCACAACATCGCTGATTGGATTTAAAATTTTTATCGCGGCATCATGAAGTTCTGCAGAAGCCGCTGTGCAGCAATCATCCAACACGATACAGCTGTAACCTTTTTCCACCCCCGCCCATGCCGTCCCCATTACAACGAAGGTGGTGGCTACTCCGACCAGAACAATATCTGTAATCCCCTTACTTTCAAGATATTCCTGTAAATCACTGGAACCGGAGAAGGCGGACATATACAGCTTGGAAAAAATCCGCTCTCCACTTAGCGGTTTAATATCTTCATGAAAATCATACCCCCATCGCCCAGGGCGCATCACATTCTCTGAAGCTGCTTCTTTTTCCAACATATGGCAAAAATCACCACGTTTGGGATAGCGGGGCAACGTTCCTTTCGAGTAGTCCACTCGAATAAATACGACTTCAATGCCTGCTGACCGCGAGGCATCCAAAACCCTGTTAATTTTATATAATAAATTTGCCTTTTTAACCATCGCAGCAAACGGCACATGTGCAGCTAGCGGTGAATTTTCGTGAATAATATGGTTCTGTAAATCCAGGACCAAAAGAGCTGTATGTTTGTTATCAACCTCAATGTTCATGCCAATTTCTCCGCTTGCGGTAAATTTGGTTAGTCAATTTTGATGGCACCCCAAAAGATATAATACATTACATACGCGTTTCTGGATGGGTCTACATTAGCCAACGTGCTTTTATATTAGTGTCTACCAAGCCCAATTAGAGCCAATGCTGATTTGGTTGATCACCTCATCGACGCCCTCGACATCGGTAGTTACATCGATGACGGCTTCCATCATTTTCAAGGAACCCACATTGCCGCTGATAGTAACACAGCCATTTGTAGCCTCGCTTTGAATCTTAGCTGATTGAGTCGCTTTGTTAAGGGTTATCGCTGCCCAGACTCGCGAACTGACTAGAAGATCCTCAAGCGATTGAAGTGCTGCTTCATCAGGGGTAAACTCCGCCAACTGGGTCATGCTTGAGATAGTCTGCACTGTGCCATCAATACTGATATGATCCAGGTTGAAAACTGCATCAAACAGTGTCGGATCGCCCCACTCAACCCCTAAAACCAATTTGGCCCATTTGGCGCGGCTTTTATCCGAGGCGTTGATATGGGCGACCGCACATTTACGATCTATATCACATTCATTCATAGCAGCTGCAATGCGGTACTCCATACAGGCGATGATTTTCACCCGCAGTAGACGTGAAACACCTTTAAGCAGAAGGTGTCCGCCGTATCCATGGTAAACTAGATTTTTTCCTTTCAAGCTGTGCAGCAGTGCCGCACGGACAAAATTGAGGTTAGAGGTGCACTTGGCTACATCCTGCCGCCAAAAGGTGGGAACCTCAATCATGGCAGCGCTGAGCTGGTTTTCTGGGATCTTGAATAACTCAGCTGCATCTCTGATAATCGTTTCTCGGCTCATACAGGGATAACCGATCAATTGGGCTAATTTTTCAGCCACTGCCCTGCCGCCGCTGAAAGTACCTCTGGATATAGTGATTAATGCCATAATACCCTCCTGCCTGGGATCGGCCAAATCGTTAGGATTTCACTGTGGGCGGGCCGATATGCCGACTGACCAG
>JAOZRT010000545.1 GCA_029940035.1 Desulfobacterales bacterium
CTTCCTCGTACATGATCTCCGTGGCGATGTTTATAATTTTCTTCTTTTCTAACTCAACCTCTCCTATTGTACGAGCTATCCTGGGCATTATTTATCTCCATCAAAACTGAAAAAAGGAATTGGTAAATGTTTTCTGTTTACCATTTTAGTTTCTTTACTCAAAGAAGGCACAGATTGAATCGAGGTGTTGTATGGAATCTTGGATGTTTTTATGGGATAGGGATTCCAATGCTGAACTCAGAGCGATTATGATTTGACTTCCATCCGCGATAGTTAAATCCTCATCAGTCATTGCTGTTTCCAACGCACTTTGCGTCTGTTCGATCAATGCCGCAACCTGACCAAAATCGTCCGAGGCCGCTGCTGGATGCCCGGCACCAATGCTGACAACGATACCGTTTGCCGTAATCGTGGGATTCACCCTTGACGCCTTGATGGGGGAGCGATTATGAAGAGAATCGGTAGCAGTGTCATCCTGGGTGTTGCGCTGTTGGTGACGGCACAATACCCGGCGGTTTTGGTAATGGCTGAAAATATCGGCCAAGCCAGAGCTGTTGAATATGTATCCTCCCATCGCTGGGCTTCAACGGTCATTGATCAAGATGGCCACGACCGTATAACCGTTCATAATGGCGATAAACTGATCTACCTGACACAGGATCGCCGGGACCAGAAGCCGGTATGGTCCGGGACCGGAGGCATGCTGGCGTTTTTTCGCTGGCAGACCTATGAGAAGCAGGGCGGCGGATTCAATATGTTCAACGCCATCTGTGTGGCTAAGGTCGATGGATCCGGCGTTCGGGAGCTGACCGATTACACCCACGCCAACATGAATCCTACCTGGACCCGGGACGGCTCCAATCAGATACTCTTCAACCGCATACGCCCGAAAAAACTGGGGATATCGATATACATGACCCACCCCGACGGTCCCAAAAACAGCGAGAAGCTGGTCACCCATCCGGACCGGGACGGCCTGCTGAAATATGAATGGGTGGAAAGCGGGCTCAAGGACGGGCGTCTTTTCATCTGGCGGGTGAACTGGTTCAGGGCCCTGCTGAATTTCATAAAGCCCGGCGACATCGTAGACGACATCCAGACCTGGCATCTGCTTGACCCTGAGACACACGCCACCCAGGAAGTGTTGCGCCCCCACCAGTATCCTGTCCACAAGCTGAGTGTTTCTCCGTCCGAAACCAGGATCTGCTATATGAAAGCTGTCAACGGCAACCCGCTCAAATACAAAGGATCTGTTATTGCCTATGCCGAGTTGGACCTGGAAAACCTGGTTGTCAAAAACGAAGTGCTCATTTCGCCCGATGATAGAAGCTACACGGACATGTACCCGAGATGGAGCCCGGACGAAAAACATATTATGTACTCATCCAGCCGAAGCGGGACAATACAACAATACCTGTACAGTCTTGAAACAAAAGAGACACATTTGGTGTCTGTTTTAAGCCCTTTTGGGGATATGTACCCAAATTTCGAAGACATGCCCAAATAGAACAATTGGATAGGTTTATCCGAGGGATTAGAAAAATGCAGAATAATGACTATCGCTGCAGCCGTCGCAGGTTTATAAAGCTTGCCGCTGGTGTTTGCGCTGGAGGGGTTTCAACACTCACTCTTTCTTCATGTAGCAATTGGGAAGAAATGGATTATCCGGCCTACTACACGACCCACAGTCCGCTGGCTCATAAGGGACCGGCTGCATTGCCCCCCACCCGCATCTATCCTGCTATGGACCCTGCATTCGTGGGGATGGCCCATGTAAACCACAACTTGAACGGGGATATGAATTTCGAGACTGTCCTGGCCGCGGTACGCGAGGCAGTGGAGGCAGCGGGCGGCCTTTCCGAGATCGAACCTGGCCAGCGGGTCATGATCAAGCCCAACATGGCGGGCCCATTATACATTCCCGGCAAGGGTAGGGTCACTACCGACCCCCTGGTTGTGCAGGCATCAATCCGCTGATCAACATCGTGGATGCCACCAATATCATGGTTCGGGGTGG
>JAOZRT010000226.1:0-6260 GCA_029940035.1 Desulfobacterales bacterium
ATCTTCTCCGCTACAGTAGCAATCGCCCAGTTTTCGGATTTCGACCGGTATATCCTTTATAATCCTCGACATAGAAAGAACACAATCCACGGATTTCAACCCGAATTCCTTTTTGAAGGGCACTGGCCATCTTCTAAATAAATATGGATACAATCTTTGTTGCTTCAGCTTTAGAAAGACCGTTATGCGTACAAAGGCTTTGTATGACTTCGAGTTTATTCATGAGAATCCTTTCTTTTTATATCACTGGCAGCTCCTCGTTATCCCCATCAACAAGCCTGACATACCCCTTGAAGTTCACGAATTTGTCGATGACATCAGCATGTGCTTATTATTCAAATGAGGGCATCCAGGGGTGTTCCTGTTGCGGCAATTAGTAAATATCATCTGAGATATTCCCGCTTCGTTTGAGTAGAGGAAATCAGCCTGGCTCATTTCTTGGCTATTTCCCCTTTGGTATACTCTCTGACCTTTTTATGCTTTCTTAGGCAAACCTCATCCTCTCGGACAATAGCGCACAGCTTGTGGTTATAATATTCTCTGCGGTGTTTATGGTTGTAAAGAGGACATTCTGGATATGCCTTTGACACTCTTATCTATCCTTTTTTCTGGTTGATTTCTTAACAATTCTTCCATGGTTATCCATTACCCCAATTGTCGTATGTGCATATTTCTTTACGGCGGCATATAAATCTGCCTTTCTGGTAACAGCAACGTAAACGGGTACTCTGTAGCCGCTAAGCTTTCTCGATGCATCGGGCAGTGTTTCTAATGATTCGACCGCAATCGTGCAAGTCGGACATTTAATATCTGGCCCAGGTCCAGGAATGTAACCAGTTTCTAGCTTTCGGGCTATCCGATTAGCAGTAATTTTGAGAGATCTATGTTCGGACATTTATTGGCCTCATTGTGGATATTATAATTTGGAAAAAGCTACTGCCCGGGGACGACAAGGCAGTTATACAGATTTCAACAATTAAACCTCTAATCAGGTACCACTGTACACCAGAGCTCAATTTTCCCCGAATATCGGTTTTCGTTTCTCGGTAAAAGATTTAAGGCCCTCTTTACCATCAGCATGCTCCACACACGTAGACAAGCCTTCTCGTTCTTGTTCTAAGTGTACCTCGAGTGGATTTGTGAACCTATCGTTAAGCAGTATTTTTGACCACCCGTATGAGTGTAGGGAAATCCTGGTAAGCCGATTTAACATCTTGATAGCTCCCACTACCGAAGCCCCATCCTTCACAACTTTGGTTACCATCCCCCACTCAAGAGCCTGTTGAGAAGAGATTGGCTCGTCGAAAACGGCGATTTCAAGGGCACGGGCATATCCTATAATTTTCGGCAACGTAAACGTACCTCCCCCATCAATACAGAGGCCATTGGAGGTATGAGCCTGCCTTAATTTCTCTGATTCCTCCATGATTCGAAAATCCCAAGCTAACGCTAAAGAGAATCCACCGCCTGCTGCAATGCCATTTATTGCGGCAACAACCGGCTTTTTCATTCTCCGGATTTCCACTATGGCAAGATTAATTTTCGAGACCAATGCATGGAAAGAAGCACCCGGGCGCTCAGAATATCCAATGGCCCATTTAAGGTCACCTCCAGCACAAAATGCGGGTTCCTTCCCTGTAATTATAATGCCTTTCACTGCATCATCGGTTGCCAGCTGTGTGAGGTGTGTGGTGAGACATTCAACGTTTCCAGATTAAATGCACTGTAGGTTTATTGTCGGTTTAATGCAACTCCAACGATAGGCCCACCCCACGAAATAAAGTTGGTTGAAGCCACCATCAAGAGTCGTTTCATCAAGAAGAAACCAAAACGACTGATTGGTAACAAGGCATACGACAGCGACCCATTGGATCAGCGCCTTCAGCAAATACACGGTGTGGAGCTGATTGCACCACATAAAGTAACTCGAAAGAAGCCACGAACCCAAGATGACAAGGTACTGAGGCAATATAGCCGTAGATGGAAAGTGAAACGCTTCTTTGCCTGGTTACACAACTTTAGATGACTTGTCGTTCGTTATGAGTATCATGCTGACAACTTTCTTGGCATGCTGCAACTCGGTTGTGTAATTATCCTCCTCAGTTATTTTTAAGATGGCTTCTAATTAGAGAAACATATCTATTGGTGTGTATTCTAAGCCAAATGTGTCAGCAATCACATCGCACGTCACTTTGCCTTTCATCACATTGGCCCCAAGTCTAATTTCAGGATTTTCACGCATAGCGCGCCGCCAACCCTTATTGGCGAGTTGCACTGCATAGGGTAACGTCGAGTTTGTTAATGCGATCGTAGATGTTTTCGCAACAGCACCTGGCATATTGGCAACACAATAATGAACAATGCCTTCAACCTTAAATATTGGATTAGAATGTGTAGTGGGTCGTGATGTTTCGAAGCATCCACCCTGATCTATTGCAACATCCACCAGCACCGCCCCCTTTTGCATCGTCTTGAGCATGTCTTTGGTGACCAGTTTGGGTGCTTTGGCACCGACCACCAACACTGCACCGATGACCACGTCAGCTTCCCTTACCAGTCTGCGTATTGTCGCCGGACTGGCCATGAGCGGAATACAATTGGCGGGCATAACATCACTGATATACCGTAGACGCTCTATATTCATATCAAGGATGTATACTTTGGCACCCAAGCCACAAGCCATCTTCGCTGCGTTGATACCCACTACTCCACCCCCGATAATAACAACAGTCCCTGGGTCAACGCCTGGTACACCACCCAAAAGAACGCCGTGACCGCCCTGGGCAATCTCCAAATATTTAGCGCCTTGTTGGGGCGCCATACGCCCGGCAATCTCACTCATGGGGGATAGCAGAGGTAATGATCCGTCCGCTTTCTGTATGGTTTCATAGGCAATATTAAGGGATTTGCTTTTGATTAAAACTTGTGTCAGATTTTCGGCTGCCGCCAAATGCAAGTATGTAAAAATGATTTGATCCTTACGAATTAAATCGTATTCCGCTGGTAACGGTTCTTTTACATGCATTACCATTTCAGCACGCTTAAATATTTCTTGAGGTGTGGCCACGATTTCAGCGCCGGCCTTTATGTAAGCTTCGTCTTCAAACCCGCTCCCTTTACCGCCATCTTTTTCAACCAGCATAGTGTTCCCGTTTTTGACCATGACCTCCACACCGGCCGGAGTCATGGATATCCGATTTTCCTCTGCCTTTATCTCTTTAAGTATCCCAACGATCATGATGATCCTCCATTTTTGTTTGTTATTTCTTTTAAGTTGAATCTATTCATCTATTCAAAAACAGGAAAATATGTTGCCCATTATCATGTTGATGTACGACGATCACGTAACAATCACCAGCGCCTGCGGTAATATTCAATATCACCCAGATCGAATTAATGAACTATCACGGTTTGGTCCGCGGGGACTTGGGGCTGGCAACAGCACCCGGTTACCCGACTCTACCCCCCCACCATTAGCGGTAATAAAGAAATCTCATCGCCATCTTGCAGTTGTGTTTCCAAATTATCCGTCAGGGTTGTATAATGATGACCGTTAACAAGAACCCTCAGAAGAGCCCGGATCTCACTAGTCTTCGGGTCAAAAATCTGTTGCTTAAGACCTTTACCATATTTTACACATAGCAAATCCAACAATTCTTTAAGAGTGATGCCATCAACATCCATCTCAAATTTGGCTTGATTGCCCATTAACTGCCGAAGTGTAAGAAAGCTTTTTATGGTAATCTTCATTTTTATTCACACAATTTTAATGGTTTCATAATAAGTTTGAAAAGGTGGTTTTAAAAATGGATGTTTGGTGTTTAACTCTGAAATCCCAAATTGAAGCATCCCTCAATCTACTATCACATATATTTATCTAGCCCCATATGTTGGTTCAATTGCACAAACTCCGCTCTTCCCAGTTTCAACAACAACTTAAGATAGTGAAAGCCCTCATAGGGAAGTGAATAACGCTCCAACCCCGGTTCCGTGCATTCATGACACTGAGGTAATTTGCCTATCTTTTTTCGAATCTCAGCCGCTTGATCGGAAAAAAATAAATCAGAAACACTGGTTGTCGTGATATTACCGACGCTCTCTTTGATCAGTGGACATAAGAGCATCTCTCCATTGCTGCGAACAAAAAAATAGTTGAAACCACAGGAGCAGGGCTTCTTCATGGTTCCGGATTTCAAGAAATCAGCCAACGACTCCGCATGAAAACTCCAACGAAACTGATCGTTTGAAAAAAATTCTATCATTTGATCAACATCTTCCGGGCTGAAAGAGAGATCCGCCGCTCGGTCCGGATTTAAATAACGACCCTCCGTGATGATACACGGTGAAATAATGGTAAACAATTCCCTGGCGTCTGCGAACTCTGAAATCTTACACAGTTCATCGATGTTTAGCGGCAGAATCGTCATTTTTAATCCAACGATCAGATTTGGATGTTTATTTCTTAGAAGGACAAGTTCCTCAATAGTTTTACTGGCCTTCAGCCAGGCGTTTTTGTAATTTCTGATCCGATCATGGAGTTCTCCCACGGCATCCAGGGCACATACCACCACCAGATCAAGGCCTTGTTTTTGAAACGCCGGAAGGGTTTTTTCCACCGTGGATAATACGCGATCCGTTAAAAGGCCGTTGGTGGTGACGGCAACCGCCTTCAGGGATTTGAGGTTTTTCTTTTTTAATTCACAAATTCCGCCGAAAAGATCGTATAAATCATCACGGATGAACGGCTCACCGCCGGTAATATCCAGTTCCCTGATATCCGCAAAGAGTTCTGATGAAAGCAGTTCAATCCATTGCGGCATGGGCAGGTTGGGTACAGTACCGGGTATTTTCCAGATATTACACATGATACATCTGGCAATGCAGTCATGGGTAATCTCCAGGCTGACTGCCTGGGGCCTCCCCGGCTTTCCCGCATGCTTCAGGTACTGAAAGCGCAACCCGTTTTTTAGAAGCTGTATGATTAGTTGTGATGTCTTTTTTGTCATTATTGGATATTTTCCTGCACAAAATTTAGCCTTCACCCGCAAAGATGGGCAAATTCTTCCATGAATATACCGATTTTCTCAAAACACACCGGTCTTCCACTGACATGAAATCACCGGTGGCGGCATATGCTCGACCCATACAGCCACCAGCACAGTGCAACCTGCCCGGGCACACTTTGCATGGCTGCAGTTCCCGGCGTCGGCGGTGATCGATCTCAGGCAATTTAGCCCATAGCGCTATGGCCTCCATCATGACGGTCTCCAGGGAACGGTGGTGGGCGCCCTTGACGGCAAATTCCGGCGCTGGCAAAAAATGACAGGGATAGATTTGTCCTTCTGTATTGATGTAAGGGGTTTCAATACAAACGCATTCCTGTGCGGATTCAGAAGATCTGCCCTTCAACCACTCCAGGGCCGCAATGTTGCCAAGTCTCTTATATCGTGACCTGAACTCTAAGTCTGATTGATAAAGATCTAGCAGTTTCTTATATTGTGAAGGTGTGGGAGAATCGATCTGATTGGCCCCTTTTGCACGTCCCTGCGGAACCAGTGTACCGCTGACACAGCCGGAAATGCCCAGGTCATCAAGCAATTCCAGCAAAAATGGCAGTTCTGCAAAGTTGTGTTGCATTTCTGTAAAGGCCACCTGGGTCTGTTTGCCCAGTCCTGCTTCGGACAGGCGTTTTAAACCCTGAAGCGCACTCTCAAAGCTTCCTTGTCCCCGCACCCTGTCATGGGTTCTTTTGCTTGCACCATCAAGGCTCACCTGAATCTGCAGGCCTTTGAAAAACATGGAGTGCAGTACCTTTATCTTGGTATCATCAAGCAACGTGCCGTTTGTCTGTAGACTGACCCGCTTTAATCCGGGCTGGCTGCAGGCATAGTTTAAAATATTAAACCAGTCGGGGTGGGTCAAGGGCTCACCTCCTGTAAGACAGATCTCCTCTACTTCTAGACTAGCCAATTCACGGATCATTCTTTGAAGTGTTTTTGTAGGGACCGGTTGAACCGATTCAGGGGAGCAGCTTTCAGGCCAGCAGTGGCTGCACCTGAGATTACATCCATTGGTCATCATTAGAGTGACCATTTTGGGCGGTCTCAAACCGGCTTCTGTAATTTTATTAAGGAATTCTGACATTGTTCCTTTCATGCGAGCCCAATGGCCCGAGTTATTCGGGTTTATATTTACCTTGAAGCTGTGGTATTGTAATCTGTGGGTTTACCGCCTTAAATGACTGCGTTTTAAGGCATTCA
>JAOZRT010000226.1:6270-7409 GCA_029940035.1 Desulfobacterales bacterium
CTGTTCCAATGTAAAGAAAAAAAGAAACAGAATCAAGTTCATGTGCGGTTTTTTAAGGCCATACTCCACCAGTCCTGCCAGAAGATGCATACCTGCAATAACTGCGGCGGCCATTGGCAAAAGCGGGATAAAAATAATACACCCAATCAGATAGTAACGCGAAAAAAAGGCGCAGCAGTGATAAAAAAAAGAAAAGTGACTGCGGATCACGGATATGAGCACAATAGATAATTGTATGGTGATGCCTCTTTGCTTTGCAAGGTTAAGCTTGAATACGGCTTCGCCTAAAAGAATGATACCAGCCAATAAAAGGAACATCACAGATTTAAAAAAAATAGCCATCACAACCATAATCCAAAACAAAAAAGCTCCTGGAGCGAAGACCATTTGCTTTATTTTTTGAGGGTGTAGCCGGTTCAATAAAGGTTCGGAAGTTCCGTAATCAAAACGTCTGCAGCAGAATGAGATGATCCTATTGCGGTGTTTGTGGAATATTCTGCCGACCGGTTTGTATTCGATGTGATATCCCTGTTCGCAAATTCGCCAACACAAATCCACATCCTCACCCACTACCAGCAATTCATTGAAGCCGTTTGTCTTCAGAAAAATATCTTTGCGCACCAGAAAGTTGCAGGAAGGGACATAGAAGAAGGGGTTATTTTTTGCCGACCTTTTGGGCCATAGCCCCATTTTCAATGAAGAACGGACATGCTCATACCGGTCCAGTGTTCGGGTGCCAAATGAACTGTCCACCATTCCGCCGACAGCGGCTATTACCGGATCTTTAAAGGCAGGCACAAGCTCCTGCAGCCACATTTGGTCTGCCCGACAGTCAGAATCGATGAAGGCCAGAATTTCTCCGGTCGCCTGGTCAGCTGCCAGGTTACGGCAAAACGGCGCTTGTCGGTTCTCTGCACTATTCATCAGGTAAACCGGGAACCGGGAGATCACATCAGGCGTTTCATCCGTTGATGCATCGTCCACAACTATGATTTCAAGTTTATCTTTGGGATAATCAAGTCGCATGAGTGAATCAAGGCAAGCTTCGATATCTTTGGGACGGTTGTAAACCGGAATAATGATGGATATGGTTGGAAGCATTTCCATGTCGGCGACACCGGCCTGCTCTAAAAACCCCG
>JAOZRT010000227.1 GCA_029940035.1 Desulfobacterales bacterium
TGGGCCTCCCAACCCTCAATGACATCCTTGACGAACTGGACAAGCCCGGGCGTGATCCCAGACAATCTTTTCACGTGTTCGAATTTGCCGAAGGGGTCCATAAAATGACAGACCTCACGCCGGGTATGAAGCTGCCGGGAATCGTCACCAATGTGACCGCCTTTGGGGCTTTTGTCGACATAGGCGTGCACCAGGATGGTCTGGTCCACATCAGTCAACTGGCCAACCGTTTTGTCAAAGATCCGTCAAAGGTCGTCAAGGTCCAGCAGGAGGTTCATGTGACTGTTCTGGATGTGGATCTGGATAGAAACAGGATTTCCCTGTCCATGAAGGGGCCTGCCGAAAAAACCGAAGAGGGCCGGGAAGGAAATTCATCGCCTAAAAAAATGACGGCAGGGAAGGGGTCTCAGAAAAAGGCGGTCAAAAATCGACCTCCTAAAAAGGCCAAGCAAGAAAACAGACCTTTTAACAATCCGTTTGCGGATTTGCTAAACAAGCGGTGACACCGGTAACACAACAGATAATTGATTTGACAATAGGTAACCTATGCCAACCGGCGCCTGCGGCATCAATTCAGCAAAGGTTTTTTGACCATGCAAACAAGACGTAGGCAGGAACCTCTGAAAGCCAAAGCCCCCTACGGCGGCAACGTCAGTGTCCCCACCGAGTTCTGGAACGACCTTGCTCAAAAGGACATGGCTATTCTTTGCGAAGCAGCCCAAGCTGTATGGGATGAGCCGTCAGGAGTGGTCATGCAGTTTTTGAATGAGGAGATCCGTGTGGACGTGCAGCAACATTGCCTGCAGTGCCGCCGGGGAGATAAATGGGAGCCTTGGGAATATCCCTACCTGGAGCTGATGACGTTGGCCTACCTGCTCCAGGTGACCCACAGCCGCGTCAAAGGCCGGATGGTGGGAGTCATGGATCTCAAGGATGCCTTTTTTTTTCAGGGACCGCACACCATTGACACGGCCGCGTTGGTGAAACGCTACGGCCAGGATCCCGAAGGATTCAAGGCCGCCGGCAGGCAACTGGGGGGAGCGACCCTGGACATGGCTGACGCGGCTTTGTGTCTGGAACCTTTCCCCAAAATTCCCATCTACTATGTCCTCTGGCCCGGCGACGAGGAGTTCCCCGCCAAACTGACGGTTCTGTTTGACAAAAGCATAGAACTTCATCTTTCGGCTGATGCCATCTGGGGAGTGGTGGGGCTGGTGTCGGATGCACTGCTGAATACATAGAAGAACGAACTTAAGAAGATGAGAACTTGAGAAGGTGAATGGCAATGAATTCAGGGTACTTAGCAAAGGCAATATTTTAGCCACTCAAAATATTAAAAACCTTTGTGCTCCTCATCATTTCAATACCTGTGCGACCAATTCCGCTGCGGCCGTGTACGGGTCGACTTCATGGTCAAGAATCCTGTCCACCATCGCCTGACACGTTTGACCTGGGTTCAGCATTGATAAGGAACGCTCCATAAGAAGACGCCTGAAGTGGATCATCATTTCAGTACGCGCTTTTTGTTGCCAATAACCTTTCAACCCTTTGGTTTCTATAAAGTTCCAGTGGTTTTGCACCTGCCGCAGCAGCCCATCAATGCCCTGGCCGCGAAGCGCAACGGTTTTGACAACCTGGGGTTCCCAATCGTGTTTTTGGCCCTGGCGCATGTTGAGCATCATTTTGATCTCATCCAGGGTTGTTTCAGATCCCTCCAATTCGGATTTGTTGAGCGCAAAGATGTCAGCTGTTTCCAAAATGCCGGATTTGACGGCCTGGATGCCGTCGCCCATGCCGGGGGTGACCACGACCACGGTTGTGTGAGCCAGGCGTATAATATCTGTTTCATCCTGGCCGACACCAACGGTTTCAATAAGGATCACGTCCTTGCCCATGGCCGCCATGACGGTTGTTATGCCGAAAGCGGATTGTGAAAGCCCACCCATGTGGCCACGCGTGGCAATGCTTTTTATAAAGACGGCACTGTCGTTGGCGTGGCGCTGCATGCGGATGCGGTCTCCCAGAATGGCGCCGCCGGAATAGGGGCTGGTGGGGTCGATGGCCAGTACGCCGATGGTTTTTCCCTGCCGGCGCAAGTGCTGGATCATGCCGTCCATCAGGGTTGACTTGCCGGCACCGGGTGCGCCGGTCAGGCCAATGATGTGAGCGTGTTCCGTATGGGGGTAGAGGCGTTTGAGATGGATTGCCGTATCCGGAGCAGCATCGTCTATATCCCGCATGAGCCGGGATGCCGCTTTGACATCCCCGGCAAGCACTTTCTCGACCAACTGGGTGTCCATAGCGGTATATGTTAGCAGACAGCCCTGGAATAACAAGTATAACAGTTGCATTTTCCTCAAATTTGGTTAAAAACGGATGACTGCTTGAGCAAAACGCTGTACGTCATCACTTGGCAACCAATCATAAGGAGTAGGCATGCATCTCACCCGCGTTACATTGCTGAACAATGAATATCCGACTTTGGATAACTATCCTTTTTCACTCGATCTATTTCAAAAGACCAGCCAGATTACCCTCAACTCGGCGGTGACATTCTTTGTCGGTGAAAACGGATCCGGCAAGTCGACCCTGCTGGAAGCCTTGGCCCACCGTAGCGGCTTTCATATCTGGCGGGGCCTTAAACGCACACGCGTTGAACTCAATCCGTATGAGGATGAACTGTATCGGTTTATCCGGTTGGAATGGGCTGACGGCATGGTGCCGGGATCTTTTTTCGCTGCGGACATTTTTCGTAATTTTGCGAAAAACCTGGACGAATGGGCGTCCATGGACCCGGGGATGCTCAAATATTTCGGCGGGAAATCCCTCATGTCACAATCACATGGGCAATCCCTCATGTCGCTTTTCAGGGCCCGTTATAAAATTAAAGGGCTCTACCTGTTGGACGAACCCGAGACCGCCTTGTCACCCAAAAGCCAGTTAGAGCTGTTGGGCCTTTTCCAGACCATGAGCCGCAGGGGACATGCCCAATTCATTGTCGCAACGCACAGCCCCATCCTGCTGGCCTGCCCCAATGCCGACATTTTAAATTTCAATCGTCTGCCCCTTGAACCCATCGAGTACGAAGATACCGAATACTTCAAAATCTATAGGGATTTTTTAATGGATCGCAGCAGGTTTGTTTAACGCAGGCAGCGTTACATCTGTGAGAGATTATTTTATTTTGCGGAGCACTTACCGTCTACCTAACGCGAATATTTGACTTGACAAACTTTAAATAAACGCCTAAAAAGCTTTATTATAACTAAAATATAGCTAGTTTATAGCCACATTGACCACATCAACACGCCATATCTCTATAACAGCAGGGGACAGACATGAGATACGCAGAAACGGGATTTAACCTTGAAATCGATTTAACCCGCGGAAATATTGAAAGGGTCGCCACTGACCCCAAAGATACCGAATTGTATTTGGGGGGATTGGGGACCAACGCTAAGATAATGTGGGACAGGGTGCCCCCTGAAGTCGATGCATTCTCACCCGAAAATCTGCTTATATTCTCCGCAGGGCTTCTGTGCGGAACACCTGCCATAGGATGCAATCGTACCATTGTAACCACCATATCCCCTCAGACCAAGCTGATGCACTTTTCGATGATGGGCGGTTTCTGGGCGCCGGAACTGAAGCACGCCGGCTTTGACAAGGTGATCCTACGGGGAAAATCCCCAGACCTGGTTTATATATGGATAAACAACGACAAGGTGGAGATACGAGATGCCTCCCATCTTAAGGGCAAAGGGTCCAATGAAACCGCCCAGCTGATAATGAAGGAGCTCAACGAACCCAAGGCCCAGGTGGCAGCCATCGGCCTGGCCGGCGAGAACCGGGTGTTCTTCGCCTCCATCGAGCAGGGCCGTTCCAGTGCCAGCCGGGGCGGCATCGGGGCAGTCATGGGCGACAAAGGCGTCAAGGCCATTGTCGTGCGAGGGACCAGCGACATTCATGTGGCCCAGCCGGCCGAATTCCTTGAGCAATGCAACGAAGTGATGGAATATATAAAATTCCGGGAAGATCATCCCATACCGGGGGTCATCCCGATCCTGTCCGTGCTTGGGTCCCCCCAGGAGATGATGATCCATGACGAGAAGTGGCACACCGAAAATTTTTCCTGGGGGAACTCCCGCACGCGCAGAAGGGATTACTGGACGGACGAAATCGCCGCCGAGTGGATGGAGACCCTGGACAGTGCCCGGACACGCATGGTCAGCTGCTACAACTGCCCCCTGAAATGCGGGGCTACCTTGAACATGCCGGGGTTGCCCACGTACATGATGAAGTGCTTCACCAAGCTGACTTACACCATGGCGGCCATGTCCAACCTGGATTTCGGGTTGACCATTGCCCAGAAGGCCACGGAATACGGCGTAGATGGCTATTCGGCGCCCCAGGTGATGGCCTTTGCCCTTGAACTTCTGGAAAACGGTATACTAACGGAAGCTGACTTCGAGGGAATGCCGGAAAAAAGTGAGGACCGGTTTTTCTGGATGCTGGACAGAATCGTGCGTCGGGAAGGGATCGGCGATGTCCTGGCCAACGGCACCCATTGGGCGGCCAAGGAGATCGGCCACGGTGCGGAAGAATATGCGCATAACAATATCAAAAAACACGAGCAGCTGCCCCTGAAACTGGGCATGTTGAACCCCATTTACTTTCTCATGTACTGTACCGGCGAAAAGATCAATATCACCCAGATCGAAGGACAGTTTCCCCAGGCGCCTTTTCCCAAAAGAGAGCATCGGGAAAAGTTTGTTAAGGACTGGTTCCAGGTTCCGGACGACAAGTTCAAACAGTATTTTCTGGATTGGGAACCGCGGGGTGAAAACTCCATGCCCTATTATCCCACGGTCGAGATGACCTGTGAGATTGTCGACTGGATGGAAAAAATGCACTACATTGACGACGCCCTGGGCATGTGCGCCGGGCTCTCTTCATTCCATTTGAAGGCCCCGTATCATATCCACAATTATCCGAAATTCATTTCTTTTGGCGTCGGCATCGAAATGGACGAGGAAAAACTGACCCAGGCCGTCAAACGTTACCGGACCCTGGTAAGGGCCAACAATATTCGCAGGGGGATGCGCAGGAAGGATGAAAAGCCGCCCGAGGATCACTGGAAAAAAAGAATTCCGGAACTCGAAAAGGAGCTTTTGGACACTTATTACGCATTTAAGGGATGGAACAATGAGGGGATACCCACCCTGGAATCCTTAAAGGAATTGGGCCTTGGTTACGTAGCTGAAGATTTTATTAATAGGGGAATTCTGACGGATGCCTAAGAAAACCATCAAGACCATCAGGGTCGACGTGGACAAGTGCAATGGATGCCGTTCGTGCGAAGTGATCTGTTCGGCCTTTCACGCGGAACCGAAATACAGCAGCAGCAATCCTGCCCGGTCGCGTATCCGCGTGATTCGGGAACCATACTCGGACATGTATGTGCCGGTATATGCCGGGGAATATACGCCTGCAGAGTGCGCCGGAAGGGATAAGTATACCATTGACGGCAAGGAATATGAGGAGTGCGCTTTTTGCAGGGCCTCCTGCCCGTCCAGGCCCGAGTTCAAGGAACCTGACTCCGGGCTTCCCTTGAAGTGCGACATGTGTGAGGGCGAAGATGAACCGCTCTGTGTCAAATGGTGTATTACGGACGCGTTGATCTACGAAGAAAGGGAAGAGGAGGTCGATGAAGAGGTCGAACAGGAAGAGATGGAGATCGGCCTGGAAGCCTTGACCAGCAAATACGGATTGCAGCAAATAAAGGCTGTGCTGAGCCGCATGTCGGAAAAAGAATAACATCGTGTACCACGATGTTATGAAACGCGACTTCGTCGCTATGAACTCTCACTCAAGAAATATGGTTCAGTATAATGATAAATCAAGACAAAGCGTGAATCGAAAATATCGTTCTGTTTGGAAAAGCTTCAACGCTGATTTCAGTGGAAACCTCAAATAAGAATAAATGGTGAAGGGTAAAAATTGACATTGGAAACAGTAGCCCCCTTTAAAGAAGTTGTCGATGAAATCATGGAGGCCGGTGGGGATGCCTTCCGGCTTTGTTTTCAGTGCGGTTTATGTGATGCGGTCTGCCCATGGAACCGGGTCCGGCAATTCAGCATGCGAAAAATAATTCGGGAGGCCACCTTCGGCCTAACCGAAATCGACGGTGATGACATCTGGCGCTGCACCACCTGCGGGAGATGCCCCGACAGATGTCCCCGGGGGGTAAAACAGATAGAGGTAAGCGTTTCCCTGCGCCGGGTCGCCTCTGAATATGAAGTATTTCCCGCTTCCGTCCGCTCTGCCCGAACGGCACGGGCCAGCCTCATCTCCGAAGGCAACCCCCTGCAGGGCGAACGGCAGAAAAGGGCGGACTGGGCCAAGGATCTCAACGTCAAACCGTACGATGAAGGCATGGAGATCCTGTATTTTGTCGGTTGTTATTTTTCCTATGACCCGAGGATGAAAAAGGTTGCCAGGGCCACTGTCGATAATTTCAACAAAGCAGGGGTGGATTTCGGCATACTGGGTAATGAAGAAAACTGCTGTGGTGAAAGCATCCGCAAAACAGGCAGCGAGAAGGTTTTCAAACAACTGGCCAGGGATAACATCAAAACCTTTATCGACCGCGGTGTAAAAAGACTCGTGGTATCCTCGCCCCACTGCCTGCACACCTTTAAAAACGAATATCCGGAATTCATGGTGAATTTCGAAGTGGTGCATCTGTCCCAGTATCTGATGGAGCTGGTGGATGCGGACAGGCTTGAACTCAGCGGGGAATATGTAAAGAAGGTCACCTATCACGACCCCTGTTATTTGGGACGGCACAACGATATATACGCAGCCCCGCGCGATCTGCTTCAAAAGATAAAAGGCCTGGAACTTACGGAGATGGTCGATTCGCATCAAGACAGCCTGTGTTGCGGCGGCGGCGGCGGGCGCATTTGGATGGATACCCCCCAGGACGAAAGGTTCTCTGATCTGAGGCTGCACCAGGCTAAAGATACGGGCGCCGGGGTGCTGGCAACCGCCTGTCCCTATTGCATCACCAACTTCGAAGAGAGCCGCCTGAACCTGGAACTTGAGGAAGTTCTCGAAGTGAAGGACATCGCTGAAATCGTGAACGAGGTCTCGCAGTAAAACAGAGCCTCAGAGGACGGAAGACAGAACCACAGAGGACGGAAGACGGAGGACAGAGCCACAGAACATCAGATGGTAAGAAGGTGAGAAAGTGAGTACGGTGGTCGGTAGTCAGGGACAGATACCAAAAACCGCCCTGGTGAAATCCGCTCAAGATCCGATTAATAAAGCATTCAACGTGACAACTTTTAATCAGGACTTGACCATTATTCATTATATCGCAACTACAGGATTGACGAACTGAC
>JAOZRT010000228.1:0-1691 GCA_029940035.1 Desulfobacterales bacterium
TGGGCGTCCCTAAACTGATTCACGCGTGAATAAATATTCTATTTTGGATTAACTGATAACCATGCGTTTATAAATTTATCCATATTGTCTTTTACGACCGATCGTATTTTCATAAGATTGCTCGTCAATCCCAATGAGCCAACGTCCCATGTGGTGGCATAAATAGGTCCCGAAGAATTTCTTAGTAAGGTAGTTACTTGACGCATTCCAATTGATACATTGTAGACATACGGTGAGGGACCAAGTATACCAACAGACACATAAAGATATGGGCCACCAGGGACCTTAACATATTCCTCATCACTTAAAACTTTGATACCAGCCATTCGAAGTTTTAGTTCCTGTAATTAGCCCGAATTCTGAAAAACCACCGCTTTGAAAATCGGGTGGTTCTACTTCCACCAGCACCCTGACTCCATCTAAGCCAGCGAGGGATTCCCGTGCATTTTGGCTGTCCCACCCAAAAGCCATTGCCGGCAAGGCTATCAACAACAATGCAATAACCAACAAGCAGCTTGCTTTTCTCATTTTTCTCCCATTTTTTTAGGTGTGGATAAGGATGGATATTGGGACGGACTATTTATTTAACATGTGCTTAAAAGGTCGTCAAGCAACACCCGACAACTCACGATCCGCGAGGGAGGGAGGGGATTATTCACGCATGAATAACTGGACAACCCGTCGACTTTATGCTATATAGCGTTTATTCTCTCAAGTTCCTACCACATATGCCGATGATAGCTTCGGAATATGCTTTTTTCTTGACAATCCGTGAATTACGGACCATATTATTGTCAATAAACTACCCCTGCAGTTTCGACTCAGGGCGCGGGGCCTCCTGGGAAACCTTGAGGCCCCTGCTTTTTTAAGGGCATTAATGCGAACATATATTTATATTGATGGATTCAATTTCTATTATGGCGCTGTAAAGAACACCTCCTATAAATGGCTTGATTTTAAATCTTTTTTCCAGAAATTGCTCAATCCGCAACACGACATCATAGCTATAAAATATTTTACAGCACACGTAACAGGGAAGTTAGACCCTCGCCAACCCGTACGACAAAAAACCTACCTGAGAGCCTTGCAAAAGCATATCCCTGAGTTATCTGTTCATTTAGGGCACTTTAGCACTCAAGATGTATTGTTGCCCCTCTCATGGAACCACAAAAAATTTAAAGGATGGAATAATAGCAAATTTAAGGTACGACGTTTCAACGTTCCAGTTGTTTTGCCCCACGACAGAAATGGCACAGTGGCCCCCCTGTCCAGCGATCAAAGCAAATACGGAGAAAAGAGATTTTTTGTTCCAATTATTAAAACAGAGGAAAAAGGCTCTGACGTTAATATCGCCGTACATTTATTAAACGATTCATGGTTGGATAAATTCGATTGTGCAATTGTTGTTTCAAACGATAGCGATCTTGCAGAGTCTTTGCGTCTTGTATCGCAACAGAATAAAAAGAAAATTGGAATAATTAATCCTCGAAAGACGAACCCATCAAGAGAACTAATGAAATATGCTACTTTCCATAAGAAAATTCGTACAGGTATTCTAAGAGACTCCCAATTGCCAAACCCCATCCCGGGAACCAATATAAAAAAGCCTGAAGAATGGTCGCCCAAAAGTTGATCTGTCTACCCCTATGTTCACCCATCAAACAAAGCGGAATTTGGCCTAACTAGTTTAG
>JAOZRT010000228.1:1791-7383 GCA_029940035.1 Desulfobacterales bacterium
AGAACTTGGGGACGCCCATAAAATTATAGCTTTTTTTCTCTCCTCAATCTATAATTAAATGGCTTTGGTCATCTCCTTGCACCCCTTGAATAATATACGCACCTAAAGGTTGCCAGAAGACCTTGAGAAGGTTGACGTGCCCCCTGCACAAGCCAATCTTCGTGTTTTAATGGCAACCGAACGATTACATAATAATTTTATGGGCACCCTAAACTGCTGTAGACAACTCGCCAATCTGAATGGGCTGATTCAAATTCTGTATTTTCTGTTGAAACAAAAGCTTTTTTAGTATCTAAATGAAAATCAAGATAGAAGATTGCGCTACTATTATCAATCTAACACAGCAATGATTCTTACTGTGAAAGGATGGCACGCCATGACCTGTAACCATTCAAAATGGGCTCAAGAAATAAAACGCATTCTATCAGCAATTATTTTCGGCTTGACTTTGATCTGCTATATTGGATGCGGTGGTAGTAACGGGGGCGGCGATAGTAATGGTGACGTGGATGAATCTGACGGCAGCACCAGCGCCGTAATCGGTAATGCAGGCGGCACAGCGACCAGCAGCGACGGCAGGGCTGTAATCACCATTCCGGCCGGCGCACTTTCAGGGGACACGCTTATTAGCATAATGACAAACTCAATATCTGGAAGTCTGGGTACGCCTTATACTTTTGCGCCAGAGGGTATCCTCTTCAACAAGCAGGTGACCGTGACCATCAGTTATGCCGACGCCGATATCCCCGACGGAGCGAGTGCCGCATCCATCCTGCTCGCCAAGCAGTACAATGGCTATTTCTGGCGGGGCTTGACGAATTCAATAGTTGATAGCAATGCCCAAACCGTTAGTGCTCTTGTGACTGGTTTTAGCACTTACGGCCTGACCATTGGCCCCTACAGCGCACAACTGGATGGTGCCCAGCAAGTGCCGGCATCCACTTCAAATGCTACTGGCAGTGGCCGCTTTCTCATCGACACCGTACATAATCTGCTGGCCTATGACATCAATTACCAGAATCTGGAAGGCAGTGAGACCGCGGTGTCTATTCATGGCCCCGCCGAGCGAGGTGTAGAAAGTGCGATCGTTCAACATACCTTGCCTGCGGGCAATCCCAAGCTGGGGCAGTGGCAGTATGACGAATCATTAGAAGCTGACATTCTAGCCGGCCGCATGTACGTCAATATTTTCTCCGACCAGTTTGTTAGCGGTGAAATTCGTGGTCAGATTGAACTGGATACATCTTTGGCTATCGATGTCAGTGTAATCGTCGCCATAGGTACGTGGGATATCAGCAGTGGCATGACCTCGACCGGGCAGACACCTGCCGATGTAAGTAAGCTGATCCTGGATATAGAGAGTCCGGGATTGAGTGCCATCAGTCGTAATGCAGTCGTTTCAAATACCATAGAAGAAACAATTAACCTGGCAAAAGGTGTTGCCCGGCGAATCAAGGCAGAGGCGTTCGACGGCAGCGATCAGTTAATTTATCAAAGCACCTACTATACGGACACGCTCAGCGATCAGCAATGCATCAAACTAACCATGCGTGCCGTTGGTGATACCACCGCACCTGTATTCAGTGGTGCAAATAGTGCGAATAAAGTGAGCGGGGAAAGCGCATCACTGCACTGGAATGCCGCGACGGACAATATCACGGCCAGCAGCGATATACAGTATTTGATTTATTTGGCGAGTTCCTCTGGTGCTCAGGACTTCAGCTGGCCGACACTAGTTACCGATCCGGGAGAATTACAGCCAACACTGGCCGGGTTAAGTGCCGGCAAGAACTATTATGTAGTCGTAAATGCCATGGACCAGAGTGGAAACATCGACAGCAATAACGTGGAGATCATTGCATCCACCTATACAGATGGCAGCGGTGTTTACGTCGATGAAAAGTCCGGTAGCGATACCAGTACTTGCGGCAGTACCGCAAGACCTTGCAAAACCATCAGCCAGGCAATCTCCCTGAGCTCCGGCAATGAACCGATTTATGTAGCACGGGGCGATTATGATGCAGCTAATGGCGAACGTTTTCCCCTGCAATTGAAAGCGGGACATCATTTGATCTGTGAAGAGCCGGATCTGGATTTCATGCCAGTGAGCGGCACCGGCTATGGCCTTACGTTTCTATCCGCGGTTGTTATGCGTACCTTTCCAGTGGTAAACATTTCCGGTCATTTTTCAGAAACATTGGTTAGCGGCGCAGATAATACGCAACTTCGCAACTGCATGGTGAACCACCTGATGGACGGCAATCTGGCCGGCGTTGATCCCAATGATCCGCCATATGCCATCGAAGATAACGGCAGTGCCATGCTGGTGGATGGTGTATATGCAAGCGGTTTCGGTGGACTTTACTATGCCTGGGACGGTGTTAAATTCACCGGCGACGGCAGTCAACTGCGTAATTCCAGAATAAGCGGTTTCAGCATGAACGGACTGCTGGTACAATGCAATGACACCACTATCAGAGGCAATCGCTTCACCAATAATTTAAATGGGGTGAGTAATCAGGGAAATGGCACTATCATTTTGAAAAATCGCTTTTCCAGCACGCCGGATTTTATTAACTCCCAAGGCATCACGTATGGTACGCAGGGTGTGAGCAGCGCGCCCAGACAGGCAAGCGATGCCGGGCCCAGTAATGTGGTAATTGCGAACAATGATTTTCGTGGGTTGTATGGAGCAGGAATTGAGGTAGGTGAATCAAGCAACACCACAATCGCAGGCAACAATATTGAAAACAATGGCGCAGGCATAAAGGTTATACATGTTTTTCATAACCCGAGTAATATTCTTGTCTACCGCAACTATGTGGTCGCTAACCAGACCGGGTTGACCATAGGCGGCGGCAAGGCGGATGCGGATATCGTGGCCAATACACTGATGCAAAACAGCATGGTCGACCTGAGTATTGATACCGATGTGGAGGTGAACGCCTCGAAGTGCAATGGATTTGACAATTTACCACCGGTGGTTGGCGTGGTTGGTGACACCGGCTGTCCTGTCGGTGGTGATATCTGCTACACACAGTCCACACCCGAGCCGTTGATACCGAGTAGCCTTTGTGCGATTATCGCTATTCCATAGCTACTGCTTGGTATTCCATGCTCAAATGATTCACTGTGTAAGGCTAATTTCAATCCTCGAAAATTGATACCCTATTGTTCTTTTACCAGTGACTCCAAAGTAATGGCTTTTGAAAAAAATTTAAAACCGGATCCAGCCGATCTTTTGCCAATAGCCGCCTATGGTGACATATAAAAGTATAACCTAAGTTGAGGCCTATCCTGCAGGGCAGTCCCCGAATATGCAATACGGGAGACCCAATGAACGACCGCAAGTGGATCACAACATGAAATCCGTACCTCTCCCGAAAATGGACCCGGTTTTCGGGAGGAATGGACCCTTGATGGAAGTGTGGGAAAAATGACATCAGGAATACTATGGGCTGAAACCCCATAGTATTTGGCGGGTTAATTACCCAATTGCATCTTATTATACCAACATAGCAAATAGATTGCCAATTAATGAAATCAAACTATAAGCCGCAAGCCTGTTACCCGGAGGCTATACGCCTTTTGGAAGCTGGACAGGTGCAACTTGCCTGCGGCGGTTTTTATTTCGAAAAAGGAAGATTATGGAACAGAAAAAGGATGGTGCGGGCGCACGACTACATCGAGCTTCAAGGGAATATGAGTTTGATGCAATGATTTTTGATCTTGATGGGGTCATTACGTCAACCGCAAAGTTGCACTTTGACGGTTGGAAAGTAACATTTGATCAAATGATGGCTTCTCTTAAGGAAAGCCGTCTTCTTCCACTTGATGCTCCGGAAGAATTTAACGAAAAGCATTATCTGGATTATGTGGACGGGAAACCTCGCTATGAAGGCATGAAACTTGGCAGACCAAAAGGTCCTGGCAAATCAAAACTGGATAAATACCATGAAGAGATCGTTGCACTGCTTAAAAACGGGTCAACAAAATCATTTGTGGCAAAGAAATATGAAACAACGTTACCCAATCTTTATAATTGGCTGAAAAAGAATGAAATTAACAACACTCTGAACCACTGATCAAATCATCGGTAATACGTTTACAAATACCTCAAAAAGCAATCTCAGGTGATTATATGCATGTGACTTGATTTGCATTTAATAGCGTTTGTAATGAAACAACCCCTTTCGATTAATGGAGAGGGTTGTTTTTTGGTATCTTTTTATCTAACTTTGGGCGACTATTTAATTCTCCAGTTATTGCCTTGAATGAAAGAGATCGAGCGTTTGATTATAGACATAAGTGTCGCTTTTTAATCAGCAACTTTTGATGTAACATTCAGGGGGCACAATGGAACGATTCAAAGTGGTCCATGAGCCATTCCGTATCTTTCGCTGAAACTGAAATACCGTAATCGGTCATCGCTTCACTGAATACACGCTTGTTCATCTGACGGTCATAGATTTGAAATTTATCAGCCACATAGCCATGCTCGTGTGTGTCGACATCCAGCATCAGGGACGGGGCATTACACGGAAAATCAAAATCATTCAGGGTCATCTCCTTTATGTTGCCACTGCGAACAGTGCGGAACCAAATTTTGCGTTTTTCGATATTATACACCACACTCCACTGAGTATATTGGTTTGCAGCAAGGGTTAGGGATTCAAGAGCATAGCGAATACTGTTCGTGTGAGTGTCAGGCTTGTACTGTACCATCCGTTTGGCTACAGTAGCAAACCGTTCAGGTGAGTCTCCCATCCCAAACCACCACCACTTGGGGCCATCGTTATTGTAGGACCAAAGCGCTTTCTCGTAAGCGATATTGGACAATGCACATACTGGCAGAGTCTTTCTATTGTATACTACCATTTTGCCGTCAAAGTATTCAACAACTGCACTTGCACCTGAAGCATCCGCTATGATGGCGTGAAAACCATATCCGCCATCCTTGACGGGGCGTATCGTTTTATCCATTTTGACTACATCTTCCACCGAGCCCGCCATGTCTAGTGCGTATTGAATCCATGATCCATTATCAAATAGAATCCGGTGATCAGGTTCCGGATAAACCTCGGTCCGCACTTCCAGAGTTTGAATGGCGAGACCTTTCTCGTTTAAGCCCCCCATGCAAATCCTCGCCCGGCGAGGTTAAACGAAACGGAACCGTAGCGTGTTATCCAACGGGCAATTGTGCCGTCTTTATTGGGACGAATGTTCCACTTCGAGATGCCTCTCCGGTTCACCACCACCAGGCCGCTAGTGGGAACCAGCAGGTCCATATTACCAGCGAAAATGATACCATCAGCAGCCTTATGGGAAAAAGTAGTGCAAGCATTTGTGGGTGTCGCCTGGATTCCAGCCAGTAGTAACGATATGACCAATACTGTATTTATAATTCGCATAGATAATTTCTCTCCGTTTTCAGCTGTAAACCTAACTCCATAAAAGTTTCCATTTGCTTCAACAGATATTTTATTGGTCCTTTGGATTAAAAAATTGTCACTGAATCGTTTTGTCGATTCGCTATTAAAAATATTTTAACTAAACTGTAAGGGCGGAAGGTACTGAACCCACTCAGGTTTG
>JAOZRT010000546.1 GCA_029940035.1 Desulfobacterales bacterium
CTTATAAAGGTACCGCTTGCGTTTCTGCTGATCCACCAGCCTTGAACGGAGCCTGCGTCTGGTATGGGCCTCAATCTTCTGGAGCTGGCTTGGATATTCGGTCATGCTATAATAGGCAGACCAGCCCATATACCAGCTGTTCAATCTTTTAATGGCCCGTTCCAGTGTCAGGTTCGTACCCCTGGGTATCAGTTCTTTTACCTTTGCCATGGCTCGGTTTATAGACTGCCCCGAAATCACCATAGCACCGGCAATGATCGTCATACCCAGAAATTTCACATACCTGGACAACGCAACTTTGCTCTTCTTTTGGTTGATCAACAGCTTCAGCCTTTTCTCAATAAATTGACTGATATTACGCATTACCCGCTCTGCCGCCTTCTGTGAACCTACAAAGATATTACAGTCATCGGCAAAACGACAAAACTTCAGCCCTCGCTTTTCCAGCTCCTTGTCCAGTTCGTCCAACACGACATTGCTCAACAGCGGGCTTAATGGCCCCCCTTGAACTGTCCCCTCCGTTGTGGCACTTACAAGACCATCTTTCATTACGCCACTCCGGAGCGTCATGCCGATAAGCCTGAGTATCCGCTTATCCGGAATGAACAACGCCAATCTGGCTATTAGACGATCATGATGTACTCGATCGAAAAATTTGGACAGGTCAATGTCTACAACGTACTCTTTACCCGAACGGACAATTCTTCGGGCTGATTCCACCGCCTTACGCTGATTCCGGCCAGGCCTGAAACCATAGCTGTTATCTGAAAATTTCGGGTCTAAAATCGGTTCCAATAGTTGCTTCAGAGCAGCTTGAACCACCCTGTCGCGTACACAGGGAACCCCAAGAAGGCGAACCCCCGCATCTTTTCCCGGTTTCGGGATTTCCACCCGTTTAACCGGCTGCGGTTTGTATTTCCAGCCTTCGAGTTCCCATTTCAGGACTTTGAGTTCTCGCTCAAGATGGCTTTCGAATTCCTCAATGCTCACCCCATCAATGCCGGGAGCGCCGTGATTCTTCCTGACCGCCTTAAAACCGTCCCTCAACACCTTCAGCGAACATAACCTTCCGAAAATGTCTTCCTCATCATAGAACAGATTCTGCTGTCTCATTTCACTTCCTTTGCATCACCCGGTCGTCAATCCCGGCAGATCCGATACACTGAAGCATACGTTTTCAGCAACGAACTGCTCCCTTACGGGCTGATCTCAAGGCGATAGTTTATAACGAAACATCAAATCTCGGTCACATGTTCCACCCTTCGTCTCCAATCCTCAATTTACAAGGATCACTTGATGGAAGTTTTATCCTCGGGTACGTCACCGCACCTTCATCGGCTCCCACCTTTACGACTACTACGGCTTCATCTGCAGACCCCCTGCCCATAACATCTACATCTCTGCAATGCTTAGGGGCACGCTGTCGTAGTTACAGCGGCCACGGAACAGACGGCCCTTCACCGGGTAAGATCGATAGCTGTGTCATTGCCCACCCACCTCCTCTACCTGGTCGGGTTACGAAAAGGATATCGGGCTTCGGCAGTGGAAGGTACCTCACCCTCCCTTCCCAGGCCTGCCAGAGGTTCGCACCAAGCTTGAGTGGCAATTTCAGCTACGGCTTCCTTCAGATCCGTCATTGGCTCCCACACGGCCGGTTATTCCCTCATCGGGCAGCCCATGGGAGTTTCTTCAGGCACCCTTGCCTTCGCCTACACGTTACCTCCTTTCAGGTCCGTGACTGGACTTTCACCAGTTAGTTATCGACCATGCCGGTCACACTTCCCACGCTCTGCGTGGGAACGGTTACCCGGAGGCTCCGCCTCCGTTACTGCAAAGCACATCATGCTATGCCCGTTCCCACACCGGAGCGCAGGCACGAGATGAAGGAGTTGGAAATGAAAATAAAAAAGGTTCTGTTGTCGGCCCTGCTGGTAGTTTTATGAGCACGGCCAAGGAAAATGATGGAAAAATCGAAAAAAATAGACGAGAACAGCG
>JAOZRT010000547.1 GCA_029940035.1 Desulfobacterales bacterium
TCGCCGTTTTTACTGACCACCGGATGGTGAATCAGTGCCACGTGCAGATTGGGCCTGGACAATGCTTTCAATCCTGCTACACCATTCCTTCAGCAGTTCGACTTCCCGCCGGCTCAATGCCCTGTTTTCCAACAGGTCAGGCCTTTTCAGGAATGTCCGAACCACGGACGATTCAAAACGCCACTTTTCAATTTCCCGATGATTGCCGGACAACAGCACATCCGGTACCTGTTGACCCTCAAACACAGGCGGTCGGGTAAAATGAGCATGCTCCAAGAGTTCCCCTGAAAAGGAATCCAGCTCGGCTGAATCCTCACCGCCGAGCACACCCGGCACCAGCCTTGTCACCGCCTCGATCACAATCATGGCCGCCAGTTCACCGCCGGTCAGAATATAGTCCCCGATGGAAACTTCATGGTCCACGAGGTCGTGGCAAATACGCTCGTCCACTCCCTCGTAACGGCCGCAAACCAGTATGAAACCGTCTTGCCCGGCAAACGACCGGGCCATTTCCTGATTGAACGGGCGCCCTTGAGGCGTCAACAGAAGCGTCGTCGACAAGGGCGACGTTTGCTTAGCCTCCTGAATGGCGCGAGCCAACGGCTCCGGTTTCATGACCATGCCGCACCCCCCGCCATAGGGCCTGTCATCGGTTGTCCGGTGCTTATCCGAGGCAAATTCCCTGATATCCATGGCCGAGGCGGATATGAGCTTCCGGCCGATGGCCCTGCCGACCATACCGTAATCCCAGAACTCGTGAAACATGTCCGGAAAAATGGTTAATACCGTGAAATCCATTCAAAGCTCCCGCAACCCTTCCGGCAAATCGACGCGCATCACCTTTTGATCCACATCGATCTCCCGTACAACCCATTTAAGGGCCGGGACCAATATTTCGGCAGGCTCCTGGCCTTGTTCATTTTTTACGACATACACATCATTGCTGCCGGTCTGCATAACCGACGCCACGCGACCGAGGTATTCATTCTCAACCGTATAGACGGCGAGCCCGATGATGTCCGACCAATAATAAACCCCTTCTTCCAACGTCTCGAGCAAATCCCGAGCCATAAAAAGCTCCAGGCCGACAAGCTCCTCGGCCCGGTTGCGGTTGGTCACTCCCTCAAAAGCCACTAGAACGGTTTTGTGATGCGGCTTGACCCACTCAATGGTAAACGCTTTTTCAAAGCCGTCGGCTTCAAGAATGACAGAACTGCCAGGCTTGAAGCTGGACACTGATTCGGCATATGAATAGACCTTCAAGGCCCCTTTGATGCCGTGGGCACCGACAATCTTACCCATCGATAAAAAGCGAACGTTATCCACGAAACTACTCGATAATCTCCAAGACCGTACGTTTCTTTATCTTTGCGGATGCAGCGCTCAAAATGGTGCGCATCGCTCTTGCGGTTCTGCCCTGTTTACCAATCACTTTTCCTAGATCCTCTTTGGCCACCTTCAGCTCAAGGACGGAAGTCTGTTTTCCCTCAACCTCGTTTACAGCTACTTGGTCCGGATCATCAACTAGCGCCTTAGCAATGTAACAGATCAGATCTTTCATCGCTTCGCTCCTTTGTTGGCTGTTGAGAATTGGAGTAGAGGTATTATGCCGGATTCGCGAACAAACCTTCCTTTTTCAATATGCTTTTTACGGTGTCGGATGGCAAGGCGCCCTGGTCAATCCAGTATTTCACCCTGTCTTCTTTCAGGGTTACTTCGGCCGGGTCCTGCAACGGGTTGTAGCTGCCTACGGCTTCCAGGTACCTGCCGTCCCGGGGGCTTTCGCTATCGGCAACGACAATACGATAATAGGGTCTCTTTTTGGCGCCATGTCTGGCCAAACGAATTTTAACTGACATACATTTTCTCCTTCAGAAAGGCAACATACCGCGGCCTAATCCGCGCATGCCCCCCTTGTTGATCTTCTTCATCATTTTTAATATTTGTGCATAACTTTTCAATAGTTTATTTACATCCTGTACACGAGTTCCGCT
>JAOZRT010000038.1 GCA_029940035.1 Desulfobacterales bacterium
CAGCGCAGGCTACCAACGGCACGGCGGCTATTAATGCTGAAACCGGAGCCTGGACGTTCACTCCCACAAATTCGGACTGGTTTGGCAGCGATAGCTTTACGGTTACCGTATCCGATGACTTGGGTGGAACCACCACCCAGTTGGTCAGCATATCTTTAACCGATATCAATGATCCACCGTTTGCCGACGATGACAGTTCCACTGTGAATGAAGGCGAAAGCACAACCATCAACCTTGTAGCCAACGACAGCGATGTAGATGGTACTCTTGATTATTCCTCCATTGTGATCACGCTCAGCCCGAATTACGGCACGATCCAGGACAATGATGACGGCACTGTGGACTATATCCATGACGGCTCTGAGACCACATCCGATAGCTTCAGCTACACCATCGACGATAATTCTGGAGAGCCATCCAATGAGGCCTTGGTGACGCTCACCATAACGCCGCAGAACGATGCGCCGGCGGTAAGTGACATTCCGGACCAGACCATTGCCGAAGGCAGCACCTTTACAACAATAAACCTCGACGACTATGTGAACGATCCGGACAATGCCGACACTGAAATAACATGGACATTTAACGGCAACACGGACCTGACCGTGGACATCACCAACCGGGTGGCGACCATCACCATTCCGAATATCAATTGGTTTGGCTCGGAGACAATTACATTTACCGCCACTGATCCTGGTGATTCGTTTGCCGAGGATGCGGCAACATTCGAGGTGATATCCGGCAATGATGAGCCTGTAGCCGTGGATGACAACTTCACAGTCGCTGAAGGATCTACATCGAACCTGGATCTTGCAGCTAATGATGATGACATAGACGACGGCCTGGATTATAACTCCATCACCATTGTATCAGGGCCAACCTATGGTTCGATTGTTGTTAATAACGACAGCACCGGCACAGTGGATTATACCCATGACGGCTCGGAATTTGATACCGACAGTTTTACCTACACTATCAAGGACCTTGCCGGCCTCACATCCAACGAAGTGACAGTTGACATAACCGTGACGCCTGTAAATGATGCGCCGGTGGCAGCGGCTGACAGCTTCACCGTGAGTGAAGATTCCACTACCAACCTGAATCTGGTTGCCAACGACAGCGATGCGGATGACGGGCTCGATTTGGCTTCGATTGTGATCACGTCTGGCACGACCAACGGGTTTGTCGATGTGAAAATAGATGGAACGGTGGATTATACCCATGACGGGTCCGAGACGGTTAGCGACAGCTTTACATATACCATAGACGACTTGACCGGCGAAACATCCAACGAGGTGACGGTAAGTCTTACGATCACTCCTCAGAACGATCCGCCAGTCGCAGTCGATGATAGTGCCATTGTGGATGAGAATGCGGCTGTGACCATTGATCTGGCGGCCAATGACAGCGATGTCGACGGTACGCTCAATCTGGCATCCATTGTGATCGTGTCCAATCCTTCCAACGGATCCATTGTAGACAATGGCGATGGCACGGTGGACTATATTCATGATGGATCGGAAACCATTTCTGACAGCTTCACCTACACCATCGCGGATGATCTTGGTGCACCATCGAATATGGCCTTGGTAAGTATTGAAGTTACACCCGTGAATGACGCGCCTGTGGCAGGCAATGACAGCTTCACCGTTGCCGAGGGTTCGGACACGACCCTTAACCTGGTAGCCAATGATAGTGACGCGGAAAACGGATTGGATTTGATCACGATTTCGATTGTGTCAAGCCCGGCCAACGGAACGATCGTGAACAATGATGACGGCACGGTGAACTATGCACATGACGGAACAGAGACGACCTCCGACAGTTTCACTTACACCATCGAGGATGACATTGGAGAACCTTCCAACGAAGCCACGGTAAATATTATTATCACACCGGTTAACGATGCGCCGGTGGCCAATAGTGGGAGCTTGACAACGGATGAGGATATCGCTTCCGGGGATACGCTCGTAGCCAGTGACAATGAAAATAATCCCCTGACGTACAGCATCGTGAGCAACGGCAGCAAGGGCACGGCGGTTATCACCGATGACGCGACCGGTAATTACACATACACGCCTAACCTCAATGCCAATGGCCCGGACAGCTTTTCCTTCAGGGCCAATGACAGCCTGTTGGATTCAAATGTCGCCACCGTGACTATTTTCATCAATCCGGTCAATGACGTGCCGGTGGTCAGTAGCGACAGCGAGACCACGGATGAGGACAATCCTTACGGTGGTGCGCTTATAGCCAGCGACGTGGACGGGGATGCTCTCAGTTACTATGTGGCTGTTAATGGCAGCATCGGGCAGGCCACCATCACCAACCCAGACACAGGGACCTATACGTACGTGCCTTTCCCCAATGCCAACGGCCCGGACAGCTTCAACTTCAGGGTTTATGACGGCACCGTGAATTCGGACACGGCCACGATTACCGTAGATGTAATTCCGGTCAACGACCCGCCGGATATACCGGTGGCCCTCATGCCCGCTGAAAATGAGTCCTTGCCCGCTGGTGATGTTTTACTGGAATCGAGCGCCTTCCATGACCTGGACAATGATGTTGATCCGCTGGAAGAAATAGTTCACTGGAAGATAAGGCGCTTTGACCAGATCAAGCCTTTCCTTGAAGTGACCTCAAATAACCTTGAGGAATATACTGCTGTCGGGCTCGCAGAAGGCATGAAATACGCCTGGCAGGTCGGGCATGAAGATCCTGACGGCGTCCAGTCGTGGTCGCAGGAGTATTGTTTCAAAATGGGCACGTCCATGACGGACAGCACCATTCAGATCGAACCCGGCATAGAACTGGCTGATTTCAAAATGGTGTCCTATGTTCAGTGGCCAGATCAAATCATGGCAGAAGGCGCATTCGGTGATGCTGTCGTAGGCAATTATGACTACAATTATCGCATCGGCACTTATGATCCGATCACCGGCGAATACATTCAATATGGCGATAACCTGGAACTCAAGCCGGGTACGGCCTATTGGATGATTGCCAGGGAAGGGTTGAACGCATCCAATGCAGGTGTGCTTGTGACTACGGCTTTTGAACTCTATGTCCGCCTGGAGGTGGGCTGGAACATGATCGCCCCCCCCAATGCTACCAATTATCTTTGGGAAAATGTCCAGGTTGTTGAATACAAACCTAATGGTGAAATTGAATTCGGACCAGAAACCATCGCTAATTTGCCGAATCCCAACAACTATATTGATAAGCGGTTGTGGAGATGGGAAAATGGCGCCTATATTGCCAACACAACGGTGATGGAGGCCTACGAGGGCTACTGGGTAAAAGTAGAGAAACCCAACATCTATCTGATGTTTGATGTCACCGCCCAGACAACCGCCACCAATCAGGATGTGCCGCCTGCTTCTGTAAGGGTGGTTGCCAGTGCCCAGGATGCCCCGCCGCGGCCGCTTTATGGATTTGACGGGGACAATGCTTCGCAATCCGAGCGAAATGGCTGCTTTATCGAAACCATGGAAAGCGGCTCAGCCTATCGAAGTGTTTTGGCCATCGGTGTATTGCTGATTCTGGTACTCGCCCTGATGAGATTGATCCATCCGGATTTCAAAAGTAACAAATGATGAAGGAATCCCAATGAATTATACAAAAATTCTGCTTGAAAAGAAGGAACAGATTGCGATCATCACCTTGAACCAGCCTGACAAACTGAATGCCATCAATCTGGAGATGAAAAATGAGTTGTATGCAGCGTTGGTGGATGTTGAAGCGGATGAAAGCATCCGCGTGGTTATTCTGACCGGTGCGGGCCGGTCCTTTTGTTCCGGCCATGACAACGATGATTCCATGGAAACGCTGCCTGAATTTGCCAGTTTGAAAGAGGAAGAAAAACTGTATCATCTGGCCAAGCCCACCATAGCGGCTGTAAAAGGATATGCACTTGGTGATGGCGCCCAGCAGGCTTTGCTGTGCGACCTGATTGTTGCGGGTGAAGATGCAGTTATCGGGTTTATCGGGCCTGAGATCGGTGCGTTATGTTATGGCGCCTATACGGTTTTGCCGGCTGTAGTCGGCAGCCGCCAGGCCAACGAGCTCCTATTGACCTGCAAAAGGATTTCCGCCCGGGAAGCTTACCGGATCGGCCTGGTCAACCAGGTCGTGCCCGGCGAAGAGCTAATGGATGCGGCCCTGGAGATGGCCGGAAGCATTGTCAAGCTGCCGTCCAAATCGATCCAGTACACCAAAAAGGCGTTGCGCGCTCCTCTGGCTACCGACCACCACCTGGCGACGGTTGAAGAAGGGTGGCGGGATATACTAGGAGGTCTAAAAGTTAATTAGCTGTTGGATCGTGACTTCTGGCTGTTAGCCAATGATTGACTAAGAGCCAAAAGTAAAAAAACGAAGAACCTGTTTCGAGGAGAGATACCATGGGATATGAGTGCGTTATTGTTGAAATCGGAGATAATTTTGTGGCTGAAATTACGCTCAACCGTCCGGAAAGCCTGAACACGTTCAATGCCACGCTGGCAGAGGAACTCGACCGGGCGCTTTTGGAACTGGACGCGGACAGCCGGGTGCGCGTCATCATAGTGAAAGGTGCGGGTAAGGCGTTTTGCGCCGGTATTGATGTGGGCGATTTTGCCGGCAAGAGTGTAATGGAGTACCGGGATTGGATCGAGTGCATGGAAAACCCGCTGGTAACCATCAGCACTTTGAAAAAACCCGTGATAGCCCAGGTGCATGGTGTTGCCGCAGCCAACGGCGCCGGTCTTGCGGCGGCTGCCGATCTCGCCACGGCCGGGGAAAATGCGCGCCTGGGGCTGACCGCCATCAACGTGGGGCTCAACTGCGTCGGTCCGGTAATCCCCGTCTCCCGGTCCGTGGGGAGAAAAAGAGCCCTCGAACTTTTATTTTTCGGCGACCTGGTCTCCGCCGGAGAAGCACTGGACATGGGCCTGGTCAACCGGGTGATACCTGACGCCGACCTGGAAACGGAAACCCGCAAGTGGGCCGCAGCGCTGGCGCAGAAAAGCCCTGTCGCGCTGCAGATCGCCAAAAAGGCTTTCTACAGCGTGGCGGATCTCGGTTATCACAGCTCTTTCGAGTATATGAACGAAGCTTTTGCGCGTCTGTGCACCACGGAAGATGCCAAGGAGGGGATCGACGCTTTTCTGAGCAAGCGAAGCCCGGTCTGGAAAGAGAAGTGAGTGTCCTTCGCGTCTCGAGTGCAGCGGGTGGTGAGATAGATCAGGCCCTTTCAGGGCCATCATTATCCCATCCTAAACCGTCCCTTTCCAAAGGGAATCCCCAATTTTATCATCCGGTTCCTGAGGGTGTTGGGGTGCATATCCAGGATTTTGGCAGCCCCGTTAGGCCCGTTGATGCGGCCGCCGGTTTTGTTAAGGATGCTGTAAATGTGATCGGCAATGACTTCGTTCAACGGCAGCAAAGCGTCCTTTTCCGAAGGAAAGCTCGCAAGTTTGTTTTGGGGCATCCGACGGTCGAAGTCCGTGAAGGTGAGCGGCCCCTTCCGGCTTAGGATCAACTCCCGCTCCACGATATTTTCCAGTTCGCGAACATTACCGGGCCAATCATAGTTCATCAACTTGTCGATGGCCTTGGAGCCCAGGTCGGGCACCGGGTATATGGACAGCTCCTGTGATTTTTTCTGAATAAAATGATCCATCAGAGCGGGGATGTCGTTCTTGCGGGCCCGCAAGGGCGGAATCATGATGGGAAACACGTTGACCCTAAAGAGAAGGTCTTCCCGGAACTTCCTTTCGGCCACCAGCCGTCCCAGGTCACGGTGGGTGGCTGCCACGATACGCACATCCACCCGTATCAGCTCGGATCCTCCGACGCGCTCGATCTCCCCGTTTTGCAGCACCCGCAGTAGCTTCACCTGGATTTCCGGTTTCAGTTCGCCGATCTCATCCAAAAAAATGGTTCCATGATTAGCGCGTTCGAAACGCCCCAGGTGCCGGGCCGCGGCGCCTGTGAAAGCCCCTTTTTCGTGGCCGAACAGTTCGCTGTCCACCACTGATTCGGGAAGGGCGCCGCAGTTTACACGGATCAGAGGCTGGTCCCGGCGGGGTGAAGCATTGTGAATGGCTGCAGCGATTAACTCCTTGCCCACGCCGGTCTCGCCGGTGATCATGACCGGGCTGTCCAGGGGCGCCACCAGTTTTAGCAGGTCGATAATGTTGCGCAGGCCGAAGTTGTAGCCCACGATGTCTTCAACGGTAATCCGCCGGCTTTTGCGACCGAAACTTTCATCTAGTATTTGTTCCATGCGGGTGATTTCCCGGCTTTGCAGGTAGTTGTTTACCGCCAGGGTGAAGGGCGCGCGCAGCAGGGAAAACAGAGCCAGGTCCTCTTCCGTGTACCGATCCCTGCCAGAGGCCCCTAGTATGACGATACCGAAGCGTTTGCCGTCCTTTTTCAAGAACATGGCCAGGTTCGAAACCTCCCCCTCGATGGCCTCCATAAAATAGCTGGCTACAGGGTCCTGGGCAGGCCGGTTGATGATCCTGAAGTCCGGCAGGGGAGATTTTTTAATCAGGCTGCGGATGGCAGGGGGCATGGGCACGATGGCATTCTCCAGCTGCACGAAATCGAGGTCATCGGTATAGCCAAAGAAAACCGTTCGGCTGGCTTTCAACCCGGGCTCCAGAAGCTGGATGTTGATACCGTCAACCGGCATGAATTTACCCAGAACCTGCATGCAATTCCGTACTGCCGTGTCCAGGTCCAGATGCCGGCACAGGGGCAGGGAGGCCTTGCGATAAAAATCATTCTTGTCGATCATGCTTCCACCCCTCGTAAATCATCAGACGGCGAACACCAAATATTACCAAATAAGGTAATTATAGACTCTCAAAGCGCTGGTGATCAATCATTATTGTTATCTTTTCAATTAGTTAATTAATAGTTAAATTTTTACGCCCTATTAATAACACATATATACCAAATATGGTATATATATTTACCAACTCCGGTAAAACATGAGGGATAAATGATAGGAAAAACATGGTTAAGTATTATATCTATCTGTCTTTAAACTACAATCAGATATTGGCACACTTCCTGCTGTAATAATTAAATCAAGGAATGGGGAGTTTTCGCTTAAAATTCCTGTCATTCCCGCGCAGGCGGGAATCCAGAAAGTGATAAGCTGAATGTCCTGGATCCCCGCCTGCGCGGGAATGACGGCAAAAACACCCCGATGGCTCATTTAGATTATCACATAAGAAACCGCCAAACGCTGAATTCTTAAAGCCGTTTAAATAGCGTTTGGACAGGACCGTCTTGTATCGACCAAACTATTAAGAATGGAGATGGCAATTGGTCTCCCAAACATATTAACCACAAACGCTATTAAAGACAGGAGATAGAAAATGGGACAATGGATGGACGGCTTTATGGAAAAAATGGCCGGGAACCGCGATGAGAACCTCGCCGCCGGCGGACAGGACCGTATTGCACTCCAGCACGAACTGGGCAAACTCACAGCCCGTGAACGGATAGAAGCCCTGGTGGACGACGGCACCTTTACGGAACTGGGTTCGCTGGTGCGCGATCCGCGAACAGTCGCCGGAGAGCATGAAAAACCCAGTCCATCGGACGGCATCGTCATGGGATCCGCCGAAATAAACGGCCGTCAGGTGGTGGTCTACGCCACAGACTTTACGGTCATGTCCGGTTCACTGGGGGAACAAGGCGTCTGGAAAATAGCCGAACTGGTGGAAATGGCCGGCAAGCAGCAGGTACCCATCATTGGCATTTTCGATACCGTGGGATCGCGTATCAGCTTCACCAATGGTTATCCCGGGCTTTTCGGGCTGTCCCGGCTCATTCGCAATTACTGCCTCTACTCCGGCGTCATCCCCCAGATTGCATTGGTATTGGGACCCTGCATGGGCCCTTTGGCCCAGGTACCCGTACTTTGCGATTTCCTGATCATGAACGAGGAGACCGGGCGCATGTGGCTGGGCGGCGAAATGGAATCCGAGGATGCGGGCGATGCTGACTTTCACATGATGAAAAGCGGGCAGGTCGACATCATTGCGGAAAGCGATGAGGATGCTCTGGCCAAGACAAGGGATCTTTTGACTTTCATGCCCCAGAGCTGTTGGGAGAAGCCGCCTAAGATCAAGGCCACTGATGACCCTGAGCGACGGGAAGAAGCGCTTCTGGACGTCATGCCCGACAATCCCAAATTCACCTACGACATTCACGAAATTATCGACCTGATTGTGGATGACAGCGAATTTCTCGAAATCAAGGAGGACTTCGCCCCCAATCTCTGTGTTGGCTTTGCCCGGTTTGACGGCATGCCGGTCGGCATCGTGGCCAGCAATCCGGATGAGCTCTCCGGCATCATGGAGCCCAACGCTTCGGACAAGTATGACCGCTTCATGATGTTCCTCGACACTTTCAACATACCTATCATCAATATGTCCGACACCACGGCCTACCCTCCCGGGGATGCCTGGGAGCGCAAGGGTGTTATCCGGCACGGCGCCAAGAACCTGCATGGTTACTCCAACATGACCAATCCCAAGGTGACCATCGTTTTGCGGCGCTCATACGGCGGCTCCAACATCACCATGGGCTGCACCAAGATGGGGCCGGACTACATCTATGCCTGGCCCACTGCGGAGTTCGCCCCCACCGGGCCTGAAGCCATCGTGCTGGCTGTTTTTCACAAACAGCTGGCCAAGGCCAAGGAGGAGGGTAACTACGACGAGGTGTACAACTTTTTTTTGAGCATTCTCAAGGAACAGTTCAGCGTCATGACCCTGGGCAAAGGCTATACCGGTTACTATACGGTTCAAGAAGTCATCGATCCCAGGGACACGCGTAAGCGTATCATCAGGGCGCTCCGGGCGACTGAAAACAAACACGAAGAGACACCGGCCAAGAAAAGAACGATCAAACCGGCCTGATACACAGCCGAAGGAGACATAAAATGGGCGAACGAATGGATGCAGCCATCCAAAAATATATGGACATACAGGAAAAGAACGAACTGGGCGGCGGGCAGAAGCACATGGACCGGCAGCACGAACGTGGAAAATTGGCCGCCCGCGAACGCATCGACCTCCTCATCGATCCAGGCACCTTCAGGGAACTGGGGTCCTGCGTGAACACCACGGGCAAGCGCATCGACGGTATGGTGCCGGATGCACCCTGTGACGGGGTGGTCCTGGGCACGGCTCTGGTGCACGGCAGGCCGGTGATGCTCCACTCAACCGATTTTACCGTTCTGGGTGGTTCCATGGCTGCGCAGGGCATGGTGAAATTTGCCCGGGCTCACGAAATGGCAATTCAGTGGGGCATTCCCATGGTGCACCTTTTGGATTCCTCGGGCGGGCGCCTGGGATTCAAGGATGTTGAATTTGCCGGTTTCGACTGGTGGTTCCGGACCCAGTCCCGCTATTCAGGTGTTGTGCCGCAGATCACCGTTCTGATGGGACCCTGCATCGCCGGCGGCGCTTACTTGCCGACCCTCTGCGACCTGCTCATTATCAGCCGCATCTCGGGCAATCTGTGGCTGGGGGGACCGCGCCAGACACAAGCAGCCACTTCCGAGGTTTTCGACAAAAATGTGGGCGGGGCTGATTATCACATGCAGTTCACCGGCACCTGTGACCGAGTGGGCGACGATGACCAAGCGTCTGTGCGCCTGTGCCGGGAAGTCCTGCGCTATCTGCCGCCGAACTACCGGGAAACACCGCCGCAGTGGGAAAAAACCGATTCAGCAGACCGCGAAGTGGGCGAACTGGTCGACATCGTTCCGGACGATTTCGATCAAGGCTATGACATGCACGATGTCATCAAGGTGCTGGTGGACGACGGTGAATACTTCGAGATCAAGGATGAGTATGCCAAAAACCTGATCTGCTGTTTCTGCCGTTTCGATGGTCGCAGTGTGGGCCTGGTGGCCAACAACCCCAAGTACCCCGGCAGTACTCTGGAGGTAAACACCTGTGACAAATACTACCGTTTCCTGCAGCTTCTGGATGCCTACAACCTGCCGTTGGTCAACCTGGTGGATACCCCGCCAATGGTTCCGGGAGAGGCCGAGGAAGAGCGCGGTCTGCTCCGCCACATCGGTAAGGTGCTCGACGTTTACGCCACCTCTACCGTTCCGAAAATTGGCGTGGTGCTGCGGGAATGCTATGCCGATGCCGGCAGCCTTGTCATGAGCGGGCTCAAGGGAATGGGCGCTGACCTGACCTACGCGTGGCCTATCGCCCAATTCGCCGTGGAGGCTTCCTCCCTGGATTATGGTAAGGTTATGGGAGATGTTATTGAAAAGGATGCCCATGACGTCTACTGGAAGCATTCCCGGGAAAAGGTGGATGCCTTTGCTGCTGCCCACTCATGGACAGGTCAGGTTGTGGATGAAATCATCCTGCCCAAGGATACGCGTAAGCGGATTATCGAAGCGCTCGAGATTACGGCCAACAAGGAGGAAACCCTGCCGTTGAGGAAAAAACGGCATGGGTCGTCACCTAGCTGATATCTGGGTTTGCATGTAATTTGATGAGTTTTAATAATTATAAGATGCTCAAAATCTTTTCTTAATCTCATCAAATTCCACCCTTTGGGCTCGTGCAAAACTCATCTATCTTATAAATGAAGTAACCACAAAAGAGGAGATAAACAATTATGGGAAAAATAATGGATGTGACAGCTGCCATGTCGGGAATTTTTTACCGCCACCCCTCACCGGAAGACCCGCCTTACGTTGAGGTGGGCCAGGAAGTAAATAAAAAGCAGGTACTGGGGCTTTTGGAAACCATGAAGGTCTTCCAGAAAGTGAAGTCGCCGGTAAAAGGCAAGGTCGTCGAAATTGTGGCGGAACATGAATCACCCCTTAAAGACGGGGATGTCATATTTCGGGTGGAGAAACAGTAGGAGATAATCCAATATGTTTAATAAAATATTGATTGCCAACCGGGGGGAGATCGCCCTCAGGGTCATCAGGGCCTGCAGGGAAATGGGCATCAAGAGCGTGGCGGTGTACTCGGAAGCCGACGAAACCTGCATGCATGTAAGGCAGGCGGATGAGAGCGTGTGCATCGGCCCTGCCATCAGCAGCAAAAGCTATCTCAACATCGAAAGCATCCTGGATGCCGCCCGGCAGACCAAGGCCGAAGCCATCCATCCCGGGTATGGATACCTGGCCGAGAAGGAAGAGTTTGCCCGGGCCTGTCAGGATGCAGGTATTGTTTTTATAGGTCCCAGGCCCGAGAACCTGAACCTGGCTGGCGACAAGATCGCTGGTAAGAAAAAGATGGAGGCTGCCGGCGTGCCCATCATCCCCAGCAGCCCGGGTGGGGTGGACAGCATTGATGAGGCCCAAGCGGTTGCCGAGGATATTGGTTACCCTGTCATGATCAAATCGGCGGGCGGCGGCGGTGGCCGGGGCATCCGTGTCTGCAATGACCCGGCCGAGCTGGCCGAAGAGTTCTCTGTGGCCAGAATGGAGGCCGGAGCTGCCTTTGGCAACAACCAGGTGTACATCGAAAAATATATCGTGCAGCCCAGGCACATCGAGTTCCAGGTGCTGGCCGATCAGTTCGGCAATGTGATCCACCTGGGGGAGCGGGAGTGCAGCATCCAGCGGCGCTTCCAGAAACTCATCGAGGAGTCTCCCTCACCCCGTCTGGACAAAGAACTCCGTGCGCGCATGGGGCAGGCCGCCATCCACGCGGCAAAGGCAATTGACTATTTCAATGCCGGTACCGTGGAGTTTTTATTGGATGCCAAAGGCGATTTCTATTTTATAGAGGTCAACGCCCGCATTCAGGTGGAGCACCCGGTCACCGAATTGACCACCGGCATCGATCTGGTCAAGGAGCAAATCCGCCTTTCGGACGGTGGAAAACTCGATTACACTTTCGATGACATCAACCTGCGCGGGTGGGCCATTGAATGCCGGATCAACGCTGAAGACCCGGAGAGAAACTTCATGCCCTGCCCCGGCACGGTAGCATCATACCACCCGCCGGGCGGCTTTGGCGTGCGCCTGGACACCCACCTTTACCAGGGATACGAACTGCCTATCTACTACGACTCCCTGGTGGCCAAACTGGTCTCCTTCGCCCTGACCCGTGATGAAGCCATCGATGTGATGAAGCGCTGCCTGGATGAATACACCATCGAACCCCTTAAAACCACCATTCCGCTCTACATCCAGGTCATGGACGACCAGGACTTCAGGGACGGCAATTTCGATACGAGCTACATCGAACGCTTTCTGCCGGAGGAAGAGGATGACGATGAATAAAATCATGTACCATGCTTTTATGAAACGCGACCTAAGTCGCTATTTTAAGAAAGCTTACCCGTCTCTGGTTTGAAGAAAAATTACCATCCCTGTAACGATCGAAAGGGTGATTTGTAATTTTATAGGTATAATTCAGGATATTACTCTGCACTTTTAGAAAATTGGGATCTTATATTAAAATTTGAATTCATCCGGCGCTGAAAGCGGCGGGATGAATTCAAATTAAAAGGAGACAAACCATGTCTGACGACCATTTGATTTACCACGTTGAGGATGCAGTGGCCTGGTTTACCATCAACCGGGAAAAGCAACGCAACGCCATCAGCGCCGCAGCCATTGCGCTTTTCATGGAATACCTCGACCAGGCCGAAGCCGACAGCAACGTGAGGGCGGTCTGTGTCACCGGCAGCGGCGACAAGGCTTTCTGCTCCGGCGGCGACCTGGCCGGCGGCATGATGGACAACGGTATGGACCCCATTACCGCTTATGCCAATCTGATCAAGCGCCTGGCCGGTTATCCCAAGCCAACCGTAGCCCGGGTGAACGGCTACTGCCTGGCCGGTGGCACGGGCTTCATGCTGGCCTGCGATATCGTCATCGCAGGAGAAGCCGCCAAATTCGGCACCCCGGAAGTGAACGTCGGGCTTTTTCCCATGATGATCGGCGCCTTGATCTTCCGCAACGTTCCCCGGAAAAAGGCTATGGAAATGGTACTGCTGGGCGACCGGCTGACAGCACAGCAAGCCTTGGACATGGGCATGCTCACCCGGGTGGTGCCGGTGGACCAGTTGGATGAAACTGTTGCCGCGGTACTGAAAACCCTGGCAGGCAAAAGCCCCATCGGCCTCAAGCTGGGCAAGGAAGCGTTCTATCGGACAGCTGATATGCCTTTTGAAGAGGCGTTGGATATTTTGTCCCAGGAACTGAAAAAGGTTATTGCCACCGAAGATGCCAGGGAGGGGATGACCGCCTTTATCGAAAAGAGAAAACCGGTGTTTACCGGCGAATAGGAGACGCTATGACGGAAAAAGACGAAAAACTCATTATTGCCAATTTCAGTGGATTTTTTGGGGATCGGTTCAGTGCGGCCTGGGAGATGATCGAAGGCGGCCCCATTGATGTCCTCACAGGAGATTACCTGGCGGAACTGACCATGGCCATCCTTCTCAGGCATAAAATGAAGGACCCTGCCAAAGGCTATGCCCACACCTTTCTCAAACAGATGGAAAAAGTCATGGGATCCTGCCTGGACAAAAACATCCGGGTCGTTTCCAATGCCGGCGGTTTGAACCCCAAGGGCCTGGCCGAAGAGCTGGAAAAGGTCGCCCAGACACTGGGGCTCAATCCCACCATTGCCTATATTGAAGGGGATGACCTGATGCCGCGTCTCCAGGACCTTCAGGAAAAGGGCGAAACCTTTACCCACCTTGACACTGGCGTGGCCCTGAAGGATGCCAAGGGGATGCCCATCACGGCCAACGCCTATCTCGGAGGCTGGGGAGTCGTCAAGGCCCTTGAAAAAGGGGCGGATATCGTCGTTGGCGGCAGGCTTGCCGATGCCGCCGTGGTCATGGGGCCTGCGGCCTGGCATTTCGGGTGGGAACGCACGGACTGGGACAAGCTGGCCGGCGCTGCCGTGGCCGGGCATATCATCGAGTGCAGCGGCCAGGCCTGCGGTGGCAACTACTCTTTTGTGGATGAAATTCCTTCCTACCACGATGTTGGTTTTCCCATTGCTGAAATGCACGCCGACGGCTCCTTTGTCATCACCAAACATCCTGGAACCGGCGGTATTGTGTCGGTGGGGACCGTGACGGCCCAACTCATGTATGAAGTCAGGGCGCCCAAATACCTCACGCCGGACGTCGCTACGCATTTCGACACCATCCAGGTCAACCAGGAAGGGCCCGATCGTGTTGCCGTAAAAGGGGCTTTAGGAGAACCGCCCCCGGACACCACCAAGGTCTGTATCAACAACCTGGCCGGGCACGGCAATACCATGACCCTTCTCCTGGCCGGTCTGGACATCGAAAAGAAGGCCAAAATCGTCGAGGACACTCTTTTTAAGGTTATAGGGGGGAGAGACTCCCTCCAGACCGTGGAGGTGGAACTGATCCGGGCGGACAAGAAAAACCCACCCAACAATGAGGAGGCCTACGCCTACCTGCGCCTGGGCATTCAGGACCCGGACGCCAAAAAGGTAGCCATGTTTTCCACCAAGTTTGTCGAGCTGGCATTGTGCACGGTGCCCGGCCTGGCCCTAACCGCCCCACCGGACAGGGGCCGACCCATAATTCGGCACTGGCCGACCCTGGTGGCCATGCAGGCGGTTCCCCAGACCTTGGTCATGGGAGAAGAAACCGTTGCCATCGAGCCGACCTTTTTCCAGGGGGAAGCACCCGTGCCGGAACCTGTGGACGTGGACATCCCGGCAATGCCGTCCGGTCCGAAGGCTCCCGAGCCATTGGGGCGTATTTTTGCTGCCCGGTCAGGGGACAAGGGAGGGAACGCCAATCTGGGTATCTGGGGGAAAACACCTGAAGCGTTTGCCTTTCTCCGGGATTTATTGAGTGTGGAAAAGCTCAAGGAACTGATGCCGGACATGGCTGCCTATGACATCGAGCGTTACGAGTTGCCCAACCTTCTGGCACTCAACTTCTACATCAAAGGGGTCCTTGGCGACGGCGTTTCAGCTTCCTTGCGCATGGACCCCCAGGCCAAAACCCTCGGGGAATACTTGAGGACCAAGGTCGTGGATATTCCGGAGTCACTACTCACTACCTGAACCCCAAGGTTGCATAAACAACATGGCAAAGAATAGATAATGTATTGTAGTAACATGAAATATTCTAACGATAATAAAATGTTATGGATATTCCCACGGGTGTATTTCAAGGATGATGCCTATTTTACCATAAGGAGTTCTGCCTGATTTTGATTCGCTCGCTTACCCCGCAGCAAGCTGCGGAGGATGCGCTCGCTATTGCGGTTCAGGTTCGGCTTAAAAGAGGGAATGACATGCCTAGCACACTTGTAATCGAAGAAAATGACCAGGGGAAAACCGTATACCGGTTGACCTCTCACCGGAGAACCATTTCCGAAACCGACATTGTCAACTTCGTCAACCTTACAGGGCTGCACGAACCGCCCTTCATCGATATGGAATACGTCGGCAAAGAAATGCCGGGCTTGCATAACAAGCGGTTTGCGCCGGCTCCTTTGTTGATCTCTTTGGGGATGGGGTTGGTCGCCACCAGAATTATGGAAGTTGTTGGCGCTATCACAGAAAAGGAAAATCTGGGATTGTTTCACGGCATGGTTGGTGTTGAAGCCGTGGTGAAAAACCCGGCCTTTACAGGCGATACCCTGCATGTGGAACTTACGGCCAGCGTAGATCGAAAGACGTCTGCCGGACTGACCCTGGTCGATTTAAAGCATGTGGTAAAAAATCAGCACGACCAGATCGTTACGAAATTTACTGAAAAAATTATCTTCGATCCCATGAAATAATTTTCAGGCTTGTTAGTGATGATCAAGGTAGTTCTTTTTATCAGTTTGTAATTGAAACCATAGACATAAAAGAAAAAAATTACCCCTTAGTGAAAAAGGATAAACATGAAAGAAATCTGTAAAGATCTCGCTGACGAGGGGCAGTCCCTGGACGACATCGTGTCGGTTATAAGCGATGCTGACTGGGACAGGGAAACTCCTTTCAGCGGCTGGACCGTCAAGGATGAAATCGCTCACATTGCCTATTTCGACATGTTTGCCCGGTTGTCGGCAACCGACAGGGACGCTTTTGAAAAAGAAATGACCGGATTGGCCCAGGATGTTGAAAATCTTTTTGAAATCACCCTGCAGCCCGGGCGCAGTAAAAGCAAAGCTGACCTGCTGGATTGGTGGCGTGACGAGCGCAAAGCCATGCTCGAAGCCTACCTGGCTCGCGACCCCAAGGAACGTTTGCCCTGGCACCTTCCCATGAGCGCCCGCTCGTCTGCCACGGCTCGCCTGATGGAAACATGGGCCCACGGGCAGGACATTGTGGATGCATTGGGGGTTGTACGGCAGCCCACCGATCGCTTGAAGCATGTCGCCCATCTGGGTGTGGCCACATTTGGGTGGAGTTTTCAATGCCGGGGTCTGGAAAAACCGGAGCAGGCGGTTCGGGTGGCCTTGAACGCTCCCTCGGGTGGTATCTGGACCTGGGGACCGGAAGGGGCTGAAGACATCATCAGCGGCGATGCCCTGGGCTTCTGCCTGGTGGTGGCCCAGCGTCGGCATTATCTGGACACCGGCCTGAATGTAAAAGGACAGGCAGCAGAAAAGTGGATGTCCGTGGCCCAGGTGTTTGCCGGTCCGCCGGACCAGGGGCCGAAACCGGGCACTTTTCCAATGCATAAAAATTAAATAAGGTGAAAAATGAAAACGAAAAAAATCAAAACATCTGATCAGATCTATTTTACCAAGGACCACGATATGGTACGCAAGGCGGTGCGGGATTTTGTACGCAAGGAGATTCAGCCCAACCTCGACGGGTGGGAGGAAAACGGGCATGCCCCCCTTCACGACCTTTTCAAAAAGATGGGCGACCTCGGTTTTCTGGGGATCCGCTATGACCCGGCCTATGGCGGCCAGGGCCTGGATTACTGGTACGACCTTGTTTTTCTGGAGGAACTCGGCCACATCCAGGGTTTTGGCATCCCCATCGCTATTGCCGTCCAGACACACATGGCCACACCGGCCATCAACAATTTCGGCTCCGATTATTTGAAAGAAACCTTTCTTAAACCGGCGATAGCCGGTGACATGGTGGCCTCCATCGCTGTCACCGAACCCGGCGCCGGTTCGGACGTAGGGGCCCTGATCACCACGGCCCGCAGGGAGGGGGACGAGTACGTTATCAACGGGTCTAAAACCTTCATCACCAACGGAACCCAGGCGGACTTTCTGACCCTTTTGGCCCGCACCAGCGACGATCCCGGGTACCACTCCTTCAGCCTGTTCGTGGTGCCCACCGATTTGCCCGGCTTCAATGTCAGCCGCAAACTGGACAAGTTGGGCATGCGCAGCAGCGACACGGCTGAGCTTTTTTTCGACAACCTCAGGATCTCCAAAGAAAACCTGATTGGCAAAGAAGGGGAGGGCTTCATCTATCAGATGCAGCAGTTTCAGCACGAACGGTTTTCAGGCATACCCATGGGATACATCAGTGCCAAGGACATCATCGACATGACCGTGGGCTACATCAAGGACCGGGTGGTGTTCGGCAAACCCCTGATCAAGCGGCAGGTGCTGCAGCACCGGCTGGCAGAGTGGTTGATGGAAATCGAATGCCTCAAACAGTTGACCTACCACATCGTTCGCATGAAGGAAGCCGGCCTGGATGCCACCCGGGAGATTACCATGGGCAAGCTGAAAACCGCTCATCTGGTTCAGGATGTGACTGCCGGGTGCATGCAGATGCACGGCGGCATGGGTTTTATGAACGAGATGCTCATCACCCGCTACTTTAGAGATGCCCGCGTTATTTCCGTGGGCGGCGGGGCGGACGAAGTGATGTGCGAGGTGGTTGCCAAGATGGAAGGATATTAATACCTGGATTGACTTCCTGTATAAAGCCCGGTATAAATGGGCATTGATTTGCGGCTGAAGCCGTCTGGTTTTGAACAAGGTATTTATTCTTAAAATTTAAACGCTCACTTTAGGGATAAACAAGGCTACGAAAGCCCATGCACCCCATGGGGGATGCACTTTCGCAGCCTTTTTTTATGCAATGTTGGAAAAGAAAAGGAGCAAGGCTCTATGCGCACAAAAATTTCTGTTATGTTTGTTTTGGTTTTAGCTGTTATGGTGATAGTCGTTCATCCGGTGCCGGCACACTTTGGCGCCGTCATACCTTCAGATGATATCGTGACGATGGAGGATTCCAAAACCATTAACCTTCAGGTCAAGTTCATTCATCCCCTGGAAATGCATTACATGCAGATGGTCAAACCCAAACAATTCGGTGTGGTCCATGGCAGTAAAAAGATCGATTTGCTTGACAACCTTCAAGAGGCCCGGGGGAAAGGCCCTGGTCAGAATCAAGAATTTACCTTTTGGGCCATTGATTATAAAATTCGCAGGCCGGGTGACTACACCTTTTATACCGAGCCGACCCCTTACTGGGAGCCGGCCGAGGATGTGTTCATCGTGCATTACACCAAGGTTTGTGTAAATGCGCTGGGGCTTGAAAAAGGGTGGGATGAGCCAATTGGCCTGGAGACGGAAATCATCCCCATGACCCGGCCGTATGGCTTATGGACCGGGAACCTGTTTACAGGCCAGGTGTTGCTCAAAGGCAAGCCAATTCCTTTTGCAGAGGTGGAGGTCGAATATCTAAACGAGTCTCCTGGAAATAAAAAAGTTGTCGTGCCCCCGGCCGACCCTTACGTGACCCAGGTGGTCAAGGCGGATGTTAACGGTGTTTTCAGTTATGCCATGCCCAAGGCCGGTTGGTGGGGTTTCTCGGCACTCAGCGAAGCCGAATGGACGCTCAAACACGCTGGTCAGGAAAAGGGCGTGGAGATTGGCGCCGTGTTTTGGGTGTTGACCCGTGATATAAACCCAAAGTGAGCGTTTTAAATTTTAAAAATAGTAAGAATAAACATATTTTCAATTGATTAAATTCCTTTGAATTCTTAAAATTTGAAACCCTTCGGGATTGCCGATCTTACCGCATCTACGGCGTCAGATGCCATACCGCATAGACCACTATAGCGAAACAGCATCTTCCTTGTACCTGCGGCAACCTCGACAATCGCTCAATTTAGGTTGAAGTAATGGTGAACTTAATGAAAATTATGAATTATATGCTTGTCGCGGTATTTATATTGCTCCTCGGCAGCGGTAGCGCCCTGGCCCACAAGGTGAACCTGTTCGCTTATGCCGATGGAGGGAAAATATACACAGAAAGCTATTTCCCGGATGGCAAGCCGGTGACAGGCGGAAAAGTGCTGGTTTACGATAGCCGGGAAACACTGCTTTTGGAAGGGACTACCGACAAAGAGGGCCTTTTCAGTTTCGATATACCGAAGGTGGACGATTTGAACATCGTGATTGATGCGTCCATGGGGCATAGAAACAGCTTTAAACTAGAAAAAGCCGAAGTGGAGGCGGGAAAATGACATCTATTAAGAAAAGCGTGGTTATAGGTATTTTGTGTCTTTTTCTAGCGGTCTTGCCGGACGCTCTTTGCGCGCAGGACCTTCAGGAAAATAATGCTCAGGATGCCATTGCGTTGATAAGGGAGCAAAACAGCAAGCTGGCCGGCGAACTCAGGCGCATTCACCGGGAAATCGCAGCTTTGCGGGCAGATTTCGATAAACCGGATGTCAAAGATGTTTTTGGCGGCATTGGCTATATTTTCGGGTTGTGCGGAGTGGCTGCGTTTGTTGCTGCCCGCCGCAAGGATCAGCATGGGTTGAAGCGGCCCTGAACAGGCAGGGGTTGCTTCAATTGTTATCAAAAGGTAAATCCAATCTCCAGCATTCTTCGGTGAGCGTTCTTCCCCATACCGGACTGACCTTGGTTTCGATCATGCGGAAACCGGCCGTGTCGTAAAGGTGCCGGGCAGCATGCAGGAAATCAATAGTCCACAAAATGATGGCACCATATCCCATTTCCCTTGAAAATCGAACAGCTTCTGCCACCAGTTGCCTGCCGATGCCGTTTTTTCGTGCTCCGGGTTCCACGATCAACCATCTCAGTTGGGCGGTTTCATCGTCATGCCGGACAATGGCTATGGAGCCGGCAAACCTGCCTTGAATCTCGGCGATCCACAAATGTTCCCTGGGTGTGATTTCCTCTATAAACCTTGCCATGCCCAGAGCTACATATGCGTCAAACTCATGGTTGAATCCATGCTCACGTGAATAAAGTACGCCGTGGTGGTGGATGACGGTTCCGATGTCCCCGGGACGGTGCGCTCTCAGGGTTATCAGGTTCGATCTTTCAGGCCGTGGTTCAAGAATATTCTCGATCGTATCCATGGCAAGTTCCAGTTCCTTCATCTCCTCCGGGCTTAAACCCTCGACCATTTTTGCTATGTGGGTATTGTTTACCCTCCGGGAAAGCCGGAGAACTTCAAATCCTGTGTTGCTGAGGGTTCGAACCAGTCTTCGCTCTTCGAGCTACGCCCCGACAAGGTAAAAAACTACGACTTCACCCTCAGACGCCTTGGATCTGAAGCTCTCCGGCTTTTGCAACAATAGGGTTAACTGTGGTGAAATCTATAAAAAATAAATTGAAATTGTCAATAAAATAGTTGAAGATGGCAACTAAAATGAAGGCAGGGCAATTAATACCCTGACTTCATTACTCCTCACATATTGATATCCATAACCATTGTGTATATAATATGTTTGCGAATCCATTAAGGTGCTATAATGGAGCATAAAAATGAGGATCCACATTAGGCATATTGTTCCCAAAATGATAGTGTTGACAGCGATGATTGTCTTCTTGCTTACGTCGTCAGCCGTTGCCGGCGGTGCACCCGAAGCCTCGGAGATAATCCTCATTGATTGGAAATGGCAGCAAACCCTTTACAACAATGATACCGAGGTGGTTCCCGACGACCCCGGCCGCTATACCGTCACCTTCGACCCTGGCCGTAAGATCCATCTGCGGGCCGACTGCAATCGGGGAGGCGGGCACTATTCAGTAGATGGAAAAAGCATTGTCATCGAGGTGACCCACACTACCCGTGCTATGTGCCCGCCGGATTCACTGGAACAGACATTTATCAAAAACCTGAATGCGGCCCGCGTTTTTTTTCTGCAAAAGGGCAATCTGTACCTTGACTTAAAATATGATACCGGCACCATGAAGTTCGGACATTGACGATCGGGTGATTTTTTCCATCTCCTGGCCCCTTGAACCCCATTCTTGGGACCTTCCAAATCTAAACCACCATAACTAACCGAGAATACAACATATTCCAATAATCACCTGATTTTATCCTTTTTCTAAAGCCTGCACACGAAAAGCCGGAAACTGTTTATTGTCGGAGATGAAGATGACCTTAAAACTATGCATGATCCTCTTATATTCGGAAGGGTATGAGGCAGAAAGGAATCTTCAGCATTATCGGACGATTCAGGCACTACCGATCAATATATTAACCTGGCATCTAAATAGCCGAACCCGTCATGCCGGACTTGTTCCGGCATCCAGGGGTCTATCTGGATAGCGCTGACGCTTCACTGCGTGTCCCGCCTTCGCGGGAATGACGGAATTGAGGTATTTAACCACCGGAGTAATAATGTTTGCGCAAGGAAACTGATTATAGATGAAAGCCGTTATTGAAGCTAAAAGACTGACCCGTAAGTTTGGTAACTTTGTTGCAGTGGACCAAGTGGAGTTCAGGGTATACCAAGGCGAGGTTTTTGGGTTTTTGGGTCCCAACGGAGCTGGCAAGACAACGACAGTGCGCATGCTTACAGGCGTGATCAACCCCACGGAGGGTACGGCTACAATACAAGGTCACGATATCTGTAAAGAGCCATTGATTTCGAGAACGCATATCGCCGTCGTCCCCGAAGAGGCGAATGTTTACCTCGATCTTTCTGTCTGGCAGAATCTTATGCTGATGGCGGATTTGCACGGTGTTGCGCGACATCGATGTTTCCAGGAAGCAGAGCGGTTGCTTGAATTACTCGGACTATTGGAGAGGAAAAGACAGAAAGCCCGCGTGCTCTCCAAAGGACTTCGGCAAAGGCTTATGCTGTGTGCTGCGTTGGTAACAGGTCCTGAAGTATTATTTCTCGCCTCACCGCCTGCAAGTGGTCCCTCTAACATCATGTTGTTGTCGAACTTGGTCCGACTACCGCTGCTTTTCGTGAGTGGAATATTCATGCCAATTGGACAAATGCCCGTCTGGGCTCAGTGGATTGCACCGTTATCGCCATTATCCTATGCAAGTGCTTTGATACGCACTGCTTTTGGGCGTTCCGCATTCTTTTCAGTCTGGCTGAGCTTGCTCATGCTGGTCCTGTTTACACTGGTATTTTTTATGGCGTCCTGCAAATTTCACAATATGTGGCGAGCAAAGGGATTGTAAGGAAGATTTCGGGAATCCGTATATATAGGTAGTCGGCCTTTTCACCATAAACTTAGGGCTCGCGCAAAAATAACTTCACATTTTCAGCGCCCATCCATCCCGCTCAGCTGCGTTGCGAAAATTCGAAATATGCCAGATATTTCTGCATTTTCGTGCCTTGCTGAGCGGGCGCCTGAACTCTGAAAATCTGCGAACTTATTTCTACACAAACCCTTAACCGTCAATGTGATTGCAATTAATCACTTGCAATAATTTTTCGAATCAAACAGATGGAAACCTTCACAACTCAAAAAATAATGGTTGAAAATCCACAATTCCAACTCCAACGTCAAAGAAATTTAGTTGGGCTTAAGGGCGTTGTGATCGATACTCCAATAAATGAACACATCAAGAACTTTAACAAGTTGTCCTACTGTTTTACGCTTCAATGTTGCTATGGACATTTTTTATACAACAGCCAACGCGACACACAGAACAATGAACCTTTACCGATCAGTAGTAGTATTGCAAAGGTGGAATATAGAATTGCCTATATTGCATTTTGTGTGGATTTCTGCGATCAGGGGAGAGCGTTATTGGATAGCCTTAAGACAATCACCTCAATAGATAATGAGAATATTCAATTTGGCTGTGCAGAATGGTTCTGGAAAAGACAGGTCAACTCATACGCCTTACAGGTTGAACCGGATAGGTATAAGTTCGAAGACAAGGCGATAATCGACTACCATGAAGCATTGAAAATTGAAACTGTTCGGAATATGTTTTTCGATCAGTTAATGGAGATATTAATATCGCAAAACAGAAAGGTGTGAGCGCTTGCAGGTGCAGCTACCTGAGAGCCGGTGCCGCCATTTACAAGCGTGAAGGCTTTGACCTACCGTAAATACATGTACCAAGCCGGTTCCATCGATCCCCGGGCGTTGTACCGAGAAAAACGAAAGGACTTTCAAATCACCCAGGCCAGCCGGTTGCGCTACCGTACACGCTACTTCACGGATTCCGGAATTATCGGATCAAAAGAGTTTGTTTCGGTCAATTACCGCCGCTTCAAACACCTATTTGTGTCCAAACACAAGAAAAAGCCCAAACCCATCCAAGGGTGGCGTCTATTTTGCCATGTTGTTTACCCTGCGGGAACGCCGGAGAACTTCAGATTCTGTGTTGCTGAGGGTTCGAACCAGTCTTCGCTCTTCGAGCTACGCCCCGACAAGGTAAAAAACTACGACTTCACCCTCAGACGCCTTGACTCTGAAGCCCTCCGGTGTTTGCAACGTTGGGGGCTATTCATCACTATCTCTACTATTCGCAAATCAATAAAGAGCCTGTCCCCTTTATTTTGTTGATTTCTATCAAAATATGATGACACAATGCGCCGGTGCGCCCATGGAGAGCATGTTTAAGAAATTGACTAAAGAAGAAAAAAATCATCTTGCCCGTATCGAGGAGATGTACGAAGACGTTTATCTGAAAGACAATTGATAAAAACGGATCGAGGAGCTTAAACGATGAAAAACAGAGCTAAGAAAGAAAAGGCCAAGAGAATAACGACCGAATCTTCCATGTCAAATGCATCCAAACCCATCTGTCAAGATGAGGAATGCATCGGCAAAGTGACTTTCACGAACCGTGAAGAGGCTTCAGAACGTAGCAGGAAAGAGGAGGAGAATAGGAAGCACACAACCCGATCATCCATGAAATTCGGCAAAAAAGATGCTTGTAGGGATGAGGAATGCATCGGTAAAATTTAAAAATGGTAAGAGATAATCCTAATGTTATAGTCAAGATTTTAAAAAATATTAAACCATCAGACGGTTCGCCGCCTTCATGTAGAAAAAAGGAAAAAGGAGGAATTAATGGATCTTTCTACCACATACATGGGAATGTCGCTTAAAAACCCGATCATTGTAGGTAGCTCGGGACTGACGAGTTCGGTTGAAAAGGTTAAAACTCTCGAAGCATGCGGCG
>JAOZRT010000039.1 GCA_029940035.1 Desulfobacterales bacterium
GTTGGCGAACACCCTTTGAAGTACGAACGGATTCAACCAGTCGATATGTGTAATAGGGTTCTCCGTTTTTTCGGCTTTTGATTGTTGTCCTTCGAATATACATGCTTTCATATATTTCAAAGAGACGAAGCCATGTCAACCCCAATTGATCATTTTATGGCACTACATTGATATTTTGCGACCTCATTTTTTATAACTAATTAAATTTACAGCCATTATATTTTAGGTATTTTAAGAAAAATGGCGTTTTAGCCTGTTTTTCCCGTAAAACCCACAAAGATGGGTTAAAATTTCTCGTATTATATCAACTGATTGATATCACACGGATATTTATGCACTGTTACACAATCTTCAATGCGGAGGGATTGCAATGATTGATGTAATCACCTATTTTAAACGATGCTCACTTCCATAGGCTTCTTTTGCTAATCCAAACTGGGAACATCTCTATTTTTTATTTTTTTGGCCTCCTGGGTTGCTGGGATAATCAGTACCGTGCCCAGTATTTTCATAAGACCGTCTTCACTCTTTTTACATATGTCCCTCAGTTTATACAAAACCTTTCCAGCCAGGGTATCATTGTAAAACCAGTCTGAAAGAGACTCGCTGGAAGGAGACTCCTGTCCCGGTTGCGTTGTGATCGCTTCAAAATAATACGCTTTTAAATCATCTGTTGCCAAGTTGAGTGTATATGGCAAGTCGATATCACCCCGTGGATTGTCTGGTACTTTTCCTTTTAAAAGGGAACAGAGAAAATCATCCAGGTAGTCCAGTTCGACCCGACTCACTCCATATGTGGTTCGACCTCGCTTTTGGACGGAAAGGTCATACCAGGGGCGCATGGATATCATTTCTTTTTTAAACGCTGAACAGAGTTGATCCATCTTGGAAAGGTTGACATTTTCTTGTATGAAATTCACCGGGCAGGAAAGCGCTGTCACCTCTCCATCTGAAACAGGGGCATCTTCTGGGAAGTCTTCAATTATAGGTCCTTTATTGGCCTCAAAAAGTCCCAATGCTGCTGTGAGAACCCGTCTTTGAAAAGCAGAATCATTGGGGACACCGAAAGGACGGCCGAGCTCAAAGGGAACCCACAGAGCCCTTGGTGGTTTTATGATCTCTGTATGTGGCCGAACCAGGCTGATCTGGGTAGTCGGAATCCCTTCTTCTTCAAAATAGTGTGCGAGCCCGCCAACTGCGCGCGTGCAATACGGTCAGACCGGCACAAGCAAAAGGGCGTTGACCCCGTCTTTTTTAATAATTCCTGCGAGATCTCTTGTCTCCTGCTCCATTTGTGAAGGGTCGATAGCCCCCATAAAAGAATAATGGAAGTCGGCTACACTGCCGATGATTCCCTCGTCGGCCAATTCCTGCAACCTATCAATGGGAAAAAGAACATTCCAGTCCTGCTGGAATCCAGAATGATCAAAATTTGTGGACACATGACTCATTATGAGATCAGCTCCCCTGATATCGCCGGGAATAACCCGGTAGTCATCTCCTGGATCAAAGGTAAAAGGCCGGTCCTCTCGTCGGTGTAACCCAGCAGTAGAAACTATGGCTACACGCCTGTCGCGCAAAGGTGGTCCTTCAACCCATGGATGGGTCTCAAAAGATTGGCACTCAAGACTTTCAAGATGTTTTCTTTCATGTTCGGGCATTAACTCCAAACGAGCCATCATTCCTCCTCACGAGTAGCTATCAATTCAGGGCGACTAACTATATTTTGAGATATGATGCGTATATCAGATTACAACATATTCTTATTTTTCTGTGCCTACCGACAATCAGAGTTTGTCTCATTTCTGCTTCCTCACGGGCACGATCAATCGCTTTGGCAGATATGTCCGAAACGGTCACTTGATACCCAAGTTTTGCCAAACCCAAGGACTGGGTCCCAAACCCACAAGAAACATCTAAAATTGAGAAAATATTTTTTTAAAGTGCTCGGATAAAAGGTCCCAGAAAACATATCGCCAGGCTTGTCATGACAACGGCTATGACGACAATACGATTCATAGTGCTCAATTCCTTGCGAATCATGGTTCCAAGTGCCAGGAGTTCATCAGGGATTCTTCTCTTTCAGTTCTCAACAGTCCATATATGAAAATGACTCAAATGATTTAAGGAGAGGCTGCCTTGAAACAAGCCGCTGAGTGCCCCGGTCGTATCTCGACCAGCTGCGGTCTCTGGAGACGGCATTCCTCCCCTGCCAGGGGACAGCGCGGGTGAAAAGTACAACCACTGGGTGCATTGAGGGGACTTGGTACGTCTCCGGTGAGCAGTTGTACCTTGCGCTGCCGTTCCAGAACCGGGTCCGGAATAGGCACAGCAGACAGCAGTGCCTGGGTGTAGGGGTGCAAGGGGCTGCTGTAAAGTTCTTCCTTGGGTGAAATTTCTACGATCCCGCCCAGGTACATGACCGCTATGGGATCGCACAGATGTTCAACCACGGCCAGGTCGTGGGCAATGAATACCATGGACAGATTGTATTCCTGCTTAAGCCGTTTTAGCAGGTTGATCACCTGGGCCTGGATGGAAACGTCCAGGGCAGAAACCGGTTCGTCACACACCATCAACTCCGGGCTGCAGACCAGGCTGCGGGCCAGAGCGACGCGCTGGCGTTGGCCACCGGAGAACTCATGGGGAAAACGCCCCATGTGGTCAGCGGTGAGCCCCACCGTCTGCAAGGTTTGTACAACCAGATCCTTTTTATCACTGCGGCTCATGTGTCCCATGAAATTATCAAGCGGCTCCTTGAGAATCCGGAATATGGACATGCGCGGGTTGAGCGAAGAATAAGGATCCTGAAAAACGAACTGCATTTTTTTGCGAAGGGCTTTCATATCGCGGGTGTGGGTGACATCCATCCCGTCAAATACGATATTTCCATCAGTAGGCTCAATGAGACGCAGAATGGTACGCCCAGTTGTTGTTTTTCCACAACCGGACTCGCCCACCAAACCCAAAATCTGTCCTTTTTTCAGCTGGAACGAAATTCCGTCCACAGCCTTGACAACCGCCCCCTTGCCGGTCAGGCTGCGGCGACCAACGGGAAAATATTTTTTCAAACCCGTCACCGACAGGTAGGGTTCGCCGCTATACCCCTGTTTTTTTTCAGATAGGCTTACCATGGCCTGTTCTCCAGCCAGCAACGGGATTTATGACCCGAACCAATGGGCTTGAACACCGGTTCCCGCTGGCGGCACTGTTCCATCACATAGTCACAACGATTGGAAAAAGCACAACCCCTCGGCAGATCGTTCAGTTTGGGCACAATGCCCTTGATCTCCTGCAGGTCCTCACTGGGCCGGTCCAGTCGGGGAACAGAACGCAGAAGTCCATGGGTGTATGGGTGGTGATGGCAAGCAAAAATGTCATCTATGGTACCTTCTTCGACAACCCGACCCGCATACATAATCACTACCCGATCCGCGATGCTGGCCACAACGCCAAGATTATGCGTAATCAGAATGATTGACATGCCGATATCCGTCTGAAGCTGGCCCATCAGGTTGAGGATCTGGGCCTGGATGGTCACATCCAGTGCTGTCGTGGGTTCATCGGCGATGAGGATGCGCGGGCGGCAGGCCAGGGCAATTGCGATCATGGCCCGCTGTCGCATCCCCCCGGACAATTGATGGGGGTAACTGCGGGCTCGTTTTGCCGGATCCGGTATCTCGACCCTGCGCAATTCCTCGACAGCCCGCTCAAAGGCTTCCCTTTTTTTCATTCCTCGATGAAAACGAAATACCTCGGCAATCTGATCACCCACGGTGAAGGCCGGATTGAGGCTGGTCATGGGCTCCTGAAAAATCATGGATATTTTATTGCCCCGAACCCCTTCCATCTCGGCTTCGGTTAACTCAAGCAGATTTCGATCCTCAAACATGGCCGTTCCTGAATCTATGCTGCCCGGTGGGCAGGGAATGATGCGCAAGACCGATTTGGCGGTTACAGATTTACCGCAGCCGCTCTCGCCTACAACTCCCAGGACTTCACCCTGGTTGAGAACCATGTCCACACCGGCCACGGCCGGTATAACACCCTCCAGGAGGTGGAAGGATACCGAAAGGTCACGTACCTCCAGGATGGGTGTCCGGATTTTGCCGGAAATATTTTCAAAATTGTCAGGCATAAGTCCTATTGCTTTAGCTTGGGATCCAACACATCCCTCAATCCGTCACCCAGCAAATTAAAGCCCAGAACGGTCAGGGTAATAGCCAGACCCGGAAAAATTGTTATCCAGGGTGCCTGGGAAATATAGTCGCGCCCATCTGCCAATATATTCCCCCAGCTCGGATCTGGCCCTGGAACACCTAAACCAACAAAGCTGAGCGCCGCCTCGGTTAGTATCGCGCTGGCTACGCCCATGGTGGTGACTACGATAAGAGGGGCTATGGTGTTGGGCAAGACGTGTAGAAAGATGATTTTCAAATCACCGGATCCTGCATTTCGAGCTGCCTCGATGTACTCCTTCTGCCGGATGGACAGTACCGCCCCCCGGACCACACGACCATAGGTCGGTATACTGCTCAAGGCCATGGCGATAACAATGTTCTTTACACCCTGCCCCATCACGGCCATCAGTCCGATGGTCAGCAGAAGCGGCGGAAATGACATCAGGGCATCCAGGACGAGCACGATTGCATAATCGATTTTGCCTCCGAAATAGCCCCCTGTAGCGCCGAGAATGATGCCGACAATGGAGGCGAACAGAACCGACAATACCCCCACCATCAACGATACCCTTCCCCCGTAGAGAACCCTTGACAATATATCCCTGCCAAAGTGATCCGTACCAAAGACGTGTTCATCAAAAGGGGCTTGGATCCGCTTGGAAAGGGACAGTTTCAAGGGATCAAAGGGGGCCACATGGCTGGCGAACAGGCTGGCCAGGATAACAAATACAACCACCAGCAACCCTGGTAAAGCCAACTTGTTTTTCAAGACTCTTTTAATCAGCATATAGGTCCCTACTTATCAAAACTCACCCGAGGATCGAAATATGCGTAGGCCACATCGACAGCTGCGTTGACGAAGACTACAATGGAGGTCACCATGAGTATACAGCCTTGAACCACAGGATAGTCACGATTTGCGATAGCACCAAGAATCAGGCGGCCAACGCCGGGGATGGAGTAAACATCTTCGATGACCACCGTACCCCCAAGCAGAAATCCGATTTGAAATCCGATAATGGTCATCACCGGGGCAAATGCATTTTTCAGGGCATGCTTGAAAACAATGAAACGTTTGGGTGTTCCCTTGGCCAGGGCGGTAACAATGTAGTCTTCTCGCAGAACCTCCAGCATGGAAGAGCGTGTCATTCTGGATACAATGGCTGCCATGATAAAGGCCAGAGAAACAGACGGTAGTATCAGATATTGGATTCCACTCCAAAAATTGTCAAAAATCGAGATCCAGCCCATCACGGGTAACAAGTTAAGCTGGAACGAAAACAGCATCATCAACAGCAACGCCAGCCAAAAACTGGGTATGGACATGGCCAGAATGACCAATATCATGAAAAAATAGTCTGTGTATGTGTTGTGTCTCAGGGCTGCAATAATCCCTGCCGGCAGGGAAATCGCCAGAGAAAGAAACAAGGCAACTGCCGCTACTGATATGGTGATGGGCATTCGTTCCAGGATCAGCCGGGTAACGGGTTCATCGGAGAGAATCGAGGCACCCAGGTCGCCTTGCAAAAGGGCGATCATCCAGTCCCAGTACTGGATGATAATAGGCTGATCTAAGCCCAAGCGCTGGCGCATCATCTCTACCTGTTCGGGCTTGGCTGCTGCACCCAGAATGACCAGTACCGGGTCACCGGGGACCAGGTGTATCAGGACAAACACCATAGCCGAAACCAGCCAGAGAACCGGAATAATAGTCAACAATCGCCGTATAGTGTATTTGAGCATGATTTTTTTTCACAAGGGACCGGCTCTCGCGGAGCCGGTCCCAATTACAGTGTTCACTACTCGATATACATGTTCCAGAATCTCATCCGAAAAGCATCATATTCGGTGAAGCCTTTGACATTTTTCTGAAAAGCATAAGAATTGTTGATGTAGAAATTGATCATATACGGTACTTCATCACAGGTAATTTTATAAATTTCCCTGAAGAGGCGGTTGCGTTCTTCCAAATCGACGGTGTCGTTCATTTTCCCGCGAAGTTCATCGATTTTATCGTTCTTATATCCGTAGAAGTTTCCCGCACTTAAGTTCCAGGTCTGGGCTGACGGATTCATCCGCCCAATCATAGCAAAGGAGAGTATTTCATGGTCAGCCGACTTCCACCGGGCCAGGTGGGTGGCCCAATCCACGATCTCGATCTCCGTTTTAATGCCGACAGCGGCCCACATGGCCTGTGCAGCCACCACCTGATCGTACATGGGGGTGTAGTTTTTAGATGTCAGAATTTTAAGCTTCTCACCCTTGTACGGGCTCTTCTTCAGGAAAGCCTTGGCCTTGGCAGGGTCATAGCTGGGGGCCATCTTTTCCAGGTCCGGCGTGTAGGCCGGCAGTTTGGGAGAGATAACCGAAAACGTGGGTGTACCGTAGCCCCATACAGCGGCCTTGGCGATCTCCCCGCGATCCAAGGCGTAAGCCATGGCTTTTCTAAAATTCACATCAGCCAGGACAGGATGGTTGAAGTTGACGTAGTACATATACCAGACCGCATTGGGCGGCAGAGCGTCGAAGACAGTGATGTCATCACGCTTTTTGAGTTCGTCGATCATGTGGTAAGGCAGTGTCGAAGTAAAGTCCACATCGCCTTTGTCCAGCGCCATAATGCGTGGAGCCGGTTCCTTTATGATGTGGTATTCCAGGCGGTCGAAATACTGATGGCGTTTTCCCAGCAAACCATCCACCGGACCATCTGGCGAGGAATAGCCGTCAAAGCGTTCCAATACGACCTTACTGTCCTTAACCCACTCAACCCACTTATAGGGGCCGCTGCCCATGGGTGTAACCACCTTGTTGCCGCTGGCTTCCAGATCCTTTTTACTCATGATGGCGATGGCACTTACATCCGTGGCCAGGTAGTTGAGCAGGTTAGACATCTTAGCCGACAGCACAATTTGGACCTGATGGGGCCCGGTAATATTTACCTCGGTGACGGATTTAAGGTTGGTGACGTGAAATCCGGGAAGATCCGCGTCCCGTACCCGATCGAGGGAAAACTTGACATCCTCGACGGTCATCTCCTCCCCATTGTGAAATTTTACACCCTTTCTTAAATTTATAGTCAGCAACAGACCGTCGTCGCTGAACTGATAACTTTCGGCCAGAAACGGTTTAATATTATTTCTTTCATCAAAACTGAATAGTGTTTCATATACGGTCATGGCCAGCACACCGTTGTCGATTTCCGCCGAGGTCTGGTGCAGATCAACCTGGACTAAATCGGTAGACATGGTCATGCGAAACACACCGCCGCGCTTACCGGCCGCCTGGCTTGGTCCTGCCAGCAGAACCAATACAGCTGCAATCACCACCAGCATACAGGCCATCCCGGCCCATCGGTTTGGCATGATTTTGTACTTCGAATCGAATTGAAACATCGGTTTACCTCCTTTTTTGTGGTTAGCATGGGATGGTCAGGTCAACATGCCCGCCGCCCCTTTCATATATTGCTATCGAGGCCTGTACGGCCACTATTCCACGAGCCCGCACCAGCGGGCCAGGAAAAGAGCGTATATCCTGGCTGTTTGGATAACGCTCTCGATATTCACCCGCTCGTTGGCAGCATGAATGTTTTCCGCATCCGGCCCGTAGCAGGTCGCTTGCGCCTGCGTAAAATGATGGTATGCCCTGACATCGGTGGTGGCAGTTGAAATCGTGTTTTCTGCATCCCGACCGAAGAACTCACGGTGGCATTGGTTGAGGGTCACAAAAGCCGGCCGGCTTCTATCCTCCACATGCCCTTCGGACCTGAAGCCATAAAACTCGACCTCTGGTTGATTTTCCGCGAGCCAGGGATCCTGCAGCGTAGCCTGCTTGATTGTATCGGTGATTTTTTGACAGGTCTGTTCGTAGCTCTGCCCCGGAAAAAATGACAGCCGGCAGTGGATTTCGGCCGCAGCAGGCACAGTGGACGGCCAATCCCCACCGTTGATGATGCCAACATTGAAATTGATCGGATGCTGGATGCCTTCATAGATCGGGTGCACTTCTTTATTCATCTCCTCTTCCAGGTCTCGCAGAGCTTTGATCAAGGGGAAACACTTTTCAATGGCATTCACCCCGGCCTGGGCCTCGAGCACGTGCCGCTGGACGCCGGAAAGGCGAATCTTGAACCACATGACTCCCAATTGGGCGGTTAAAACCCCCATTCCCATTGGCTCGGGGATAAGGACAGCTTCGGCCTCGTGGCCGGCAGCTACGCACGCCAGGGCACCGTTACCGCCGCACTCTTCCTCGATGACAGCCTCAATGGTAACCGGCGCCTGGAACCCGAAACCAGCTTTTTCAACAGCATGCACGGCATAGGTCATCGCAGCTACGCCTGATTTCATGTCACCGGCACCGCGACCATAAAGCCAGCCATCCTGCTCAAAGGGCTTGAATGGATCTTTATCCCAGAGGCCCAATGGTTCCGCGCTGACAACATCCAGGTGGCCGTTGAAAATAACGCTCCTCCCCCCATGGGCACAGGATTCCCGTCTGGCGGCCACGTTGTAGCGGCCTTCGTAAGACCAGGGCACCGGGGCAAAGCCGGGGTGCTTGGAAAGACTTTCAGGGTCAATGGGGATTCTGAATGGCTCGAACGATAATTTATTCAATTCCGCTTCCATCAGCGCCATGACAGAAGCTTCGTGTTCCAATGTGCTTGGTTCAGACACGAGCCGGCTGGTAAAATCGATAATGTCATCGGACATTCCGTCGATACTTTCCTTGATTTTCTGCTCACGCTTTTCCATGTTATATCCTGACCCAGATATACCGGATTATGATTACATCAATGTTTGTTTTATCACCCTGAATGCGGCTCTATCCTAGTGCATGGCATTTACCATCAGTAGTTGATGATGCAGTGCACATCCCGCATATAGTCCGCCGCTTCGACAGCGATCCCTTCTTCAAAATGCCTGATCATGGTTAGATGTTCATTGTAATTCATCTCACGCATTTTTTTGCCCCAGTCCTTTTTTCCGAATTCAAACAAGCGCTGGCGGATAATATTGATATTTCTTAAAATGGGTTTATTCGACGACAGGTTGAGATACGAATTGTGAAAGGTTGTGTTCAAATCCCAATACCGGTTAAAGCTGGCATCGGACATGTATTCCATCATCTGCTGGTTTGCCTTTTTCATTCGTTTTAATTCAGACTTGCCAATTCTGGGGAATACCGCCAGCAGGACCCTCGAATCCAAAGCACCCAGCATCTCGTACAAATCTTCGATATCCTGCTGGGACAGTTTATTGATACGGATACCGCGCTGGGGCAGGAAAGTCACAAATCCTTCTGATTGAAGTTGAAGCAACGCATCCCGCAAAGGGGTTCTGCTGAGCCCCAGCGGTTTCATAATCTGGCTGATGCTGATAAACATTCCAGGCTTCAGATACCCTTCCTTGAGTTCTTTGCGCAGATGATCGTAGACCTGTGATCGTAATAAGGAGTGCGAAGAATTTGACATGGTCATATTTGGTGATGTTGCCATGATGTTCCTTAGGGAAAGATGTGAGCCTCAACTAATATATTAGTATATTAATATATTAGTCAAGAAGAAAATTAAAAAATTTAGACTGGTCGTTTGTGGGCGTTTATCCATTGGATGCGTTCGTATTTCTGTTGAAGAAACATTGAGGCTGGCTGGGATACTTATAGGAGATCACAGTTTTACCAAACCTGAGAAAAGAGAATACTATTTGAGTTTTTTAAGGAATTGAAAAGTTGCGACAGCATGTTTATTAGGGGTTATGGGCTGTAAACCAGTCAATCAACTGTCGGGCAATGCTGATGCGCGGGGGTATCCTTGGCAGTTCCTTTTTGGAAAACCAATTGGCCTCTGTTATTTCAGTATCATCCACCTTTATCTCCCCGCCAGAATAGTCGGCAACAAAGGCAACCATCAGGGAGTCCGGGAAAGGCCAGGGTTGACTGCCGAAATAGCGGATATTTTTCACGGTGATGCCGACCTCTTCTTCGATCTCCCTTACAATACACGCCTCGAGCGTCTCTCCGGGTTCCACAAACCCGGCCAGCACACTGAAAAAGGGCAATCGGAAACGCTTATTTCTGGCCAGCAGAATCCGGTTCTCTTTCAAGACCGCGACGATAACCGCAGGGGAGAGACGGGGGTAGTTGATGAGTCCGCAGGCCGGGCAGATCTTAGCCCGCTCATCCTGCTTGTCTTCACAGGAAGTGCTGCACTTGCCGCAGTACTGATGATTGCGGCTCCAGGCAGCCAACTGGTTGGCCCGGCCGGCCGCCCATATGAGCTCCTCTTCCATGACGCCGAAGATCGAACGCAGATCCTTCTGCTGAAGACCTGCCCCCTCGGGCACATCCTCCTGAATGTCTGCTGTATAACAGTGGCGGCCGTCGAGGCTGCCCATATACTGCCTGCGGATCAAACGGTCCCGGTACCCATTGATGTCCTTTGTTTCCGGGACGTACAGGGAGTTTCCAATGGTTTTGATCAGTAGATCGCCTTCCTTGAATACGAACCAGAGGTCGGCTGCGTAGATTTTATCAGGTGGTTTGAAACCGGATGTGAAGCTCATGGGCCCTTGGTCGCCTCCGTGCGCAGTTGTTCGGAAAAAGAGCGGAACCGCCTCGCTTCGGCCTCGTTTCCCTGTTCAGCGTAAATCCTGCTCACCCTGTCGTAGTAAAGGGGTGCATTCTCCCTGATTTCCTGGGCCAGGGAAAGGTAGAGTTCCAGAGTGGCAGTATCCCGTGAGCCGGATGCAAAACAAAGCTCGGCATATTGTTCCTTGATCAAGGGATCAATGCGGGCATGGCAGTTGCGGCAGTTGTCCATGATCGTCCCGTAGATGCGGCGGGCTTCTTCCACCTCCCCCATGGCGGTGTGGGTTTCAGCCAGGGCCCGGGCAATGGAGTCGTTCCAGCCATGGGTTTCCATAAACTGCAGGTAAAAAGACCTGGCCCCGGGATCGTCATTTGCCCTCCGGCGGGTCTCCCCTTTCAAAATCGCCACGGATACGGAAGCCTGCAGATCTTCCTGTATGGACGTCAGCAAGCGCTCGGCCTGATCTATATCCCCGCTTTCCCAGTACAGGTCGCACAACAACTGAAAAGCCGGCAGCACATCCGGATGGCTCTCGACAAAGGATTCCAGCAGCTCACGGGCCTGGGTGTGCCGGCCCTGATTCAAAAAGGCCGTGGCCAGCTCCAGCGGAATGTAGGTATCAAGGCCTTCATTGTCCGCCATGGCCAGGGAAAGAGAGTGTGCGGCGGTTTCAAAGTCACCTGCATTCAGGGCCAGATACCCGGTCTTAAAATTACCGCCATACCCCAGATAGGCCATCTGAACCTCATCCGGCAGGGTTCCGCACAGGGCAAAAAAATATTCACTTTGATCGTCGGGCATGTCCGCCGTGCTCGTGCCTTCATCCATATCATCCCCGGCACGCTCCCAAACTGGCATCTCCATTGCGGATGCGTGGGACGCCCCTTCTTCCAGGACGACGATCTCTGCCTGCAACTCCTTCGCGAGGGTAGTATCCCGGGTCAACTCCAGGGCCAGATCAAAAAGATCACGGGCCTCGTCCCCATAACCACCGGCAACCAGGTTTCTGGCATTTTCCTGGTGTTCCCGGGCCAGTTCCTCACTGACCCGAGCAACCTTTGTGAAAAGCCTGTCAGAATATTCGTGGTCAAGGGGCTCCTCTTTTTCCAGCCGGTTCAGGGCCCGCTCGTATTCCACCTTGGCGTTGCCCCACAGGCCTTCCTTGGCGTAGGCATCGCCTTGTTGCTCATACGCTTGCGGTTTTTTACCCACGAATATACTAAACAATGACATGTGAAATCCTTTGTCGGTACCTTCAACATTAGCTTCGTGCTTCAATTCGTAAACACGGTTACGTATATTAAGACCAAGAGCTTTCACCGCCCGTTTCGCTCAAGACGCCAACTAACCAGAGGTTCGAGAACGGAGGTCAAGTCCTGACTAAAAGTTGTCACTTTAACTGTTTTTTCCCGCGCCCAGCTACCGGCAGGGATAAATCCCTGCACTACGTAGTTGGTTCGAAGAATGGGCATGTAGGCCAGGGCTTCAGCCCTGCAGAGCCTCTGGCCTCTCCGCCTTTTCCTCTGCTCTCTGAGGTTCCGTCCTCTGTGGTTCTGGAATTCTGTCCTCTGGTTTTGGTCCTTGCGTCTTAGCGGTTCATATCGACCTGGTGACAAAATACATACATTTTGCTCCTCAGTGCCTGACCGCGACCCCTTTCTCAACCAGGTGGGACTTTACATCCCCGATGGGGACTTCTCTGCGATGAAAAATTCCCGCCGCCAGGGCTGCCTCGACGTCTGTTTCTGCAAACACGTCATGAAAATGTTCGACACAACCGGCGCCGCTGGAAGCTATGACCGGAATAGAGACCGCCCCCCTGACGGCGTTGACCAGTTCCGTATCAAAACCGGCATTGGTGCCGTCCCTGTCAATGCAGTTCAGCAATATTTCTCCGGCACCTAGCTCTTCACAGACACGTGCCAGGGTGGTGGCATCGATATCACGACCCTCTCTGCCCCCTTTGATGGTACACTGAAACCAGCAGTACCGCTCTCCTTCAGGTCCTGGAATCGATGTCTCCACCACAGGGTGGCTGGTTTCCCCGGGCGAACTCACATAGATGCGTCGCGGGTCAATGGAAATGACCACCGCCTGGTTGCCATAAACACGGGAAATTTCTTCGATGGCGCTTTGGCCGGTTTTTTTACCGAGCTTCAAAAACGCCTCTGCAATCAGAACCGCATCACTGCCAATGGATATTTTGTCCGCGCCTGACCTGAAATATTCGGACGCAACCTCCAAAGCCGAATACTGCCGCCCCTCCTTGTCCACATAGTCGCGTATGCCGCCGCCGATGGTAAGGGGCACAAAAACCGTTTTGGATGTTTCCTCCAGTACCTTAAGCATGGGCATATCTTCCAGGGGAAAATCACGAAACCCCGTGATGTTCAAAAAGGTGATTTCATCCGCACCTTCGGTGTAATACCGTGCCGCCAATTCAACGGGTTGGCCCAGATTGCGGACAGCCCCCTTTTCACGGACATCGTACTGATCGCCTTTTGTAACCACCAGATCCCCCTGGTCGTTGGCCCGTACATCCAGGCAGGCGATGATTCTTTTGGCCAGTTCCGTGCGCGGGGTGTCGTCCAGGGGCATGGATGCCGGTTCCGCGTCGGCCATGAAATTTTTTAACAGGGTCAAGCCGGGCGCCCCACTCTTTTCAGGATGGAACTGGGTTCCCGTGATGCTGCCCTGCTCGACGCTGCTCACGAATTCCAAGCCATAGTCGGTCGTGGTCAGAACAACGTCCCTCTCCTCTGGAGCCACATAGTAGGAGTGGACAAAGTAGAATTTTTCATTGCCCGCGGCTTCTTTGAAAATACGCGAAGGTTTTTTTATACTGATTCCGTTCCAGCCGATGTGCGGAACGGATTTTTCAATATGAAACCGCTTCACACAACCGCCAAATACACCCAGGCCGCGGATGCCCGGGGCCTCTTCGCTGGATTCAAAAAGCGCCTGCATTCCCAGACATATACCGAAAAACGGTTTTCCCGATTGCAGGAATGTCTTCAACGGGTCCACATAATTTTTCTTTTCAAGGCTGTGCATCATGCTGCCGAAACTGCCCACCCCGGGAAAGATTAGCTTTTCAGCCATGATCACATCTTCCGGTTTGGTAACGACTTTAACCGTCCCTCCCAGTTTCTCTATGGCATTGATGACGCTTCTTACATTGCCTGCGCCGTAATCCAGGATTGTTATCACTTAGTCTACCTCATGCAAAACAAAAAAAGGCGGAGGCTTCAAAAGCCCCCGCCTTGAAATAAACGAAACAGAAATTAAGCGAGCAGCGCTTTTGCCTTTTCTGTTGCAGAGGCTGCATTGGCCCCGTAGGCATCAGCACCTATTTTCTCAATAAAGTCCTGGGTCACGGGAGCACCACCGGCCATGATCTTGACCTGATCACGGACACCGGCTTCCTTGAGGGCCTCGATGGTCTCTTCCATTTTCGGCATGGTAGTTGTTAAGAGGGCTGACAGGCCGACGATTTGCGGATTATGCTCTTTCACCGCCTCAACAAAGGCCTGGGGTTTGATGTTCGTGCCCAGGTCAATAACCTTGAAACCGCCGCCCTGAAGCATCATGGCCACGAGGTTTTTTCCGATGTCGTGCAGATCGCCCTCGACAGTTCCAATGATAACCGTGCCGGCGCCGGCCCGGTCACCTTCGGAAAGAAACGGCTTGAGAATATCCATGGCACCATGCATGGTTCTTGCGCACAGGAGAACTTCAGGAATAAACATGTCGCCGGCTTTAAACCGTTTGCCGACAACGTCCATGCCGGCAAGTAAACCATTGTCAAGAACGTCTCGCGCGGAATTTCCCTCGTCGATCGCTTGCTGGGTCAGTTTCTTAACCTCGGCTTCGTTGCCCACGATCAGCTCTTTGGCCATTTTTTCATAAAGTTCACTCATCTGATTGTCTCCTTTAGGAATGATTATGCCCATTTGTACGTCTATTTCCACCCATATCCTGAATTAGGCCTCTATAGAACAGGTTTTTTTTAAATACAATCATAAAATCACCCTAAAATGATTTTTATTTTTCCCTATAAATCAGCCGGTCGTCAGCACCGGGCAGGGTGCATTCAGAATGACGTACTGCACGGTTGAACCAAAGATCAGTTTTCCCACCTTGGACTTTTTCCGAATGCCCATGCAGACGAAATCGACATTTTTCCTGATAGCGTGTCTGACCAATTGTTCCCCGGCAGGTGTCGAGTTGACCAGAAGCTGCGCCTTGTAGGGAATATCGACATCTTCGAACAGCTCCCGGATCTGCATCTCGAACTGCTCCTCCCTTTCCTGAAGGCGGGAGTGCTTGATGGGCTCCTCGCGCGTGATGGTTGACACCACTTCAACCTCTGCGTTCCAGGATTCGGCGTGCTTTTGGCTCAACCGTACCGCGTCCCTTGACGTGCTGGAATCTTCGTAGCATACCATAATTTTCATTTTTCAGGCCCCCTGTTTGGTTTTCTGCACCGTTTTTACATCATCGATGCCAACCGCGTGTATTGGCAGCGAATTATCAAGTTTCTCCCAAGTTTATTAACCAATTAAAATAAATTAGAATAATACAAGTGTCAAATAAAGAGTGCATTGGAAAGGCATATTTTTTTCAACCGCTTTTGGCACATGACACCTACCCGGCAGAATTGATGCAACAAAAAGGAATATTATTCTTGACAACTATAATTATAATGAATAATTGTTTCTGATCAAAGGAATTTTAAGAATGATAGACGGTATAGATTTACAAATCCTGAAAATTTTGCAAAAAAAAGCCCGCATCCCCAATGTCGAAGTCGCCCGGCAGGTGGATATGGTGCCATCGGCCGTGTTGGAGCGAATTCGGAAACTCGAGAAACAGGGTTTTATCGACGGCTATGAGGTCCGCTTGAACCCGGAAAGGTTCCGACGCAATCTGGTAGCCTTTGTCATGGTCACCACAAAGCACCCCAAGCAGCGCCTTAAAACCGCCAAGCAGCTATCCGCCATTCCCGAAGCCCAGGAAATACATGTAGTAGCGGGTGAGGATGGAATCCTTGTTAAAATAAGGGTATCAGACACCGTAGAATTGGGGCGGCTCCTGGAGCAACAAATTGCCGCCATTGATGCGGTGTGTTCAACCCGGACAATGATTGTCATGTCCACGCTGAAAGAAACAGCCCGTATACCTATAGACGACATAGACATCACCTAAGATGAGCGTTTCAAATTTTAAGAATGGACTTAATTAAATGAGCCATCGGGGTGTTTTTACCGTCATCCCCGCGCAGGCGGGGATCCAGGGCATTCAGCTAATCGCTTTCTGGATAGCGCAAAAGCTTCACTGCGTGTCCCGCCTGCGCGGGAATGACGAGGGTTATAAGCTAAAACTCCCCGACCCTAAATTTAAAAAAAGGTAAGAAAGAGGTACGTCATGATCAAGATCAACGAAAACTATCTTAAACTGCAGGCATCTTATTTATTTGCGAAAATCGGCAAACGCGCTACCGCACACCAGGCCGCCCATCCGGACCAGGAAATTATCAAGCTCGGCATCGGTGATGTGACCCGTCCCCTTCCGGATGCGTGCATCCAGGCATTTCACAAGGCTGTGGATGAAATGGCCCATGGCAAATCCTTCCGCGGCTACGGGCCGGAACAGGGATATGACTTTTTAAGGGAAAAGATCGCCCAGACCGATTTCAAGGATCGAGGGGCCGATATCGAGGCAGACGAGATTTTTGTAAGCGACGGGGCCAAGTGCGACACCGGCAATATCCAGGAAATTTTGTCGACGGATATCCGGGTAGCCATCCCCGACCCGGTATACCCGGTATATGTGGACACCAATGTCATGGCCGGGCGCACCGGTGCCTGCCACAAAGGCAGGTATGATCAGATTATCTACCTCGAGGGTTCCCGGGAGAACGGTTTTATCCCCGACCTGCCGGAACAACCGGTGGACCTGATCTATCTCTGCTACCCCAACAACCCCACCGGCGCTACCATTACCAAGGAACAGCTCAAAGTCTGGGTCGACTACGCCCTGGAAAACAAAGCCCTGATCCTTTACGATGCCGCTTATGAATCCTTCATAAGGGATGCCGCCCTTCCCAGGTCCATATATGAAGTCGAGGGCGCACGACAGGTCGCCATTGAATTCAGGAGCTTTTCCAAAACCGCCGGGTTTACGGGCACCCGCTGCGCCTTCACGGTCGTCCCCAAAGAGTGCCGCGCCTACACATCCGACGGGGCAGAACACAGTCTTTATGACTTATGGTATCGCCGTCACACCACTAAATTCAACAGCGTTTCCTATCCTGTCCAACGGGCAGCCGAAGCCATTTACAGCCCCGAGGGGCAGTCCCAGAGCCGGGCCTTGATCGAATACTACCTTAAAAATGCAGCCTTGATCCTGGAAGAAGTGGGCAGCATGGGCTTTGACTGTATCGGCGGCCAGAACTCCCCCTATATCTGGGTGGACTGCAAAATGGGGTCCTGGGAATTTTTCGACCTGCTGTTGAACAAGGCCGGCGTCGTCTGCACGCCTGGCGAAGGCTTTGGCCAATGTGGGAGAGGGTTTATCCGCATCAGTGCCTTTAACGACTTTGAAAATGTGCAAAAGGCCATGCAGCGGATGGCGGACGTTCTCGGTTAGTCAGAGGACAGAAGACTGAACCACAGAACCTCAGAGCCACAGAACTACAGAAGACGGAATGCGTTGTCAGTCGTCAGTTATCGGAAGAATGTATTAGATATAACCCAAAACCTGCAACCCGCAGCTTGAAACACGAAACACAAAACACGAAATACCAAACACAAACAGGAAACAACTACCATGCCCATGTCACACGCATTTAAAGAAAGACTGTTTCCGGGCCTTAAGGAGATTGCCGGGCACTTTGGAACGCCGTTCCACATATATGATGAAACCGGTATCAGGGAAACGGGCCGCGCTCTGACCCAGGCATTTTCCGGCGTAGAAGCGTTCAGGGAATTCTTTGCGGTGAAGGCGCTCCCCAACCCGCGCATCCTTGGAATCATGCGAGAGATGGGCTTCGGGTTTGACTGCAGCTCCATACCGGAATTGATGTTGAGCCGGAAGGTGGGCGCCGCAGGTGAGGACATTATATTCACCTCCAACAACACCACCCTGCAGGAATTCGAGGCAGCCGCTGCCGACGGGGGCAGCATTCTCAACCTGGATGACCTTTCCCTGGTGGACAGAGTCCCCCGCATGCCGGATCTGGTATGTTTCCGCTACAACCCCGGGGCCGAACGCTGCGGCAACAGCATTATAGGTCTGCCGGCCGAAGCCAAATACGGGGCTACGCAGGAACAGCTGGTCAGCGCCTACCGCAGTACCCGGGACCGGGGAGCCAACCGGTTCGGCCTTCACAGCATGCTGGCCTCCAATGAGCTGAACCACGGCTACATGGTCGACACGGCACGCATGCTCCTGGAAACAGCAGAACACATTGCCGGCAGGCTGGGCATCCGCTTTGAGATCATCAATATCGGCGGCGGCTTTGGCATCCCCTACACGCCGGATACCGAACCCCTCAACCTTAGGGCAATGGCCCATGCGATCATTGATCTTTTTATGCAATTCGAAAACCGCAACGGGTATGCACCCGCCCTGCACATGGAAAGCGGGCGCTATATCACCGGCCCGCACGGTGCCCTGATCGTAACGGCCATTAACCGCAAGGAGATCTACCGGACCCATATCGGAGTGGATGCCTCCATGTCCGCCCTGATGCGGCCGGGCATATACGGCGCCTACCACCACATCGACGTGTTGGGAAAACCTGCAGAGAACATTCTGGAGACAGTTGATGTGGTGGGGTCGCTCTGTGAAAACAACGACAAGTTCGCCATCCAAAGGGAGCTGCCCCGGATCGACAACGGGGACATTCTTTGCATTCATGACACCGGCGCCCACGGGCACGCCATGGGGTTCAACTACAACGGAAGGCTGCGCCCCAAGGAACTTTTACTGCGCAGCGACGGGTCAATGGAATTGATCCGGCGGGAAGAGACAGTGGATGACTATTTTGCCACCCTCGACTTCCAGCCTGATATCCAGGCGCCGGGCAAAACCGTTAAACATGCTGCCTGACAAATTTTCATGACAGACTGTTTCTAATGAAGACTTCCATACGGGAATTGGCCTCGTGGGCGATCTTGGTGGGAAACGCATTGAAGGCGTGAATCCCCCCTGGATAGATCGCAATCTCTGAAGCGTTCCCGGCCGCCAGCCACCGGGCGTGCATGAAGAGGGAATCATCCAGCAACGGATCCTGGGTTCCAATGGTAAAGAGAGCCGGCGGCAGGTTTGCCAGATCGGCATACAGCGGTGAGACATCCGGGTCGGTTTGTTTTTCTGCAAAAAGGTAATTGTCGTTAAACCATTCCATCAGACGGGTGGTGAGCACATAATTGGGGGTTTCTCCCCAGTTGCGAGTGCTGGGCGTCATGGAAAGGTCATATACCCCGTAAACGAGATTAGCCGCCGCAAACCCGGTGTAACCGTGGCGGTCCCGCATCCGCAACATGGTGACCACGGAAAGGTTGGCCCCGGCAGACTCCCCGCCGATAATGACAACATCGGTCCCGAATTCCTTTTTGGCGTTTTCAACCAGCCAGAGTGCCGCGTTTTCACAATCATCCGGCCCGGCCGGATAGGGGTCCTCGGGTGCCAGACGGTAGTCAACGCTGCAGGTTGCCACCTGGCACTCCTCAGCCAACTTGGCCATCCCAACGTCCGACTGGTGAGCCCGCCCCAGCATAAATCCGCCGCCATGGATGTGCAGATATATGCCCTTTACCGTTTCAGGGAAGTAAACCCGTAAAGGGATATCACCGTCGGGACCGGGTGCCGACCTATCCTGAACCACGTCCAATTTGGTGACCGGCCACAAGCCTTTGCCGGCCTCCCGGTCGTCCCGGATCTGCTGCGGAGGCTGGGTATATGTCGGTGGCACAGCCGAAATGATCTCATGAATACCTTGATTGAACTCAGCAGTTTCCTTGCTGATAGATGCCGGCAAGAAAACTTTGGGATCGATTGTATTCAAGGGGTAATATCCTTTCTCCTACCTAAATTTAGGTCATATTTTGCGCCAGGAATTCTCTGATCAAATTGCTGACATTTTCAGGCTGTTCGTGAACAACCCAGTGGGAGCCGTCCGGAATGCGCTTAATTGTGAGGTTTTTGACGTATTGATCAAGACCATCCAGAAGCGCGGGCAGAAGTGCCGTGTCCGCTTCACCCCAGATAACCAGCGTGGGGACGCTCACTGAAAATATTTCACGGGGAAGGTCGGCAATTCCCTGAATCCGTGCTCTATCTGCTTTTGATGCGGGCGGGTAAAGCGGAGAGGCCCTGTAATAGTTCAATCCACCGGTAAGTGCCCCGGGCTGATCCCAGGCCGCTATGTATTTCTTACGCACCTCTTCGGTGAATTCCCATCGGCTTCCGAAGGTAAACACCGCCTCCACAAGTTTCGCATAGCTGTTCTCGGAAAGAACTGTTTCTGCATCTGACGTTCGAAATGCCAGCATATAGTCGCTGGCCGCCTGCTGTTCTTTATTATGTAACAATTCCCGCGCAAAAATACCCGGGTGGGGCGAGTTGATAATGACCAGGCTCTCCAACATCTCCGGGTGGCTGTTGGCCAAAGACCAGGCCACCGCCCCTCCCCAATCGTGCGCCACCAATATCATCCGCTGGTGTCCCAGGTGCTCAACAAGCGCCTTGAGGTCCTGCACCAGCTCTCCGATGGCGTAATCCTTTGTATCGGCAGGTTTTGACGACAGGTTGTAGCCACGCATATCCAGGGCAACTGCCTGGTAGTCATTTGAGAATTCAATCAGTTGTTCTTCCCATTCCCCCCAGAACTCCGGAAACCCGTGTACAAAAAGTATCAAGGGCCCCTGGCCGACCGTAACGTAGTGCAGCCGGACATTGTTAACGTCGGCAAAGCAGCTCTCAAATTTCATAATTTTCCTTTGATAAGTTTACCCCAAGGTTGCATACGTTAGGGTTTATGCAGCTTTGGGGTTTATGAGTTCCATTGTTTGCCGGGCAATCTCCTTTTCTTCATCCGTGGGGATCACAAGGATGGAGACCGGGCTGTCATGGGCTTGGATATCACGGGCTGCCCGACTGCCCGCACCATTCTTTTCCGGGTCCAAACGAATACCGAATTTTTCCAGGCCCCCTTCCCCGTTGCATACCATCTCGCGGATCACAGAGGAATTCTCGCCCACTCCGCCGGTAAACACAACCGCATCCAGGTCGTTCATTACGGCCGTATAGGCGCCCAGATATTTTCTGATCTGATGGACAAACACGTGGATTGCCGCCGCCGCCCTTGCCTGGCCCTTTTCCATAGCCGCCAGTACATCCCGGACATCGCTGCTGTCGATGCCGGCCATGCCAAAGAATCCGCTCTTTTTATTGAGCAGCGCATTGACCTGATCCACGGAAAGGCCCTCGTGCTGCATCAGATGCATAACGATGGCCGGGTCGATGGTGCCACAACGCGTACCCATGATCGTCCCCTCCAGGGGGGTGAACCCCATGCTGGTGTCCACGCTCCGGCCACCGTCCACCGCCGTAATACTGCTGCCGTTACCCAGATGACAGGTAATCATTTTGAGGTCTTTCAACGGTCTGCCCAGAAACCGAGCGGCTTCTTGACTCACATAACGATGACTGGTTCCATGGAACCCATAGCGGCGAATTTTGCCTTCTGTATAGAGATCATACGGAAGTCCGTAGAGGTAGGCTTTCTCCGGCAGGGTGGTGTGAAAGGCCGTGTCGAAAACAGCCACTTGGGAGCTGTCGGGAAAACTCTCTTCGCACGCCTCGATTCCCGCCAGGTTCGGCGGGTTGTGCAGAGGAGCCAGACGGGCATATTCCCGGATGATCTTTTTCACATGATCATCGATAACCACTGATGCGTGAATTTTTTCTCCGCCGTGCACAACCCGGTGGCCAACGGCCGCCACGGCCTGCCTGCTCTCGAGCACACCATGTACTTCGTCGACCAGGCATTCAACGATGCAGACGACGGCCTCCCGGGCGTCTACCACCGCAGCAGGCCGGACCCGTTTTTTCCCGGTATGAGCGGTGTAGTCGATGCGGGTGCCCTCAAGGCCGATCCGTTCCACTACCCCCCTGGCCAGGACCGCCTCATCCTTAATATTGAAAAGCGTGAACTTGACCGAGGAACTTCCCGAGTTGATCACAAGTACGGTGCTTTTACACGGTGTAGGCATCCGCTGCCTCCAGGGCCTTGTCCATGATGGCAATACCTTCGTCGATTTCATCTTTGGTGACGATCAGTGGAGGCGCCAGGGCAATAACGTTGACCGGGTTGGCCGCCATGGCCATCATACCCATTTCGCCCAGCTTTTTGGCAACCTCGAGTTTGGGGTTGCTGCCCGGCAGAATCTTGGCATTCACGGGTGTCAGGGGTTCGCGGGTTTCCTTGTTTTTCACCAGCTCCAATCCCACGAAGAGACCGAGCCCCCGCACATCCCCCACACTGGGATGCTTCTCCTTCAACGCCATGGCTCCCTCCAGCAGGTACTCACCCAGTTCGGCCGATCTTTCCACGAGTCTGTCTTCCGCATAGATGGGGATCACCGAAAGGGCAGTGGCACACCCAAGGGCATGCCCGGCATATGTGGCACCATGGCTGAAAAAATGATCCTTGAAATGATCGCCGATATTTTTGCGCACCACAGTGGCCCCCAGGGGGAGATATCCGCAGGTCATGCCTTTGGCCATAGTCATGATGTCAGGTACCACATCCCAGTGATTCATGGCAAACCATTTGCCGGTTCGGCCAAAACCGGTCATGACTTCATCGGCAATCATGAGAATACCCCACTTGTCACAGACCCGCCGTAATTCCGGGAAATACTCCTTGGGCGGTACGATAATACCATTGGCACCGGTGACGGGTTCGAAGATGATGCCAGCCACGGTGTCCCCGCCACCCTCGAGTTCAATCACCTCATCCACATATTTCACACACTGCAGGTCGCAAGACGGATAGGAACGACCGAACATGCACCTGTAGCAGTAGGGTTGCGGAACCCGGATCTGATCTGTTCCCCCCGGCACCTGAGCCCAACTGCGGGAGTCGCCGGCGGACAGTGTCATGGCGCTGGTTGTCCCGCCGTGATAGGTTTTGAAGCGTGTAATGATTTTCCGGCGACCCGAATACTGATGGGCGATCTTGATGGCGGCCTCGTTGGCCTCGGCGCCCCCCAGGGAAATAAAGGAGCGGGAAAGGTCGCCCGGGGTAATTTCGGCGAGCATTTTTGTGAGCAGCGCCCTGGGCCGGGTGGACATGCTGGGTGCAAAGGAGGTCAGCGTGCGGGCCTGCTCACAGATGGCCTCCACCACACGGGGGTCCTGATGCCCGATGTTGTGGCTGACAAAGCAGGAACTGAAATCAAGGCGTTCCCTGCCGTCCTCCGTGGTGAACCGGACACCTTTTGCGGACACAACCCGGGGTGGTGACTGCGCGGGTTGATAAGACCAGGACTGAAAATTATTTTCAATCTCGTAACGATCCAGATCTTCTTTTTTGGCGGGAAGATTTCTCAATTCAACCATTTTTTCATCTCCATAAGTCGTTGTATAAAATGCGCTACCATTCTTAGAACTTAGGTTACCGCACTCACAATTGGAATGATGGAATGCTGGAATACAGAAATAATGGACGCACGATCCTCAAGCACCTTTGTTCCAATATTCCATGTAGTTTGGGAAGGGGTCCAGAGGGTATGGTCACTAAGTTCAGTGACCATACCCACCAAACTGAGGGTTCTAAATTTTTTAATTTAAAACCCTCCGGGACTAACAATAACAGGGCTGACGCTTATCAATCAACCTTCTGGGGTCGCATGTCCGCCTTGTCAATCCCGGCCACGTGAACCGGGGTGGTCATGGCATCGCGACGGAACGGTTCGCCCAGTTCCTGGTTCGTCAGGACCTCGATGAAAGTGGTCTTGCCTTCTTCCATCTGTGCCTTAACGGCAGCATTCAGTTGTTCGGTCAGTTCGTCCGGGGTCATTACCTGAACACCGTCCAACCCACAGGCCTTGGCGATGTCGGCGTAGGAAACTTTTGTATTCAATTCGGTCCCGACAAAATTATCATGGTACCAAAGGGTGGTGTTCCTTTTTTCGGCTCCCCACTGGTAGTTGCGGAAAATGACCATGGTGATGGCCGGCCACTCGTCGCGCCCGCAGGCGGTCATTTCGTTCATGGAAATACCAAAGGCCCCATCGCCGGCAAAACCAACCACCGGGACGTCGGGTTTTCCTATTTTTGCGCCCAAGATGGCCGGGAAACCATAACCACAGGATCCGAACATGCCCGGCGCCAGGTATTTGCGGCCCTCTTCAAAGGTCGGATAGGCATTGCCGATGGCGCAGTTGTTTCCGATGTCCGAAGAGATGATCGCTTCCTTGGGAAGAG
>JAOZRT010000229.1 GCA_029940035.1 Desulfobacterales bacterium
TTCACCCTCAGACGCCTTGGCTCTGAAGCTCTCCGGCTTTTGCAACGACAGGGTATAGTGGGGATAATGAGATGAACAACGATCTTAAACGCAAACCTGTTGGAGCAGCCCTGCTGTTTGTCTTGCTTATCGCAGTTCTGATTGCAGCCATGGCCATAGCTTCAGCCGTTCAGACCGATTTCGGACGTGTGGATGTGAGCAACGTCCATTACCTGAATTACAATGCTATCCCCATGCGGGCCAAGCTCATGCTCCCCAGAACAACGGATGCTGCCGCACGCTTTCCAGGGATCGTGTACATCCATGGCTACCAGAACAATCGGGAAACCGGTGACGGATACTGCATCGAACTGGCCCGGCGGGGATTTGCCGTGCTGAATATCGACGCCATCGGGCGGGGAAACTCAGGCATTCCCAATGATCCCGGCCAGGCTGATTTCGACGACACTTACGGCGGGCTTTCCTCCCTCGAATATCTCAAGTCGTTGCCCTTTGTGGCCCCGGGTTCCGTGGGCATGATGGGTCACAGCCTGGGGGCGGAAATGGCCTACAGGGTCGCCCTCTGCGACCCGGAAGTCCGGGGGGTGGTCATCACCGGCTTTGCCTATACAATGGAGGCCGATTACCAGCGACCGGCCAACATGCTTATGGTCATCGGCAAATACGACGAGTACCGCCAGCGCATGACTGGCGTAAGGGATATCAACGAGGAATGGATGTCCAGCGAACAGACCCGCAGGGTCATACCCGTGGCAAGCCCTGAGATCGGCGCCACCTACGGCGACTTTTCCGCGGGTACGGCCAGACGCGTGTTCGTCCCCAACGTCACTCATGTCCAGGAATCACACAACAAAGCCGCCATTGCCGAAGCACTGCTTTGGATGCAGCAGGCCCTCGAACCGCCGGAGGCTTATTGGTCTGACCCGCACCAGCAGATCTGGCCGTTCAAAGAAGGGGCCACGCTGGTGGCCATGCTGGCAGGGGTATTCTCCCTTCTGCCCCTGGGCGCCCTGGTGCTCCGGTTCAAGTGGTTTCAATCTCTGAAAGGGAGTGAAGCATATACCTATGCATGCGAGAGCCGCGCCTATCTGGTCCATGCAGCCGTCAACGGCATTCTCATGTGGCTCTATCTGCCTTTGATTTTTGTTTTGTTCGGTATCCATGTCTACCTGGTACCCATCGACAAAGCCTTTCCCATGATGATGGTCAATGCGGTTGTCTGGTGGTTCCTCTGCATCAATATTATCGGCTTTTTCATTTTCCGCCGCTGGTTCAAGCGCCAGAACCAGCAGCAGGGCCTCACCCTTGCCGACATGGGCATTTCCTTCAAGGAAGAAGCGTTTTACCTGGAAGGCCCGCAGCTTGTAAAAACCGCGGTTGCCGCCCTTTTCCTCTTTCTTTTCGTCTACCTGGCCGAACACCTGCTCGAAAGCATTTTCATCGTGGACTTTCGCTACATATTTCCGTTTGCCAGCGACCTCACCCCCTTTCGGGTCAGAATGTGGTTCCTTTATTTCCCATTTCTACTTCTGGGATTTCTCCAGACCGGCGCATTCCTGCACGGGCAGATCCGCCGCCCGCCAAAAAGCTCGCGTCTCATTACTTTTTTCTCATGGTCGTTCTACAATATAGCGGCCATGATCGTACCGCTGCTCCTGTTTTTGTGCATCCAGTATGTTCCCCTGTTCTTAACCGGCTTTATCCCGCTGGTGGGACCGGGCGGCATGTTCGTCTCTTTTGTACTCAATCTGTTTCATATTATCATCGTGCTCTGCATGGTGATTCCCGTTTCAACCTGGTTTTTCCAGCTGACCGGAAAAATATATCTCGGGGCCGTCCTCAATGCCGCCCTGGTGGCCTGGATGTTTACCTCCTCCCAGGTCATCGCCCCGATCCCGGTCTAGTTTTCAATCCCTTGTTTCATATTAAAAAAAGACCTCGGGCCAATGGGTGATAACCCGTATATCGATTCCTGTTTGACTTCGTCCCAACCATTAATTATACTCCGCCCATTCATTTATGTCTGATTTAAATAACCATTCGAAGGAGGAAAATATGACAGCAAAACCATGGCACGGCCCCAAGTGGCCTGAAGGCACACCTTTTGAGCTTTCCGAATATGAAAAACCCCTTTACTCTCTTCTGGATGAGACAGCCGAAGAATTTCCAAACCATGTGTATACCATATTCAACGATGCCACCCGGACATTTGCCCAGGTCAAAGACACGGCCGACCGCATCGCCAATTTTCTGGTTTCAAGGGGTATTAAAAAAGGAGACCGGGTCGCCATTTTTCTGCCCAACTTGCCCCACTACCCGTCCATATTTTTCGGCATATTAAAGGCCGGTGCTGTTTGTGTCACCTGCAACCCCATTTACACTGCCGGGGAACTCAATTACCAGCTCAGTGATGCCGGCGCCAAAGCCGTGTTCTGCATGGACCATCCTGAATTTTACCCCACCACGGTCAACGCCATCAAGGGAACGGACGTGGAAACGGTGGTTGTCTGCAGCGTAAAATCCTACCTGCCCTGGCTGAAAGGGTTTCTGGGTGGACTGCTGGGGAAAATTCCCAAGGCAGCCAGCTACGAGCCCGGCCACCTGTTCTTCGACGATGTGGTCGCCGCGGCCAGCCCCGCGGCGCCCTCCGTGGACATCGACCCCCGCAATGACCTGGCCCTGATTATCTACACCGGGGGAACCACCGGCCGTCCCAAAGGGGCAGCCCTGCCCCACACCTGTTTCACATCCAATGTGATGGGGCTCAATGAATGGGGATGGCTCCGTCACGAACCGGACAGCCCTCCAGAGAAAATTCGTCGCGGCGGTTTCAACACCTACCTGGGGGTATTGCCCTGGTATCACAGCTTCGGTTTGACCGTGGCCATGTTGTCTGCCTGCGGCAGCGGGAGCAAGCTCATTTGCATTCCCGACCCACGGGCCGGAGATCCGCCCTTCACCGAAGTGTTGAAGCTTGTCCAGAAACACAAACCCACGCTGATGCCGGCCGTGCCGACTATTTTTGTGGCTTTCACCAACCACCCCCTCCTGGACCAGTTTGATCTGACCTCGCTCATCGGATGTTTTTCAGGTGGCGCCCCGCTGCCGCCTGAGGTCTGCAAACAGTTCGAGGAAAAAACAGGATCCGTCATTTTCGAGGGTTACGGCCTCAGCGAAACTTCACCGGTTGCCACGTCTAACCCCACCAATCGGGAAAACCGTAAAATCGGCTCCATCGGGTTTCCGTTTCCCAGCACGGACATCAAAATCGTCGATCTGGAAACCGGCTTTGAGGAGCTCCCCCAGGGCGAGGATGGTGAAATTGCCATTTCCGGCCCCCAGGTCATGCAGGGGTACTGGAACAATCCTGACGAAAACAAGGCTGTTTTCCGTGAGATCGACGGCAACCGCTTTTTCTTGTCCGGCGACATCGGTCACTTTGACGAGGAAGGCTACATTCTCATCACTGACCGCAAAAAGGACCTGATCATCGTGGGCGGCTTCAATGTCTATCCCCGGGACGTGGAAGACATCCTTTTTACGCATCCCAAAGTGGCCCTGGCCGCGGTTGTGGGTGTGCCCGATGCCAAGAGCGGTGAAATGGTCAAGGCCTTCATTCAGCTGAAACCGGGTGAAACCGCCACGGAAGAGGAAGTCATGGCTTTCTGCAAGGAGAATATGGCCGGCTACAAACGGCCCCGGCAGATCGAATTCCGCGATGAAGTACCGGTGTCCAATGTCGGTAAGGTTCTGCGGCGCGTGCTGCGCGACGAGGAAATGGGGAAGTAGTTCAAGGCCAGAACCACAGAGCCACAGAGGGCAGAACCTCAGACGGTAAGAAGGTGAGGCGGTAGCCGGTGGTCAGAAGTCAAAGACTATAGATCGGAAGTAATAAACAGTGAAGAACAAAGGCAACAAAATAAGCCGGAATGCGCCCTGCCCCTGCGGCAGCGGCTTGAAATACAAGCGCTGCTGCGCGGGCAAGGGGGCGCCGGACGCCATGGATGTGGCCTCGTTCTACGCCCGCAAGTACAATATCAGGCTCAAAAATAAAGCGGATGTGGAAGGCATCCGCAAAGCCGGCCGGCTTGTCATGGAAACGCTGGACCTGGTGGAGGCTATGATCGAGCCGGGCCTGATCACCGAGAGAATCAACAGCCTGGTGCACAAATTCACGGTGAAGAACAATGCCACACCAGCCCCGCTGCACTACCGGGGTTTCCCGAAAAGCGTATGCGTTTCGGTCAATGACGTGATCTGCCACGGCATCCCCGGACCCTATGCCCTCAAAGACGGCGACATTGTCAATGTCGATGTCACCACCATCCTGGATGGCTACTACGCGGATGCCAACAAATCCTTCTGGGTGGGCACCCCTTCGGCCGAAGCCCGGAAAATCGTCGATGTTGCCCGCGAAAGCCTCAAAAGGGCGATCGCCATGGTACAGCCCGGTAATACCATCGGGGACATCGGCTGGGCCATACAAACCTGGGCTGAAGACAACGACTGCTCCGTAGTCAGGGAGTTTGTGGGGCACGGCGTGGGGTTCGACTTCCACGAATCCCCGCAGATCCCTCATTTCGGACGCCGGGGCCAGGGCATTGAAATGATCCCCGGCATGGTTTTTACCATTGAACCCATGATCAATTTAGGGGGTAATTCCCTGCGCATTCTAAGAGACGACTGGACCGCCGTCACCCGGGACGGCTCCCTCTCCGCCCAATTCGAACAAACCCTCCTGGTGACCGAAAACGGGTGTGAAAGTTTAACGCCCTTTGATCTATAGTCTGGGGAGTCATAGAATTCCATGCGAATCCACCTTCTTGAACATGAAACCGAAGGCATCTCCATCAACGTTATTAACTGGTCGCTAAAAAACAAACATCCCCTCTCCAGGACCTACGTACCGGAAGCAGTAACCCTACCAGGCATATCGGATTTTGATCTATTGATCATCGCCGGAGGGCCACAGCACATCTGGAAGAATGACAAGCTCACTTGGCTGCGGGAAGAAAAAAGACTGGTGGCCAAAGCAGCGGCGGCCAACAAACATATTATGGGTATCTGCCTGGGTGCCCAGATGCTGGCTAATGTTCTCGGAGGCAGTGTCTTTGCCAGTCCGCTGGCGGAACTGGGTTGGCATAAGATTGTTTTAACGCCTGAAGGGGAAGCATCACCGCTTCTAGATCTTGTACCCAGGCAGTTTTCCATGTTTCAATGGCACAGCGACCACTACACCTTGCCCCCGGGAACCATACGCCTGGCCACCAATGAAGCCGCCGAGAACCAAGCGTTCGTCAGCACAGACGGCCGCATGCTCGGTATACAGTTCCACCCTGACTTTGATTGCAGTACGATTTTCAACATGGTGAAGGACGAGGATGAACCCTGGCCCAGGGGGCCCGTTGTCACCCCACGGCAAGAGCTGGTCCAGCAAACGAAAAGCGCACAGGAACCGGCCTGGCTTATGGACCGGCTGATGATAAATATGCACAAAGCAGTAACTGCCGCCGTCTAGTATGCACCCATCCAGGCACGCAGCAATATGATTACGGTAAGCATCAGTGCCGCGGCCTGGATTTTCACGTCCAGAATATTTTTCACGGTTGCGCCATACAGACCACCGATGGTTATCCCGGAAAGAAACCCGAACAGATGAGCCAGAACATCTGTGTGCACTGACGATCCCATGAAGCCTAAAAGAGCCAATCCGGCCCCCAGGGGTAAAAGCGCCTTGAGGCGCCGTCCGGCCTGCCTTGTCCGGCGCAGAACCTGCCAGGCTGACAAAATGCCGAGGGCCCCGAAAACAGCCGTCGAAGCACCGATGGAGCTGTGTCCGGCCGTGTAAACCACGGCGTTCAACACGTTTCCGGCGATCCCTGATGACACTATCGTCAACCATCCCACGCCCCATCCCATAACGGAACAGACGGCTGACCCCAGGAGGGCGATGCCGACCATGTTGCCAAGCAGGTGCACGAGATCAGCGTGCAGGAGCAGCGCTGTTGCGGCACGGTACCACTCGCCATCCAGGATACGGCCGGCACTGGCTGCAAAGGCGCTTTTCACAAAATAGGTGTCGGCCATAATGTAAACGTACACGTGCACAAGCGCCAGCAGCAAAGCCCCCCACACCCCGGCTGTACTTCCCTTGTAATCATAATAAATATCTTCGGATACAGTGGGTACGGGCAGGTTCTCCTCCTGGTACTGATGGATCAGGCGCTCTGCCTCCGCAGCCGTCGATGGGTCTGTTCTCAGTTCCCAGCCGTTTTCCCTTCTCACAGCCTGATGGACGATGCCATGGGAAAGCAGTACCAGGCCGAAGGTTTCCACCTCTTCTTTGGATAGGCTGTTGAAAATGGTTACCATGACCATGGCTACCATGCCTCCACCTGTCTGGCAACCTCAAGAGAGCCGGGGCCACCCATTTGTGCTGTATCCAGGCGAAGTGACTCTATCGGGTATGAATAGTGTGACCATTCTGCAGCAAACAGCGCACGTGGCCCTGCTGAGAATCAACACCAAAGAGAAGTTAATGGTGGCCTCGGCCAACTAGTGTATATCACGAGACTCACCCCATTTCCTGCTCTTTTCTGATCCATAGGTTTCGGAACGTTATTTTGACAAACGCTATAACTGGACAGGTCTGAAACGCCTGAAAAGTCGTAGCCAGGTTGCAGTCGGCGTCAGGGTTACCAGATTGCCGATCAAAACGATGGCAATGCCCAGGCCGATCAAGCCCCGGGTAGCTGTCAGGGTCGACAAATCGTGCCAGAAAACAATGCAGATACCGGACAACCCCAGCATGCCGCCCCAGAACGCACGCCAGGCAACAGGCTGACGCATGAACAGTTTCAGGTTCAAGATGTTCCACATGAGCATGGTGGTGTACACCACCGCCACGAGACCGCTGGTCAGGTAGGACGTGGCCAGGTAGCTCATGCAGTAGCCCAGACCGAACAGGGTGACTCCCTGAAGAACCATGAATAACTGATCCCGCAGGCTGAAGGCCAGCCGTTTGCGGGTTATGAGACAGAAGACCAGCAGGACCAGAGCGGCCAGGCAAAACCGATAGCCCACCGAAAGGATGGGCGGCACCTGGGTCAGCTGCAGCTTTATCCCCAGCCACGTTGATCCCCAGATCAGCGTAGCTGGGGCATAGAGAGTAAAATTAAGCAATTTTGTGTTTTGTTTTTGGTGTTTTGTTGGTTTCGGGTGTCAGGTGTCGGGATATTGAATAGCCACGAAGTCTCTAAGACGCAAAGGAAAACATATGCTTCATATAATCCTGCCTTCACGGTGGTCACTCAA
>JAOZRT010000548.1 GCA_029940035.1 Desulfobacterales bacterium
TAAAAAAACCCATCAAATTTCATGCAAGACTAAAACCGTCCCTCCATGGCAAAATACTCCACTTCGTCAGGGTGCACGTGCGTTTCGGAAATGGCGCGGCCCTTCACCGATATGCCGGCTGCGTGCACGGAATTCCTGTCGCCTGTAATGAGCGGATGCCAGCCGGGCAGCTTTTTCCCTTCGGCCACGAGCCTGTAGGCGCATGTTCCGGGAAGCCAGCGATACGCTCTGACCCGTGACGGCGTCAGCACCGAACACCCTTTGACCAGGCGAATCCGCTCCGCATAGTTCGTGCAGCGGCAGCCTACAATATCGAAAAGGTAGCACGCGACCCAGGTGTATTGGACCTTACCGGTTTTCCGGTCCTCGAGTTTCTGCAAACAGCACCTGCCGCATCCGTCGCACAGGGCCTCCCACTCTTCTTGTGTCATCTGCTCCAGGGGCTTGCTTTCCCAAAAAAGTTCGCGACAATTCGAATTCAAATAAAAATCTCCCACCTCTTGAACCGATATGGGTGTTGGTAATTCGTCCTTTTTTGAATTTTTAGCAGCATCGCATACTAAAACTGTATCAGAATCTTATCAACACCCACCAACGCTTTGATCTGTTTCTGCTGCAGCATGATCTGCTCGGTCTGCCGCCATGCGTCCGCATCAAAAGTTCCAATGGTGATGGTATCGGCCGGTTTGACCAGTTCGCGGGTCATGGCCAACTGTTTCTCGAGAATCGGGCCGGGGGTGTTCCTGTCGAATTTGGCCAGCATCTCAAGAGCGGCTTTTGCATTTTCGGGCTTGAATCCGGCCTCCCACCCCTTAAGGAGAGCCTTCATAAACCGCCTGACCGTGTCCGGGTGTTCACGAACCATGCGTTCCGACGTCACCACCGAATTGGCCACGAACCTGACGCCGTGGGCTGACGGGTCGAAAAAGGCCACCTTTTCCCCTTCCTTACCAAGCTTCATTTGAATAATGGGCCCCTGGCTGTTGACGTAAACAGGCCACAGGTCCGCTTTATGTCGATAAAACGGTGTCAAATCGTAGCGCACGCTGTAAATGCGCACATCACGCTCGGACATACCCCCGCTGGCCAAAAGGGTGCGCATGATGGTTTCGTCGTTCCCCCCGAAAGTGACTCCGACAGTCTTCCCCTTAAGGTCTTTGACATGTGAGATATTGACCAGGTCGGGCCTGTATATCCACTGCAGGGGGTTGACCTGGAAGAGTTGGGCCAGAACGACTACGGGCGATCCTTTGGAACGTGCCCGGATAACCTGGTCGGACGATGCCACGCCGAAATCAGCGTACCCCAGCTCCAATTCCCTGATTGCATCACGTTCCGGGCCGCCTTCCTTGACAATCACATCGAGCCCCGCCTTTTGAAAAATCCCCATCTCTTTGGCGTAAAGATCCCCCAGGACACTGACGTTGAAAATCCATTTCAGGCGATAGGTCAACTTAACTGCCCCGCTTTCAGCGGCAAAAAGTGCATTGGTCGAAAACTGAGTGACCACCAGAAATAATACAAAAAAAAGGAAGATCCGTTGCTGTTTCAAATTACCCCCTCTGGTTAAGCCCCTGTCAAAAGTTGTCACAATCACCTGGTTTCGGGTGTCAGGTTTCAGGTTGCCCCAATCTATTAGTAAAATATTCACACTTCGATGTTGGATGTTCGATGTTCATTTTTTATGGATTTCTGTGGTTTGTCCTCTGCCCTCCGTCCTCAGGCAGGGATAAATCCCTGCACTACGTCGTTGATACGAAGAACGGGCATGTAGTCCAGGGCTTCAGCCCTGCGGTTCTGGGATTCTGTCCTCTGTGACTCAGGCGGTCAAGTCCTGATTAAAAGTTGTCACTTTTTAATTACTATCTGCATTATGCAGTCGCGAAGCGACATTAATAATATTTTGTCTGCGTATGTCTGCGGCTAAGATTTCTGCTCTTCTGTGGTTCTGGCCACTGACTACCGGCCCTTTCTCCTC
>JAOZRT010000549.1 GCA_029940035.1 Desulfobacterales bacterium
GAAGCAAGGCAACACCTGAATTTTATTTAAACTTCTCATTAATTTTCATGCAAGAGCCAGGTAACAATTTATCTGTGTTATCCGTGTTCACCTGCCCGCTCGTGTCTTGCATGGCAGGCGGGTCCGTGTCCCAAAAAAATAAGGAAATGAATATGAAAATCAACTTCATTTACATGACGGTCGGAAGCAAAGATGAAGCCCGAAAAATCGGCAGGGAACTGGTAGCCACCCGACTGGCGGCATGCGTGAACATCCTGGACAATATGAACTCCTTTTACAGGTGGGACGGAGAAATTCAGGATGACACCGAAGTGGTCATGATTGCCAAAACAACCGAAAAACAAGTTCCGGAGCTGATTAAAAAAGTCGAATCGATGCATAGCTATGACTGCCCGTGTATTGTCAGTTTACCGGTAACCGGCGGTCATCAGCCGTTTTTGGAGTGGATCAACACGGAAGTCAGACAATAGAATTCGGAATTGGGAATGCGGAATGGGGAAAAGGAATCGGGTGGGAGCGGCTTTTAGCCGCGAAAAAAAGTGAGGATCTCTCTTTGAAGCGTCGCTGGCCCGCGGCGAGCTCGGCCGAGTCGAAGCCACTCCCACATTTTTCGTTCGACTATTTAGAGATATTAAACCTTATACGTATAAACCGCGGACGGTAGAGTCTGGCATCGGACACCATGGTTTCAAAATCTGTTGAATTGGCGATATAGGTGACAATCAGTTCATCCGGCGCTTGCGAAATGTCCGGATGGCCTTTGGCGGCATAACACATAATTTTTGTGCCCCAGCTTGCCTCGGGACACTGATATATGGAGATCGGATCATCCCAGGGCCCCCAGGGGTTGGGAGCAAACCGGGCAACAATATCTTCAGGACGGCTGCTGTCACTGTAGACAACGATGTATTTTCCCAATTCTGCAAGAAAAGACACCGAATATTCGTTGGCCACGCCGGCACAGAGACGCTCTGCCTTTGTAAAATCCGCCGACCACTTGCCCTTGACAAAAAATTCCCATTGATCAAATTCGGCCAACCCGCTTGCCGGTGCCCGGGCCAGAATCATATACTTGTGGTGAAAGCCGTCAATAACATCTTCAGTGGTACCGTAAATATAAATCCATGGGCCCTGCTTTAGTACCCAGGAGCCGAACAGGGTGGCGGCAGAAGAAGAAAAACTGCCCCAGGGTATCCTGTGCTGGGTAATTTGCCAGTGCTCCGGTGAATCTCCGGGATTGGCCACGTCGCCCAGCCAGGTCCCGATTATTCGGAACCCAGCCGCAGGCGGTTTCTCCGTGCGCTCAATTTGAACCATAAAAAGATACAGGTGCTCCCGTATGATTGCTCCGTGATAGATCCACAGCCAGCCGCGACCGTCAGCTGGCCGGATAAAGGACGCCGCCTTGCCGCCCGGTGTCTCGCCAAAATAAAAATCCACAGAGGCGCCATGGGGAGGGCGCCCGTGTTGAAGCGCAACGCTATTGTTGACGATGGCGGCGTTGACATGCTCACCGCTGCGGATATCACCCACCCATGTATCCCCGAATAACCACAAAATTAAATTATTCGAAAGGGGCACCGAATAAGCCCCATCTGCTCCCGTCCATCCTGTTTGCCTGTCAAACAACACCTCGTAGTGGGACAGGACATCCACACGAATTTCAGGCTGCGACCCACAGGCCGCAACGAGAAGAAGCAGAAGCAGGCAAACAGTTTTCAGGATATGTTTTTTGAAGTGCATAATATTTAGGGCCAGAAGTCAGAGGTCAGATGACCCGCCTTCGTCGTCGTACTCGTCCTCGTGCTCGTCCTCGATACAATACCGATTCAACTCGACCACCCTAATCAACCTAATCAACCCAATCAACTCAATCAACTCAATCAACTCAACGAACTCAACAAACTCCTTCCTCTATGAGCTAATTGGAACTATAAACCATCACCTTCTATCCCTATCTTCCCACCATAC
>JAOZRT010000550.1 GCA_029940035.1 Desulfobacterales bacterium
CAAAAGGTTTGACTATGTAGGCATATATAGCAGTAAAACGGTTTTGACTCGACTCAGCGGCCACAACATATAGGGGTGTCAATCATACTTACTCTTTGTATGATTAATTTTTTGAATCTGGTGGAAACTCACGAATAGGATAATTATGTGTAACTTTATCCTTTGGTATCATCCAGCACTTTTCTGACTATTTTCGCCAGATCGGCCTTCACAACCGACTTATAGGCAAATGCTTTAATTCCGATCTTCGCCGCCTTTTCATCTGAAATATTCTTGCTATATCCTGTACATAGAATAACCGGAATATCGGGTCTAAATGCGATTAATTCCATCGCCAACTCATCCCCAGTCATATTGGGCATGGTCATGTCGGTAATAACCAGATCGAAATCATCGGGTTTAGATCGAAACAGTTCCAGCGCTTCAAAGCTGCTGGTGCGAATCGTAAGCTAAATGCCGAGACGGTTTATTTTACGCCAGAGCGAAACCCGGTTAATACCCATGATCTTGGCCGCCTTGGTTTTATTGCCCTGGCATTTTTCCAACACCCATTTGATATATTTTTTCTCCTGCTCGACCAACGTCGGCAGATCGGAATCGTTTTGGCGATAGGTATGAATTGAAAGGCTGCTCAAATACTCGGGCAGAAAATCAGGCGTAATTTCCTTTCCATTGGCCAGCGCCACGGCGCGTTCAATGATATTTTCAAGCTCCCTGATATTGCCCGGCCAGCTATATTGGCAGAGCAGATCCATAGCTTCCCGGGAAATATCCTGAACATTCTTGTGCATGGCCTGACTTTTTAAAGATAAAAAATGGTAGGCTAAAAGCGGTATATCGCCATCACGCATCGTGAGGGAAGGTAGTTTGATGGTGATGACATTCAACCGATAAAACAGATCTTGGCGGAAAACACCTTGTTCCACATCCTCTTTGAGATCACGGTGGGTTGCGGCAATAAAGCGCACATCCACCGGAACCGGTGTTTCACCGCCTACCGGCAGCACCTCTTTTTCCTGGATGACACGCAGCAGTTTTACCTGCATGCTCAGCGGCATATCCCCGATCTCGTCCAGGAGAATCGTGCCCCGGTCCGTAATTTTTATCAGCCCCGCTTTTTCTTTGGTAGCACCGGTAAACGCGTCCTTTTCATGACCAAACAATTCATTGGCCATGAGTTCTTCGGAAAAGGAACCACAGTTGAAAGCGGTGAATTCATGTTCACACCGGTTGCTGAGGTGATGAATCGAACGGGCCGCCAGCTCTTTCCCGGTGCCGCTTTCACCGAGAATCAGGACATTGATATCCGTCGGGGCGATTTGTTGGATGGTCTTCTGAACCTCCACCATGACCGAACTCTGCCCCACCAGCCCGTAGATGCCTGGCGGCTTTTTAGCGGTTTCTTTCAGGTCTATTTCCCCAAGCCGCAGCTGCCTTTTTAGCAGGGCCTCCCGGGCAATCCGGCGGACCTCCCCAATTTTATAGGGCTTTGCAATGTAGTAGTAGGCGCCATTATGCATGGCCGCAACCGACGTTTCGATAGTGGCAAATCCGGTGATTAAAATCACCTCGGTATATGGCTGCAGGGATTTCGTCTCATAGAGCACCTGCAGGCCGTCCACCTTTTCCATTCTCAGATCGGTAATCACCAGGTCAAAGGTCTTCTTGCGCAGAAGGTTGATGGCCTTGCTTCCGTTTTCGACAGCCACGACTTCGTAACCGCCTTTTTCCAGGATATGGGTCAGGTTTTTCCGTGCAATCTCCTCGTCTTCAACAACCAGAATCATGTCCTTGTTTTTTTCCACGTGAAACCTTCTAAAAGTTTGCTTGACTGTTTTGATTATACGGCAGAAAACAGCTAAAGGTCGTACCTTTCCCGACCTCGCTGGAAACAGTTATCCTGCCGTCGTGTTGTTTGATAATGCCATAAATAATGGAAAGCCCGAGCCCCGAACCTTTGCCCACTTC
>JAOZRT010000230.1 GCA_029940035.1 Desulfobacterales bacterium
CCAGAGGTCAGAACATCAGAAGACAGAGGTCAGAGCCACAGAGATCAGAACCACAGAAGTCGGAACCACAGAGGGCAGATGACAGAGACCGGAAAAGTCGGGTTTCGGGTGTCAGGTGTGTGTCGGTGGACGGTTCTTCAGAGGCCAGATAGTCAGAACTTCAGAACTTCAGAACATCAGAAGACAGAGGTCAGAGCCACAGAGGCCAGAGCCCCAGAAGTCGGAACCACAGAGGGCAGATGACAGAGACCAAGAAATGTAATATTCAAAGTGACAACTTTTAATCAGGGCTTGACCATTCGTCCATCGGTACCCGGAGGGCCGGGGGACAACATATCAAATACTTGTTTGCCAATGGAACGAAGTACACCCGGAGCATAGGGGAGGGGAGCGGCATGGCAAAAAAAATACTGATCATAGACGACGACCCGGTCATTGTGAAATATCTTCAGGCGGTCTTTAGTGACAATGGTTACGCCACTTGTTCTGCCGCCAACGCCAGGGAAGGTCTTGAGATGGTGCGCAAAGAGGAACCCGACCTGATAACCCTTGATATAGAAATGCCCGGGGAATGGGGTCCCCGATTTTACCGAAAATTAAGGCAGGACAAGGTGCATCGAGGTATACCGGTGGTTGTGATCAGCGGTATCGACGGTGATCATGCCATCAAGGATGCCGTGGCATTTGTAAGCAAGCCGTTCGATCCTGAGAAGATTATCGGTATTGTAAAGAATACAATTGGTTAAAAAAGAATCGGCACCCCACGGTGTGTGGGGTGGCGCGTGTTTTTTTATTTCCTTGCCTTGGCGTAGCCGATGCCCATCAGGGCTTCTTTCATTTCTCCGAGGATGGTGGGGTCGTCGATGGTGGCAGGGACCTTGTACGCCTTGTTGTCCGCAATTTTCTGGATGGTTCCCCGTAATATCTTGCCCGACCGGGTTTTGGGGAGGCGCTTGACAACGGTGGCTGTTTTAAAGGAGGCCACCGGGCCGATTCTTTCCCGAACCGACTGGATCACCTCTTTGGTGATTTCGGACTTATCGCGGTCGACGCCTGCGTTCAGCACCAGAAAGCCCACCGGGACCTGCCCTTTGAGCTGGTCTTCAACACCGAGAACCGCGCATTCGGCCACGTCCGGGTGATCGGCCAGCACCTCTTCCATGGCGCCTGTGGACAGGCGGTGACCGGCGACATTGATGATGTCATCTGTTCTGGACATGACGTATACATATCCGTTTTCGTCGATGAACCCGGCATCCGCGGTTTTGTAGTACCCGGGGAATTCCTCCAGGTAGGATTCGATAAAGCGCTTGTCATTGTTCCAGAGGGTCGGCAGACTTCCTGGAGGCAGCGGCAGTTTGACCACCAGGGCACCGATTTCACCGGCCTTGGCCGGTTGGTTGGCTGGATCCACCACCTGCACATTCCACCCAGGCGCCGGCTTGGTCGGCGAACCCTCCTTGACGGGAAACTGATGGATGCCAATGGGGTTGGCACAGATGGCCCATCCGGTTTCCGTCTGCCACCAGTGATCGATGACCGGAATGCCCAAGCTGTTTTCGGCCCAGTGAAGGGTGTCGGGGTCCAGGCGCTCGCCGGCCAGGAAAAGGGCCTTGAAATTGGAAAGGTCGTATTTTTTTATCAGTTCCGCCTTGGGATCCTCCCGCTTGATGGCGCGGAAGGCCGTTGGGGCGGTAAACATGGCTTTGACCTTGTGTTCGGAAATAACCCGCCAGAAAACACCCGCATCGGGTGTGCCTACCGGCTTGCCTTCAAAGAGAATGGTAGTGCAGCCCCTGAAAAGAGGCGCGTAGATGATGTAGGAGTGCCCCACCACCCAGCCGACATCGGATGCCGCCCAGTAAACATCCCCGGCATCCACGTTGTATATGTTTTTCATGGTCCATTTCAGGGCAACCACATGCCCCCCGTTGTCTCTGACAACGCCTTTGGGCTGCCCGGTCGTGCCGGAAGTGTAGAGAATATAGAGGGGATCGGTGGCTGCCAGGGGGACACACTCCTTAGGGGATGCGCCGGCCATGGCATCGATCCAGTCAATATCGCGGCCTTCGATCATGTCGGCCGCCTGCATGGTCCGCTGGAAGATGATGCATTTTTGCGGCCGGTTTTCCGGGGCCGAAAGGTCGATGGCTTCGTCCAGCAGCGGTTTATAGGGAATCACTTTGGCCACTTCGATCCCGCAGGAAGCGGAAACGATAACCTTGGGCTTGGCATCGTTAATGCGGGTGGCCAGTTCATTGGCTGCAAATCCGCCGAAAACGACGCCATGCACCGCCCCGATACGGGCAGAAGCCAGCATGGCAATGGCTGCTTCCGGAATCATGGGCATGTAGATGAGGACCCGGTCCCCCTTTTCAACACCCTGGTCCGCAAGCGCGCCGGCGAACCTGGCAACCTCATCCCTCAATTGAGAATAGGTGTATTTCCTGACCGTATCGGTAACCGGGCTGTCGTAAATCAGCGCGTCCTGATCCCCCAGCCCGTTATCCACATGGAGATCCAGCGCATTATAACAGGTGTTGATCTCCCCACCCCTGAACCATCTGTAGAAAGGCTTGTTGGTATCATCGAGCACCTTGTCCCATTTTTTGTACCAGTGACAGTCTTCCGCAGCTTTTCCCCAGAATTTTTCGGGATCGTCAATCGAAAGGTTAAACGCTTCTTCGTAAGGATTGGCCATAATCATCTCCTTTCTCGGGTCATACCGGTTATAATATTTCAGCTTTGATACACTTACTGGAGGAGGATGGGATCGGCATTTCAAACTGCCACTCTGTGAAAGATCGCATTTTGAGTAAGAGTAAAAAATATCAACCAAAGGTGTCAAGAGAAAAGAAAGCAGGTCAGCGGATGCGGCATTCGACCACGTAAGGCTGTACCCTCAGGCGCAGATCAGCCATTTCAGCCTCATCAAAACCGGCGTCCCTGTTTCCGGCGTAATCTTGGTTGGATACGTGTGTGTGATCGAATTTTTGAAGGAAGAGGTGATCGGCCCCCTGGATCAATTGACCGATTTTTTCAATGCGGGTTTTATCAACAAAGGGCTTGACGCAGGTAGTTCTGAACTCGTAGGGCAGGGGCCCGTTTAACAACAGATCGATACTTTGTTTTATTTTTTCCGGATGGAATTCATTTTTGGTGATGGCCGGGTAGGATTGAAAGTCGGTTTTTATATCCATGGCCACATAGTCGATCAATTGCTCTTGGACGAGCGCCTCCAGCATAGCGGGATTGGTGCCGTTGGTGTCCAGCTTGACGGCAAATCCCAATGATTTCACTGTCCCGCAGAAATCCGGCAGATCCTTATGCAGGGTCGGTTCTCCGCCGGATATCACCACCCCCTCGATGAACCCGGCTCTATCCGTCAAAAAATCCATTACTTCGGGTTCGGTGATGATCTGGCACTCGGGGGAGAATTCAAACGACACCAGGTCGTAATTATGACACCAGTGGCAGTGCATGTTGCAGCCCTTGGTGCCCAGCACACAGGCCAGCTTGCCCGGGTAGTCGATGGTACTGAATTTTCTTATGGCTCCGAAAATCATGGGATACTTTTTATCCGTCTTAGCGTGTTTGTCAAGAAAACGTTCTAAATGCCTCTTTGCCCAATAGTGAATCGGAACCTATTTAGGACAAACAGTGTAAGTGTCCTAATCAGGCGGCCGAGGTTTCGTTCATGGAAAGCGGGCCAATTTCCTTTTCGTCGGTGATATCATCAACTTTGAACGTCTTGCGTTTATCAAATTCAGCCTGCTTGCCGCTGTTCCATTGTTTGACCGGTCTGAGATACCCAACAACCCGTGAATAGATTTCCGTCTCCTGGCTGCATTGGCTGCATTTGTCCTGCCTGCCGGGCAGGTACCCGTGGGACGGACAGATGCTGAAAGTGGGTGACAGGGTAAAATAGGGCAGCCGGAAATTACCGGCAATTTTGCGGATCAATCCCCGGATGACCCGGGTGTCGTCCACCTGCTCACCCAGAAATACATGCAGCACGGTCCCACCGGTATATTTGGTTTGCAGTTCGTCCTGCAGCGTCAAGGTTTCGTAAATGTCATCTGTGTAGTTCACCGGAAGCTGGGTCGAGTTGGTGTAGTAGGGAGCGGCGCCATTTTCATAATCGGCCTGATTGGCGCAGGAGATGTCCTGATAAAGGCGTTTGTCCATCATGGCCAGCCGGTAAGAGGTCCCTTCGGCGGGTGTCGCTTCGAGATTGAAAATGTCGCCGGTTTCCTCTTGAACCTCGGCAAGCAGCGTGCGGATAAAGTCCATGACCTTAAGCGCGAATTCTTGCCCCGTCGGACTGGCAATGTCGGTATTCAGGAAGTTGAGACATGCTTCGTTCATGCCGATGATGCCGATAGTGGAGAAGTGGTTCTTCCAGTAACAGCCGGCCCCTTCCTTGATTTCCCGCAAATAGAATTTTGAATAGGGGTAGAGGTTTTTCTCCGTGAACCGCTCGAGGACCTTGCGTTTTATGGCCAGGCTTTCAATGGCCAGCATTATTCTTTCCTTGAGGCTGTCGAAGAATTGTGATTCGCTTTCTGAGGTGTACCCTATTCGCGGCAGATTGATGGTGACGACACCGATGGAACCGGTGAGGGGATTGGCGCCGAAAAGCCCGCCCCCGCGTTTGAGAAGTTCGCGATTGTCCAGGCGCAACCGGCAGCACATGGAGCGCGCATCCTCGGGGGACATGTCCGAATTGACGAAATTGGAAAAGTAGGGGATCCCATATTTACCGGTCATCTTCCAGACGGCCTCGAGGTTGGGGTTTTCCCAGTCGAAATCAGCGGTGATGTTGTAGGTGGGGATGGGAAAGGTGAAAACCCGTCCTTTGGCATCGCCGTTCATCATCACCTCGGCAAAGGCCTTGTTGATGGTATCCATTTCGTTCTGGAATTCCGCATAGGTTTCCGGCTGCTCCTTCCCCCCGGCAATTACGGGGTGATCTTTGAGTGTGCCGGGAACAAAGAGGTCCATGGTGATGTTGGTGAAGGGGGTCTGAAAACCGACACGGGTCGGAATATTGATATTGAACACGAACTCCTGAAGTGCCTGTTTGACTTCAGCATAGGAGAGCTTGTCATAGCGGACAAAAGGGGCCAGCAGGGTGTCGAAGTTAGACAACGCCTGGGCGCCTGCCGCCTCGCCTTGCAGGGTGTAGAAGAAATTCACGATTTGCCCCAGGGCGGAACGCAGGTGTTTGGGGGGGGCACTCTCAACCTTGCCTTCCACGCCCTTGAATCCCAATTTAAGGAGATCTTTCAGGTCCCAGCCCACGCAGTATACCGACAGGAGGCTCAGGTCGTGGATGTGGAGGTCCCCTCCCTTGTGTGCCCGTCTGATTTCAGGCGGATAAATGCTGTTCAACCAGTATTCAGAGGTGACGTCCGAACTGATATAGTTGTTCAGCCCCTGCAGGCTGTAGCACATGTTGCTGTTTTCTTTAATTTTCCAGTCCAGTTTCTGGATATAGTGTTCCACGAGGTCCACACTGGCCTTGGTGGCGATACTTCTGATCTGGGCGTGTTGCTCACGGTAGAGGATATAGGCTTTGGCTGTGCGGTGAAAGGGTGAGTCCAGGAGCACGCGCTCGACGATGTCCTGTATCTCTTCGACTTCGGGGGAGGGTCCCAGCTTCAATTCATGCGCCAGGGTCAGCACTTTCAGGGTCAATTTTTTGGCTTCGCGGCCTTCAAACTCGCCGGTGACTTCACCGGCCTTGGCAATGGCCGCGGTAATGTTCGAAGAGTCAAAGGCCTGGACTCTGCCGTCACGTTTTTTTATCTGCTCGAACAATGGTATTCCTCGCACAGGTTGAAATGTTAACGATTTACGGGCCACTGCCCGGGGTTTTACGGTGAATGATCCTGTGTCGCAACGAATGATTTTTGACGTGATTGCGTTGGCCAGAATCGTGCAGCGATAATGGTGCAGTTACAACTATTCCTACATCAATATGTTGGTGTTTGTCAATACAAATGTTACAATATGTTGTGATTGCCAGTTATATTTACGACTGCCAACCGAGTATGGGCACGCGGTTGGAACCTCTTGAAACAGGTGCGCTGTCGTGCTACCTTTATGCAAACCATCAAGGCTAACATGACTATATCCCTTTTGCCATGTTGGTATACAAACTTGGGGTGCACGCAAGCCCGAAAAGGAGCTGACAAGCCGTATGCGCACCGGAAAAAGCCCCCTGTTCAGAAACGTGATTGTGCCGTGGTATGATGCCGACACGGTCTGCTATTCAAGCATGGCCCTGATGGCAGTTATCCTCATTTTCAGTATTGTCGGGGTTGCTGCTGCCAGGAATGTACCCGAGTATCGGGGCTATGTATGGGTCCCTGTGTTGCTGGCCGTGATGAGCACAGGGGTGCTCGTCTCCACCATTGTCCGCCTGGTCAGACGCAATGCAAGCCGCTCCTCAGGCCTGTAGCATCACCCCCCCCCAAAAAAAAAATAACCAATAACGAATGATCAATGTCCAGGTTAGGGCTGACTGTCCAGGAACTTCTGGTAGGACATTTTCAAATAGCTGTCCGTCTGGATGAATTTCAGCACCGGAAGCATCTCCTCAGCCGGTATGTATCCGGGCTTGTTGCCGATGGCTTCGCCTTTTTCCGAAACAAACCACACATCCGGCAGCGGGCTGATGTTGTAGTGGGCGGCCACATCTCTTTCCTTGTCCACATCCACCTTGACGGATATGAAGTTTTCGTTGAGATAGCCAATGACAGCTGTATCCTTGAATGTTTGCGTGTCCATCATTTTGCAGAATGAGCACCATGTGGCGTAAAAATTGATGAACACCTTTTTATTTTGCGATTTCCCCAGCATCATTCCCTCGTCATAGGGGCGCCATTTGATGCTGGTGGTGTCCGCCTGCACCGGTGAGAGCTGAACGATTAACAACAGCACCAGCAACGTGACAGCTATATGAATGGTTCCTGCTTTCATTAAATTCACCCTGTTCCGGTTAATAGGTAAAGCTTGTTGGCCAGAAGGAGGCATCCCGCTAGAATGAGTATGCTCCCCGCAACCGCATTGAAAACTTTCATGAACCGGGTGGCCTTTTTCACAAAAACCAGCAGGTAGTTGACAAATACCGAAATGACCATGAAGGGTATGGCCATCCCGGCCGAGTAGATGGCCAGGAGGATAACGCCCTGGCTGATGGTTTCCTTGCCCATGGCGATGGCCAGAATCGATCCCAGCTGGG
>JAOZRT010000231.1:0-1549 GCA_029940035.1 Desulfobacterales bacterium
ATTCCGAAATCCACATTCCGCATTTTTTACACCGCGAACCCATTTATTGGCGTATCACCGGCCGCTGACCTTTAATTGGTAGATAGACCGGAATAATTTAGTGTGATCGGGTATCTGCTATGCGGACTCAAGCACGATTTTGTGAAACTTTTTCTTTCCTGATCGCAGCAGGATTTCGTCACCCACAAGATCCTTTTCGGATACGAGCTGATCGATGGCGGCCACGCGGATATTGTTTACATAGGCGCCTCCCTGCTCGATGAGACGCCGGGCAGCCCCGCCCGAATTGGCCATACCCGTCAGATGAAAGATCTTGAAAGCGGGCAGACCCCCAGCCAAATCGTTTCGGCTCATAGCCGTACATGGAACCGATTGGTCCTCCCCCCCTGCTTCTTCCCGGGGTATGGTACTGGACGGTAGTATGCTCTTGGGTATGTTGCGGGCGCCGAACACGCTGACCGCAGAACGATACGCCTTGATAGCCTCTTCACGACCATGCACCAGGGCTGTGGTCTCGAAGGCCAGTACAGACTTACCCATGTTCATATCGGCATCCTTGAGCTTTTCAGTCTCCCTGATCTCCTGCATGGGTAAAAATGTGTATAACGCCAGGAACCGCTGCAAATCCCGATCATCCACGTTGACCCAGTATTGATAATACTCATAAGGTGACGTACGTTCAGGGTCCAGCCACACGGCCCCACCTGCTGTTTTTCCCATCTTTTCACCGCTGCTGGTGGTAATCAGCGGCGAAGTGATGCCATAGGCCTGTTCACGCTTCATTCTATGGATGAGCTCGATGCCGGCAACAATGTTGCCCCACTGGTCGCTGCCCCCCATCTGCAGTTTACAATTCCGGGACGAAAAGAGCTCCAGGAAATCATAGGCCTGCAGGATCATATAGTTAAACTCAAGAAAACTGAGCCCCTCTTCGGAATCAAGCCTCACTTTGCAGCTTTCCATTTTGATCATACGGTTGACACTGAAGTGGCGGCCGACATCCCTTAAGAAATGGATGTAGTTCAAACCCACCAGCCAGTCGGCATTGTTCAGCATAAGCGCCCGGTCATCAGTAAAGTCGATGAATTTGGACAGTTGTTTTTTAAGTGCGGCCACGTTTTCCGCTATGGTATCCAGCGTCAGCACCTTTCTCATTTCGGTCCTACCGCTGGGGTCGCCCACCAGGCCGGTGCCGCCGCCCACCAGGGCAATGGGTTGGTGGCCGTTGCGCTGCATGTGGGCCAGGGTCATTATCTGAACCAGGCTTCCGATGTGGAGACTCGAAGCGGTCGGGTCAAACCCGATATAGCCAGTAACCCTTTCCCTGTCGAACAGATCCCGCAATTCCTGGTCATGGGTTTTCGCATCTATGAACCCGCGTTCCTCTAAAATATCCAGTACGTTCATCAATCTATCCTTAAAGCGTGCTCTTCCGAATTATTTCAACAATGGGTGAATTCATCCCAGGATATGGCGTAATTACACTTCGCTGATATTTATTGCTGCCAATAGCTTAAAGCCGATATCAACAATAAATAACGGCCGCAGG
>JAOZRT010000231.1:1649-7234 GCA_029940035.1 Desulfobacterales bacterium
GCCGCAGGCGCAATGACACACGAAGTGTAAATTACGGCCGCAGGCCAAATGACGCGCGACAGCGCTAGTTACTTTTATTTATTCGCATATTCCACCGCACGGGTCTCCCGAATGACCATAACGCGGATCTGGCCCGGAAAGGTCAGGGATTCCTCGATCTTTTTGACGATATCGCGGCTCAGCAAAATCGAATCTTCATCTGAAATGACTTCGCTCTGCACAATGACGCGCAGTTCCCTGCCGGCCTGGATGGCGTATGTGTTAGCGACGCCGTTAAAACTGTTGGCAATGGCTTCGAGGTCTTCCAGGCGCCTGATGTAATTCTCCAGCAATTCCTTGCGGGCCCCGGGCCGAGCTCCTGAAAGGCCGTCTGCCGCCTGCACGAGCAGGGCATAGACCGTGGATGGGGGGACATCTTCATGATGGGCGGCAATGGCATGCACGACCCGCTGTGACTCCCCGAATTTTTTGGCCAGCTTGGACCCGATCACCGCATGGGGACCCTCCACTTCGTGGTCGATGGCCTTGCCTATATCGTGCAGTAAACCCATCCGCTTGGCCAGCTTTTCCTTGAGGCCCAACTCAGCGGCCATGATGCCGCACAGAGACCCAACCTCCACCGAGTGCTGCAAAACATTCTGGGCATAGCTCGACCTGAATTTGAGCCTCCCGAGATATTTGATCAGCTCGTTGTGAATCCCGTGAACCCCCAGGTCGAAGGCTGCTTGTTCTCCGGCTTCCTTGATGGTGACATCCACCTCCTGACCGACCTTTTTTACCACATCCTCGATCCGTGCCGGATGTATCCGACCATCTGAAATCAACTTCATGAGGGCCAGCCGGGCCACTTCACGACGTACTGGATTGAAACCTGACAAAATCACGGCTTCAGGGGTGTCATCAATAATGAGGTCAATACCGGTGGCTGCCTCGAGGGCCCTGATATTGCGTCCTTCCCGCCCGATAATTCTGCCCTTCATCTCGTCGGAAGGAAGCTGAACCACCGAAACGGTCCGCTCGGCCACATAATCGCCGGCATAGCGCTGAATGGCCGTGGCCATAATCTTTTTAGCTTTTTTTTCAGCCTGTTCCCTGGTTTCGTTTTCGATGCGTTTGATCATCTTGGCGCCTTCATGGCGCGCTTCGTTTTCCATGGCCCGGATCAACAACTCTTTTGCCTGCTCGGCAGTCAGGCTCGAAATGGTCTCCAGCTGATGTTTTTGCTCCTCCACCAGCTGATTGTATTTTCTCTCACTGGCTTCGATGGTCTTTGCTTTTTGGGCAAGCTTTTTTTCGGTTCTGCTGATCTCACGGTCCCTGCTTTCGAACTGCTCCAGTTTTTTATCGATATTCTCTTCTTTGGAAATCAGCCTTCTTTCCTGTTTTTTCAGCTCAGACCTGGTTTCCTTGGTTTCGGTGTCGAACTCGCTCTTCATTTTGAAAAGCCGGTCCTTGGCCTCGAGCCTGGCTTCCTTTAACAACGTTTCCGACTTGCGTTTGGCATCCCTGATGATGTTCAGGGCTTCCTCTTTGGCGGCTCTAACCTTGCCGGAAACAATTTTCCCCTTGATCAAATAGGCCATGACAAAACCAACTGCAAAGCCGCCTATGATCATTATCGTGTTATAATCCGTCATTGTTTCATCTCCATCTATATGTGAAATTTCCATGCCCGACCGCACACGATCCGGCACGAAACGTCAGTTTCGCAAGCATGGCCTGATTTAACCACAATGCTGGGTTGAAATATGCACTTTAGAATGAAATTCTCTTAGGAAAGGTCTTGGGGGCTGACGGGCGTATGGGCCTTTTCATATCGACAACTGCCTTTACTGCCCTGTTGGACGGTGTATAGCCTGCAACGGTTACAGGTGAATCCCTACCTCTATGCCGTGTTGGCAGGCCTTTGAACCTATCAAATAAGGTGGGCGCTTTGTTGTTTCTTTAGGCTTTTCTGTCCGAGCAGAACCTGCACACCAAAACAAGTGAAAGCTCCCGAAAGATAAGTGTTGGGTCAAAGAACATCTTCCAATCACGAACACGGCAGGGGGTCACCCGAGTGGTAACCATTTTAAAGTACAGTACCGTTTTATTCCCGGCGGGTCACAGAATGCATGTCAGGATTAGGCAACACAAGAGAAATCCGGGATGGTACTCATTACACGCTTAATATTTGATCCTTTTATGGATCGGCAGCAGCATTTCACGAGGCAACCGTGTTCAGGGAATCCAATAAACCGGTTGTCTTTTGTGCCATCATTTCCAGCAAAACAGTTTGATTCTCTTTTAACTCAAAGTATTCATTAGCGATATTCAGTGCCGCCAGTATCAAAATTGCCCGTTTGTTGATGCTAACCGACTCAGCGGACAATCGGCGTTCCACTTTGCCCACCTCTTCCTCCAGGTAGGCGGCAACTTCTTTTGCCTTGGAAATATTTCTGTCTGCCTTAAAAGTAAAAGGATGTCCGAAAATCTCTATGGTTATGTGTTGATCCAATGATTATAAAATTACCTTTCCTTCAAGATCCTTTTATTCATTGCTCCTGATCGGCCTCTGTTACGCCCTCCAGCCTTTCCATCAAATTGTCTATTTTTGTTCGGATCAAGGCCTTCATTTCGGTATCTTTGCCTTCCAGCTGGTTTTTTTCCAGAAGTTCAGCTTCCAACCGACCCACTTTTTCAGTAAGTTCTGTATTCGTGGCTTTAAGTGTTTGACAGGCCCCTATAAGTCTCTCCACTCTCTTTTCTATTTCATCAAATTGTTTCAGTATCGTTTCATTATCCAATGAGCCACCTCTTCGATTGTCTCTCAGTATATTATTTCATATCGTCTAAAGTCAAGATATTTCATATCAAATTGATTTTTAAGCCTTTTTTTCTCTAAATATTTGCTCCACAAATGCCAGGTCATCGATGGAATTGACGCCGGACACCTCCAGTTCATCGTCACCAATCATAACCCCTATCTTTTGGCCATTCACATAGCCGATACTGATAATGTCAGTCAGATACAATTCACCCTGGGCATTGTCCGGGGTAATCCGGGCCAGGGAAACGTCCAGAAACGTTTTGTCCACGCAGTAAATGCCCGAATTGATGAGGTTGACCTCTTTTTCATCTGCAGTTGCATCTGCCTCCTCCACAATCCTGGACAAATTGCGGTGGTCATCGATAATGACCCTGCCATATCCCCGGGGCTGTTCAACCTCCACGGCCAACAAGGATAATACCCGCTTGTTGTCCCGGTGATCATCCAGGAGCTGTTTAACCGTTTTTGCTTTCAAAAGAGGGACATCTCCGCACAGAATGAGAATATCTTCCATGTTGTCGGCGAGATGGGGCATGGCACACTGGACCGCGTGTCCTGTGCCCAACTGCTTCTCCTGGAGGGCAAACCCGATGCCGGGCACCTCGGAACAAACCCGTTTAACCTCCTCAGCCTGATGCCCGACCACCACGACAACATTGTCTGCCGCAATACGGCATGCTGTTTCCAGCACGTAGTTTATCATGGGCCTGGCAAGGATGGGGTGCAGCACTTTAGCCAAATCGCTTTTCATACGGGTACCGAGCCCGGCGGCCAGGATGATGGCGGCAACATTTCGCTCCATATACAGTGTACTCCGATTGAATTCCCTAAATTTTATGCAGGATAAAAAAGGGTAAACCGCATTGATGGCTTACCCTTTTATTGGTTTTGATGGATCAGCCCAAAGTCTGGCTGAAGTTTTACAATTTATTTCAGCTCTGCAAGTCTAAGCCGCTGCAGCGCCCTTTCCAGCGCGGCTTTGGCCCGTGTAAAATCGCGAGATTCTTTCTGATGCTGTTCAGCCAGGCGTTTTTCCGCGCGCTCCAGCGCTGCCTTGGCACGGGCGATGTCAATATCCCGTCTCCTCTCAGCAGATTCTGCCAAAACAGTCACCTTGTCCGGAAGCGCTTCAGCAAAGCCACCGCTCACAAAGACAAAACGTTCCTGGTCACCGGCATCCGTGTAGCGAATAGTTCCTGTTTTCAAAGTCGTGAGAAACGTCGTGTGACCGGGCAAAACGCCAAACTCGCCCTGGTCGCCCGGGGCAACGACAATTTTGGCATCTTCATTCACCACGGCTTTTTCAGGGGTAACCACTTCTAATTTTATATTTTGGGCCATGCTTGAAACCTCTTCCCTTATTCTTCAGACAGGCTCTTGGCTTTAGCGAGCACATCTTCAATGCTTCCGACCATGTGGAAAGCCTGCTCAGGCACATCGTCGTGAACGCCGTCAATAATATCTTTAAAACCCTTTACCGTATCTTCTATTTTGACAAAGGCGCCGGGTGTATTGGTGAACACCTCGGCAACATGGAACGGCTGGGACAGAAATCTTTCCAGCTTTCTGGCCCTGGTAACCGTGATCTTGTCTTCATCTGAAAGCTCATCGATACCCAGGATGGCGATAATGTCCTGCAGTTCGGTGTACTTCTGAAGAATCTGCTGAACCGAGCGGGCCACCTGGTAGTGTTCCTCTCCTATGTAAGCGGCATCGAGGATACGGGATGTGGAGTCAAGCGGATCCACAGAAGGATAAATTCCCTTTTCCACCAGTTTTCTTGAAAGCACCACCGTACCGTCAAGATGGGCAAATGTGGTTGCCGGAGCAGGGTCAGTCAAATCATCTGCCGGCACGTAAACACATTGAACCGCCGTGATGGATCCTTTATCTGTTGAGGTGATCCGTTCCTGGAGTTCACCGAGGTCGACGGCCAGCGTAGGCTGATAACCCACAGCAGAGGGCATCCGTCCCAAGAGAGCGGACACTTCCGAACCGGCCTGGGTGAAACGGAAAATATTGTCGATAAAGATCAGCACGTCCTGGCCTTCTTCATCCCTGAAGTACTCGGCTGCCGTAAGAGCGGACAGGGCAACCCGCGCACGGGCTCCGGGAGGCTCAGTCATCTGACCGTAAATCAGGGCGGCTTTCGGAAGTACGCCCGCCTCCTTCATTTCATGATAGAGGTCATTACCTTCACGGGTTCTTTCCCCCACACCGGCAAACACCGATATACCACCGTGCTGCAGGGCAATGTTGTTCACCATTTCCATCATGATAACGGTTTTGCCGACACCGGCGCCGCCGAAAAGGCCCATTTTCCCGCCACGGGGAAACGGTACCAAAAGATCGATAACCTTGATCCCGGTTTCGAGAACGCGGACAGTGGTGTCCTGCTCGGTAAACTTGGGCGCCTCGCGATGGATGGGCAGCATTTTATCCTGGCTAACCGGGCCCAAACCATCAACCGGGCGGCCAACGACGTTGAGCACACGTCCGAGTCCGGCTTCGCCCACGGGCATCATAATCTGCTTTCCCGTATCTTTGACACTCTGACCGCGCGTCAAACCATCGGTAACGTCCATGGCAATGGTGCGGACAACATTGTCGCCCAAGTGCTGGGCAACCTCTACAACTAGATTGTCCTCTTCATCGTTGATGGCGGGGTTGGAAATCAAAAGTGCCGTGTAAATCGTCGGCAGATTACCCTGCGCAAATTCGACGTCGACGACAGGTCCTAATACCTGTGTTATTTTGCCTATGTTTTCTCCCATCA
>JAOZRT010000232.1 GCA_029940035.1 Desulfobacterales bacterium
CGTTCCTGTTCCAGCGCATCGACGACTACACCGAACTGCTGATGCCGGACGATCTGCTTTCGGGGAACTCCATCCTGGCCTATACCCGTGAGGCGATGACCCCGGATGCCTGCGAGGATGTCGAGGTGATCGGCTGGCTTTACCAGTTTTACATCTCTGAAAAAAAGGACGAGGTGTTCACGGGACTAAAGAAGAACCAAAAGATTACTCCCGATAATATTCCCGCCGCCACCCAGCTCTTCACCCCGCATTGGATCGTGCGTTACCTGGTGGAAAACTCCCTGGGCCGTTTGTGGCTGCTTAATCATCCCGGCTCGAAACTGGTCAAGCAAATGGACTACTATATCAAACCCGAACAGGCAGAGACGGACTTTCTGCGCATCAGCAAGCCGGAAGAAATTAAAATCTGCGACCCGGCCTGCGGCTCCGGCCATATGCTCACCTATGCCTTTGACCTGCTCTATGCCATCTATGAAGAGGAAGGCTACGAATCAGCCGAGATCCCGGAGAAGATTCTCATCCACAACCTTTACGGCATCGAGATCGACGAACGCGCCGGGGAACTGGCCGCCTTTGCTCTGACTATGAAAGCCCGGGCCAAGCAACGCCGATTCTTCAAAAAAAAGGTCAAGCCAAACATTTGCGTGCTGGAGAATGTCAAGTTCAATGAAGGCGAGCTGATAGACTACATGGATTTTGTCGGGCGCGACCTTTTCACCGCTCCACTGCAAACCACCCTGCGCCAGTTCGAAGAAGCCGACAACTTCGGCTCCCTGATCCGTCCGGATGTCACCGATGTGGATGGCATGCTCCAGTTACTGGAGTCAAAAAACGTCTCCGGGCATCTGTTCCTCAGCTTGACCCACCAAAAGGTGCTGCAAGCACTGTGGCAGGCCGATTACCTGAGCCCCAAATACCATGTGGTGATTGCCAATCCGCCGTATATGGGCGGCAAGGGGATGAATGGTAGGTTGTCAGCATGGCTTAAAGCTAATTACCCCGAAGGTAAGTCGGATTTAATGACATGTTTCATGGACCGCTTGTTCGACTTATCACTTGTCAACGGATATTGGGGGATGATCAATCTTCCGTCTTGGATGTTTCTTACTTCTTATGAGGACTTTCGGAAAAAGCTACTTTCCAAACAGACTATTTTGTCGCTTGTTCATCTGGGGAGAGGGATTTTCGGTTCTGATTTTGGCACCGTGGCATTCACCGTAAAAAATATAAAGCCTATCTCCGGGTCAAAGGGCGTATATAGGCGTTTATTTAATGAGCATGTGCAAGTTAGAAGCCCTGAAGTGATAGAGAGCCTCTTCCTTAACAAAAATGAAGGTCGGTACATCGTTCTACAGAGAGACTTCTATAAGATCCCTGGCCGTCCAATTGCTTATTGGGCAACCAGGGCGATTTTAGAGGCTTTTGCTACCTTTCCAAGCATGAAGAAAACCGGGCATCCATGCTCCGGTTTGCAAACAGGTGACAATGATCGTTATTTAAAGCAGTGGTATGAAGTCTCGATCGGTAATGTTGGCTTCAACATCACTTCTCTCAATGAAGCTGAAGCCAGTAATTATTACTGGTTCCCACATAAGAAGGGAGGGCCTTTACGTCGATGGTTTGGGAACTGTGATTATGTTGTGGATTGGCGTAATTGTGGTGCATCGATTAAGTCCAACCCTTCCGCGAGACCACAGAACACAAACTATTGGTTTCGTGAAGGGGTTACTTGGTCCCACACGAGTTCTGGGTCCTTTAGCGCTCGTATTTCGGAGCAAGGGTTTACTTTTAATGTAGAGGGTCCAACGTACTTTTCTGACCGATCTGAAGTAGCCCTTGGTTTCTTATGTTCCACGCCCTCATTGTACTTAATGCAGATTATGAACTCATCCCTGCATTTTCTGGTTGGGTCCGTATCTATGTTACCGATTGCGCCAGATCTTCCCGAAAACAAGATAGAGGAAGTGGTCAATAGAGCGATTAGTTTAGCCAGAAATGATTGGAATGATTCTGAGATTGCGTGGGACTTCACCACCCTGCCGCTACTGAATCCCGACTACCGCCAACCGACCCTGAAAGCCACCTATCAGAAGCTCCGCGAACATTGGCGAGAGATGATACTGGAGATGCAGCGGCTGGAAGAAGAGAACAACCGCATCTTTATTGATGCTTATGGTCTTAAGGATGAGCTGACACCCGAGGTGCCGCTCAACGAAATTACCCTGACCTGCAATCCACATTACCGCTATGGCAACAACAAGAACGAGGAAGAACTGGAGACAATGCTGCTGGCCGACACCATACGCGAGTTGGTCTCCTATGCCGTGGGCTGCATGTTTGGCCGCTACGCATTGGAAAAGCCAGGGCTGATCCTGGCCAACCAGGGCGATACCATAGAGGACTATCTGGAACAAATTCCGGAGCCCAGCTTCCCGGCGGATGACGACAACGTCATTCCCATGCTCGACGATGAATGGTTCACCGATGACATAGCCGAGCGATTCCACAAATTTCTGCGTGTGGCCTTTGGACAGGAGCACTACGAGGAAAACCTCCAGTTTGTCGAGAAGGCCCTCAACATCAAGGGCAAACGTGACTACAGCATCCGCAATTACTTCTTAAGCGAGTTCTACACCGACCATTGGAAACGCTACAAGAAGCGCCCCATCTACTGGTTGTTTTCAAGCCCCAAGGGCAGTTTTAATGCGTTGATCTATATGCACCGCTACCGCCCGGATACGGTCAGCGTGGTGCTCAACGACTACCTGCGTGAGTTCCGCACCAAGCTTACCTCCCACAAGAACCAGCTGGAGGCGGTCAGCATTAACGCAAGCAGCAGTAAGGCTGAGAAGGTCAAAGCCCTCAAGGAAATCGATAAGATCACCAAAATGATCGCCGAGATGGAGGAGTACGAGCGCGAGGTGCTTTACCCGCTGGCCACCGAGCAGGTGGAGATCGACCTCGATGATGGTGTGAAGGTTAACTATCCCAAATTCGGGAAGGCGTTAAAGAAAATAGCAGGGCTATCATAGGAGAATCGCTATGTATGTTCAAAAATTGAATTTAGACAGATTCCGCGGCGGTCAAAGCACAACTTTTGAGTTGCATGATTGCCTGAATGTTTTTGTCGGTATGAACGGTGCCGGAAAATCCACCATTTTGGATGCCACGGCAATTTTGCTATCATGGCTGGTGAATCGAATCAAACATTCCGGTGCATCGGGACGTCCTATTACAGAACCTGACATTAATAATAGTGGTTCCTCGGCTAACCTATCTATTGTGCTCAAGAGCAGTGATGATCACTATGGCTGGAATATTGCCAAAGTGCGCAAAGGTTACCGCAAAAAGGATGCAATTTCCGGTTTGACGATGGCGTCTGAAGCCGCAAAGCAGTTCCAGTCTGCCATAATACAGACCAATGGCAAGATGAATCTGCCGCTTTTTGCATATTACCCGGTCAACCGTTCGGTACTCGACATTCCGTTACGGATTCGTGAAAAATACCGCTTTGATATGCTCTCTGCATATGATGACTTATTGACCAGCAGTGCAAATTTTAGAACCTTTTTCGAATGGTTCCGCGAAAGGGAAAATTTGGAGAATGAAAACCGAAGGTATATCGATCAACGGATTAAACCGGAAGGATTCCAATTCCCAGACCCTCAACTTGAATCGGTACGCAAGGCGTTGACTCAGTTTATGCCTGAATTCCAAAATCTGACCGTGCGCCGTAATCCTTTGCGTATGGAGGTCATGAAGAATGGACAAAAACTTACGGTCAGCCAACTTTCAGATGGTGAGAAATGTTTGATGGCAATGGTTGGAGACCTGGCTCGACGTATGGCCATTGCCAATCCTTTGCGTGATAATCCCCTTGAGGGAGAAGGGGTTGTCCTAATCGATGAAATTGACCTGCATCTTCATCCCAAATGGCAACGAACAATCATCCCTGGACTTAGGAGCGTGTTTCCGCGGTGTCAGCTTCTGGTTTCTACCCATTCACCCCATGTCATCACCCATATTCAACCGGAGAACCTGTTTCTTCTTCGCATGACCGATCAGGGGATGGAGGCGCTGCGCCCGTCAGAATCTTACGGCAAAACAGTGGAGCGTGTTCTTGAAGATCTTATGGGGTTGGAAACCACTCGTCCCGATGAGATTCAAAACGCCCTCAGGAATATTTATGAACAAATTGACGGCAATGACTTTGCAAAAGCGAAAGCAATGATTGCAGATTTGGAGAAGCGCATCGGTAAAGATCCGGAATTGGTCAAGGCAAACGTGCTGATTCGGCGCAAAGAGTTGATCGGCAAATGAAGCATATTGTAAAGCAAGGCGAGCCTCAGTATCCCGGCTGTGAAGATCGGTTTGTTTTTACGGGCGATGGGGCCATTAAAGCAGCAGATAGCCAAGACTATGCCGCTTTTGAAACCATTGACAGGCTTGGGCTGGACATTCAAAAACTCAATGCAATGCGCGCAAAGGCGATGGAGCCATTTTTGGATGAAAATATATCAGCTGAAGAAATACAGACCTTTGTTGCCGGTTATTTGACCCGAGACTTCTCGGGACGGTTCGGCGAGTTTTGGACGACCATCCGCTACTTATTTGGGAGAGGTGCTGCAGCATGAATGACCGTATAGCCAAAGCCCTGACCAAACTCTTCGACCGGCACCGGATTATTTTTTGGTACGACGCCAAGCAGGAGTTGCGTAACGACTTCGAGGCGTTGTCGCTGCCGGGCATCGAAAAACTGGAATTCACCAACAACGAGTACAGCATTAAACACAGGATGCTCCGTGAGCAGCCGGAACAAAAGTTCCTGCTCTACCGTGAAGGACCTCAGCCCGCTGATCTGGATAACTGGCTGCTGGATGTGCAGTTGGCCCATGGCGAGTTCCGCACCGACCAGGTGGCCATCTGGCTGTCCGAACTTGCCCTCGGCCTGGAGTTCATCGATGTGGTGCAGGCCCATGCAGAGTTTTTCCAGGCGGTCAAACGCAAGGATGCCCTCAAAAAGCTGCTGAAATCGGACGACACCGCCGGACAGATTCGCCTGAAGATGCTTGCGGTATGCACCGGAAGTGAGCCGCGCATGGATACGGTGGTGGAAAACCTGCTCCAGGAGCTGGCCAACGGCCGGGATGAAAAGAGCAAGCTGGTCGGCCGGTGCAGTCTCGATAGTTTCCTATGGGAGCAATTATCCCGCCTATATGACTATCACTCAGATGAAAAAAGTCTTAACGATTTTCAAATACGCATTTTTCATGACTGCTATGAAATGGAAGTTGAACCAGCCAAGTATGCAGAAACAAGAAAAAAAGATTGGGAAAACAAAGCGCTTCCATCCCGTATGTCTCAAGATGTTCAGGTGTTTCTCAAGCGCTGGAAGGACAGCCGTCAGTTCGAAGGCAGTTTTGAGACCCTCTCGGGAGAGTGCGCCGAGGTTCTTGGGATTGAACAGGATCTGGTCAAGCGGGATTTCCGGGAGTTGATCGAACTGGATTATTTCCGCCTGATAGACCAGAAGATCATCAGCGATCTGGTACGGGCCGTGGCATCATGCACGGTCACAAGCCCGGATGTGTCGCTCTGGGTCCGTCAGCGGCGCCAGGGCCACTGGTATCACGAATACCGTCATCTGTACGAGGCAGTCGATTACGCCGCCCAGTTTACCCATGCCCTGGGCGAGGTCAAGCTCACCATGGACAGCCTGGCCGAAGGCGTGCAGCACTACAGCCGCTTCTGGTACCGGCTTGATCAGCTCTACCGCAAGTTCACCTTTCACGTACGCATGTCGGGACAGGCCTCGCTCATGGGCAGCCTCACCGATCAGGTGGAAAACCTTTACGCCAACAACTACCTGCTGAAGCTGGGCGACCACTTCCAGATCTTTGTGGATGCGGCATCCAAATGGGAAGCCTTTCCCGTGCGCAAACAGAAAGATTTTTTCGAGCACTGGGTCCGGCCGTTCCTGCGCAAGGACAACAAGGTTTGCGTGATCATCTCCGACGCCATGCGCTACGAGATCGGAGATGAGCTGTTGGGTCTTATTCGCCAGGAGGACCGTTACAGCGCAGAACTGGAGCCGGCTCTTTCGATGCTGCCCAGCTACACCCAGCTCGGTATGGCGGCGCTGCTGCCCAACAAGGAACTGGCTATTGGAAATAACGAAACCGGCACCGTGCTGGTAGATGGGCAGAGCTCTCAGGGAACGGCCAACCGCATCAAGATTCTCGGTCAGTCCACAGGCCAGCGTGCAACGGCCTGCAAGGCCGATGAACTGATGTCCATGAGAGGAGACGACTGCCGGGCACTGGTACGCAAACATGACGTGATCTATGTCTACCATAACCGGATCGACGCCACCGGTGATAAGCGGGAGTCCGAGGAACGGGTTTTCGAGGCAGTGGAAGAAACCCTGCAGGAGCTGATTCGCCTGGTCAAGAAACTGAACAATGCAAACTTATATAACTTTTTAGTCACTGCTGACCACGGCTTCATCTACCAGAACCGCGCCATTGATGAGAGCGACTTTGTGGGAATTTTAGATTTTGGACCTAAAATTGATGAGTTTGAAACCAATCAAAAATCGGAAATCAAGAATCAAGAATATTCCTACAAAGATCGCAGATTCCTCCTGGGCAAAGACTTGCCGGAACATAACAGTTTAAGAAAATTCACCCCCGAGCAGCTTGGCCTTGCCGGTGAGGTGGAGGTGCAGATTCCCAAATCGATCAACCGCCTGCGCCTGAAAGGCGCTGGCTCTCGCTTTGTCCATGGCGGCGCATCGTTGCAGGAGGTGGTGATCCCGGTACTGAAGATCAACAAAAAGCGTCAAAGCGATGTGTCCACAGTTGAGGTGGACATCCTGCGCGGAGCCAGCTCAATGATTACCGCCGGGCAACTGGCGGTGACAATGTATCAGGCCGGGCCGGTGACGGACAAGATCCAGCCGCGTGTGCTGCGAGCTGGCATCTATACTGAGGCTGGCAACCTGATCTCCGACAGCCACGACCTGATCTTTGACCTGAACTCGGACAATCCCCGGGAGCGGGAGCTGCAAGTGCGCTTTGTGCTGACCCGTAAAGCCGATGAGGCCAACGGTCAGGAGGTCATTCTCCGCCTGGAGGGAAAGCACGCCGGGACGTCACATTATAAGGAATATAAGGCGCTCCGGTATTTGATGCGGCGCTCATTTACCAGCGATTTCGACTTTTAAAGGACAGGT
>JAOZRT010000551.1 GCA_029940035.1 Desulfobacterales bacterium
TATGTCCGGCAGAAAACCCATGTCGAACATCTGGTCTGCCTCGTCCAGCACAAGGACTTCCGTTTTGGACAAGTCTACCGTCCTTCGCCTGATGTGGTCGAGAAGCCGTCCTGGACAGGCAACAACAATATCAGCCCTTTTCAGCAACTGAATCTGTTTCTGAATGCCGACGCCGCCATAAACGGTAACGCTGCGCAAGCCGGTTTTAGCTCCCAGGGTTTCTGTGTCCTGATGAATCTGTTCGGCCAGTTCACGTGTGGGGGCGACGATAAGGGCACGTACACATCCGCGTTTACCATGCAGGAGTCGCTGTAGAATCGGCAATACAAAGACAGCGGTTTTGCCGGTGCCGGTTTGGGCCAAACCCATTAAATCACGCCCTTGCATAACACTGGGAATAGCTTGGGTTTGAATGGGGGTCGGGGTGGAATATCCAGCAGCTTTAATACCCGCTGCAATCTGGGGGTGGAATAAAAATGTTTTAAAGTTCAAATGATGCAGTTCCTTAAATAGAGATGCTCAAGATTTTAAACTGGAGGATGTCACGGTGGAAAAGAAATGGTTCCTTCAGAAAAAAACTGCTCCACCAATTGAAGGCGGAGCCCTGTTGAATAAAGGTAAAATAACACATATCGCCGTAATAGCAAGCTATAATTTTACAATAATGTTTTTCTCTTAGATTTCTCCGGTAATCCTTCAACTCTGCGGGCCATCATCATGCCACACTTTTTAGGGGCGCTATTGGAATCTCATGTTAGGTGGCTTTGGATTATTTCAATGCTTCGATTTCGTCGAGCGTCAAACCAAAATCTTCCAGTACAGGTTGTGTGTCCTGCCCGGGTATGGGTGGTGTGGTCTTGAGCTCCGGTTTGGTTCTGGAAAATCTAGGCGCGGGCGCCGGTTGAATCACGCCATCCACTTCCACAAAGGTTTTTCTCTTTTGGTTGTGGGGATGTTGCGGTGCTTCATCAAGAGAGAGCACCGGCGCAAAACAGATGTCTGTTCCCTCCATGAGGTCACACCACTCATCGCGGGTTTTTGTTTTGAAAAGATCATCCAGTTTGGTTTTAAGGCTGAGCCATTTGGTGAAGTCGAGCTGTTCCTTGAATTCCGGGTCATCGATTTCAGCCAGTTCGAGCAAAAGGGCGTAAAACTGAGGTTCAATGGAACCAATGGATATGAATTTCCCATCAGCGGTCTTATAGGTGTCATAGAAGTGGGCGCCGGTGTCCAGCAGGTTGACTCCGCGGCGATCCGTCCACAGGCCCGCTGCTTTCAAGCCATAGATCATGGCCATGAGGGCTGCGGAACCGTCGATCATGGCGGCATCCACCACCTGGCCTTTGCCAGATTTCTGTGCTTCGAAAAGGGCGCAGACCATGCCAAAGGCCAGCATCATGCCACCGCCGCCGAAATCTCCCACCAGGTTCAAAGGCGGGACCGGCTTTTCCCCTTTTCTGCCGATGGCGTGGAGAGCCCCGGACATGGAGATATAGTTGATGTCATGGCCGGCAGCCTTGGCCAGCGGCCCCTCCTGGCCCCAGCCGGTCATGCGTCCGTAAACCAGCTTCGGGTTCCGCTCCAGGCAAACCTCCGGACTCAAGCCCAGCTTTTCCATGACCCCGGGCCGGAACCCTTCCTGGAGGGCATCAACCTGTTCAACCATTTTCAGAACTGTCTCTACGCCTTCAGGTTTACGCAGATCGATGAAAATTGAACGGCGGTTGCGCGTGAGAAGATCGTATTTGGGATCGGTCAAAGAAAGGCCGCCCCGGCGTTCTATCCGCACGATGTCAGCCCCCATGTCAGACAGCATCATGCCGCAGAACGGTCCCGGCCCGATGCCGCCGACCTCGAGAATTTTTACCCCTTGGAGTGGTCCCACGATGCCCTCCTTCTATAAAAAATTTGTACCCAATTCAATTTTGGTCTAGAGGTTCACTGTTAAATAATCAAATCCTA
>JAOZRT010000233.1 GCA_029940035.1 Desulfobacterales bacterium
CTTTCCATGATGGAAAACCGTTTCACCCCGGCCCGTTTTAAAGATGGTTACGGACCTGTTGGCGCCTGGTTCCTGCTGTTCAAGGCCCAAACCCTTAACGGCCTCGGCGAAGCCTTTGCCGGCAGTGATGCCGCCAAGGCAGAGCTCGAGAAATACGCACCTTATGGAACCGCAGCCATTACCCCGACCTGTCTGCGTAACCATCTGATGCTTGTCGAGATGAAAGAAGGCCGCGGTCCCATCATTATGGATACCGTCACCGCTCTCGCTAAACTCGGCGAAACCATGGATAAGAAAGAGCTCAAGCATCTGGAATCAGAAGCCTGGGAAGACTTTCTCGACATGACCTGTGGTCAGGCCAACCTGTGGTGTGCAACCAACACCGAGCCTGAAAAAAAGAACTCCGAAGTTATGCCTACCGAACCGTACCTGCTCGGTTCCCATTCCGGCTGCTGCGGTCTCTGGACCTCCGGACCGGATCTTGACTGGGTTCCGGATGCGTATAAAATCAAAGCAGACAACGGTAAGGTCTACAACCGCATGACCACGGTAAACGGTCTGTTTACTTCTGGTGACGGTGTGGGTTGTTCCGGCCATAAGTTTTCCTCCGGATCACATGCCGAAGGACGACTGGTTGCCAAACAGATGGTCAGATATGCCACAGACCATGCAGATTTTTCACCCGCGCTGGACAAGTCCAAAGAAGAACTGGTCGACCTGGTGTACAAACCGGTCAGAACCTACCTGGACAACTATGAATACACCACCATGGAAGATGTCAACCCGGAATACGTGAAACCGTCCGGGATGGCACTACGGCTCATGAAAGCCACCCATGAATACGGTGCCGGAACCGCAACCTTCTACCAGACCACCAGCAAGAACCTGGAGATTGTCATGGATTTGCTCCAGACCATGCGTGAAGACTGCGAAAAACTGGCTGCCGGTGACCTGCATGAGCTCATGCGCTGCTGGGAGATCGAGCACCGTATCTGGACCGTCGAGTCTCATCTGCGTCACATCCAGTACCGTAAAGAGACCCGTTACCCTGGTTTCTACTATCAGGCCGACTATCCTGGCCAGGATGACGAGAACTGGTTTGCTTTCGTCAACTCCAAGTATGATCCGAAAGCAGGGACATGGGATATTTTTAAGAAAGACTATATAAAAATATTCAAGGACTAAGACCATGTCGGCTGTAAACTGAGTCGATACAAAAATACCTCCAGGTGTCGTCAGACGCCTGGAGGTTTTTATTAAGCACTTGACATCCATTTTCTTTGGGCGATATCCAATGGGTTTGAAACATGAAGCTTTCGGCTGGAGTGGGCCTTTTTTCCCAGGCGAGAGCTGTGTGTTTCAAAAGAAGGGTGTCGCCCAAAGCGTTAATATCAAACAATTCGATATGTTAAGTATGGAGGGATAGTATGACAGAAGACAAAGCAGCCCCTGCTAGTGGAATCATTTTGGTTGTTGGCGGCGGGATCAGCGGCTTGACCACAGCCCTTGAAGCTGCCGAAGTGGGGTACGAAGTGTTCCTGGTCGAGAAAAATCCTTACCTGGGTGGAAGAGTGGCGCAGTTGAATCAGTATTTTCCGAAACTCTGTCCGCCCACCTGCGGCCTGGAAATCAATTTCAGGAGAATCAAGGACAATCCGCGGATCAAAGTGTTTACCCTGGCGGAAGTGACCAAGGTGGATGGTGCCGCGGGAAACTATGATGTCTCCATTGAGTTGTCGCCTAGGTACGTCAATGAAAACTGCACCTGCTGCGGTGATTGCGCGGCAGCGTGTGAAACCGAAATCGACAGCGATTATGATTTTGGTATGAAAAAGGTAAAAGGCGCCTACCTGCCCTTTGAAATGGCCTTTCCGTCACGCTACGTGATATCGCCCCAGATCATCGGCACCGATGATGCGCAGAAATGTGCGGATGCGTGCCAATACGATGCTGTTGACCTGACCATGCAGCCGAAAACCATTGACCTCAGTGTGGGCGCAATCGTCTGGTCCACCGGGTGGGAGCCGTACGATGCCACAAAAATAGACAACCTCGGGTTTGGCCAGTACGCCAACATTATCACCAATATGATGATGGAGCGGCTGGCGGCCCCCAACGGTCCCACCAAGGGGAACATCGTGCGACCCTCGGACGACAAGGCCCCTGAAAGCATCGCCTTTGTCCAATGTGCCGGTTCAAGAGATGAAAACCACCTGCCTTACTGTTCCTACATCTGTTGTATGGCCTCGCTGAAGCAGGCTACCTATGTCAGGGAAAGATACCCCGAGGCCAAGATCTATATTTTCTACATCGATCTCAGGGCGCCCGGTTACCGCTACGAGCAGTTTTACAACAAGATCAAAGAGGACGAAAACGTCTTTTTCATCAAAGGCAAGGTCGCCGAGGTGAGCGAAGACGCTGGATCCAAGAACATCACTGTCGTGGCCGAGAATGCCGTGACCGGCGAGAAGATTCATCAGACCGTCGATATGGCCGTACTGGCCACTGGAATGCAGCCCACGGCAGCCAATGCAAAACTGCCGGCAGATCTGACGTACACCGAGGACGGGTTCATCATCAATGATTTTGCCAAAGGCGGCATGTTCGCGTCCGGCTGTGCCAACAAACCGTTGGACGTGGTGTCGTCAAATCAGAATGCAACCGGTATGGCTCTGAAAGCGATTCAAACTCTGGTGAGGAGGTAGGAGGTTATCCATGGATAAGAAATGTGGTGTATATATTTGCGAAGGGTGTGGCATCGGGGATGCGATCGACATAAAGGATCTGTGTGCCGTTCCCGAAGAAGAAGGCCTGCCGGTCAAAACGCATCCTTTCCTTTGTGGCAAGGACGGTTTGAAGCTGATTCAAAAAGATATCGCCGATGGGACCAACACACTGGTCATCGGCGCGTGTTCCCGCCGGGTCAATTACGATGTCTTTAAGTTTGACGGGTGCATCGTTGACCGGGTCAATCTGCGTGAGCAGGTTGTATGGTCACACCCCCGGTCCGAGTTCCCGGCCCTGACCGAAGAGCAGAAAGATGACGATGAGCACTTTGACAAGCTGCTGATGCTGGCCGAGGACTATCTCAAAATGGGCATGGCCAAGGTGGAAAAGATCGACCTGCCGGAACCCCATGTGGTCGACTCTTTGAGCAAAAAGATTTTGATCATCGGTGGCGGTGTCACCGGCATGTCGGCTGCCCTTGATGCAGCTAAAACCGGCTATGAGGTTACCATCATTGAAAAAGAGGCCACCCTGGGCGGGCATGCCGCTCATTGGCGTAAACAGCTGCCCCCACAGCCCCCTTATGAAGAGCTGGTTTCTCCAATGGCCGACTCCCTGATCAGGGACGTGGAGGCCGAGGACAACATCACGGTCAGAACCGAAACCGTGGTGGCCAGGATTGCCGGCGAACCGGGTGAATTCGTGGTCACGCTCAAAAAACCCGGCGAAAAGATCGAATTTGACGTACCGTTCCCGCTGCCGGATGAAATGAAGGTGGATGCAGACGGCAAAGATCTGGATGTGGATAAGCAGCACGAGGCTTATCTGAAATTCAACAAAGGCAAAAACGACATTCTGACCATAGACCCTGACGGCGAAATGTTTGGTGCCGTGGTGCTGGCAGCCGGCTGGCGCCCCTATGAACCCGAGGAAGGCGAATTTGCACACCTGGGGTTGGGCGAACTGCCGGACGTGGTTACCAATACTCAGTTCGAAGCCATTGCCAAAAAGGGCAAGATCACAAGGCCTTCGGACGGCAGGGAAGCTCAGTCCGTGGTCTTTATCCAGAGTCCGGGCAACGGCAGCGACAATGATTTCGATTATGCCGGATCCGTCACCAGTATGGTAGCCCTGAAACAGGCCACGTACGTGCGGGAGGATTATGACGAGGGCAAGGCCTATGTGTTTTACCAGCACATGCGTACACCCGGTCTCCATGAAAATTTTTACAAAAGTATCCAGCAGGATCCAGGCATTTTTTTGACCAAGGGCGAGGTGGTGTCGGTTTCCAAAAACGGCAAAGGCCTGGTGATCGAGGCGGACAATACCCTGCTGGGCGATAAGATCAAGGTCAAGGCCGACATGGTCGTTTTGGGGACCGGCATGATTCCGGCAACCAAGGATGACCCCATCATCAACCTGGCCTACCGTCAGGGCCCCGGCTTCAGGGATAACGCCCTGTTCAATGATTATGCAGATTCCAATTTTATCTGTTTTCCCTATGAAACCCAACGTACCGGCATCTATGCCGCCGGCGGGATCCGCCGGGCCCTTACCGTGGAGGAATCCATGGAGGATGCATCCGGCGCGGCCCTCAAGGCCATCCAGTGTATCGAGTCGACCAACCGGGGCGTTTCCGTCCATCCACGGTCCGGCGATATGACCTTCCCGGATTTCTTTTTCCAGCGCTGTACCCAGTGCAAGCGCTGCACCGAGGAATGTCCTTTCGGGGCCCTGGATGACGATGAGAAAGGCACACCCAAACCCAACCCCACACGCTGCCGGCGCTGCGGGACCTGTATGGGTGCCTGCCCGGAACGCATCATCGGTTTTGCGGACTACAACATCGATAGCATCGGCTCCATGGTCAAGTCCATTGGCGTACCATCCGAAGACGATTACGACGAACCGCCCATGCGGATTCTGGGGCTCATTTGTGAGAACGATGCTTACCCGGCCCTGGATATTGCCGGTTTGAACCGCTTGAGCTACTCGGCCGACGTGCGCTTCATTCCGGTACGTTGCCTGGGCTCGGTCAATGTCATCTGGATCAAGGATGCCCTGTCCCAGGGCATGGACGGTGTTTTCCTCATGGGCTGCAAGCACGGTGACGATTACCAGTGTCATTTTGTCAAAGGCAGTGAACTGGCCGAAATCAGGATGAAAAAGATCGGGGATGCGCTGCAGAGTCTGGCCCTGGAAAATGAGCGAGTGACCCAGTTCGAGGTGTCTATCGACGAGTATGACAAGATTCCACAGCTCGTGAACGAATTCGTGGAGATGGTTGAGGATATCGGACCGAACCCCTTCAAGGGATTCTAAGCCCGGTTTCGAACACTTGCAACGTTGATGCAAATTTAAAGAAAAAATCGGATAACGGTTTTTGAGTCAATTTATACAGGAGGTATTCAGATGGCGGATGCATATGTTGTGGAGCCAGATGTTGGCTTTATTAACGAAATAAAAGGGCTTGGCGGGGGAGATCTGAAAAAGTGTTTTCAGTGTGCCACGTGTTCGGTGGCTTGCCCGATCGCTCCCGACAACAAGCCTTTCCCGAGAAAAGAGATGATTGCCGCCTCTTGGGGCCTGAAAGATAAACTGGTGGGTAACGGTGATATCTGGCTGTGCCACAATTGCGGCGACTGCTCCACTCTGTGCCCCCGCGGCGCTAAACCCGGCGATGTGCTGAGCGCGATTCGGGCTTACGCCGTGATCGAGTATGGTCCGGTCAAAGCCATCGGCAAATTGATAAACAACCCGAAAATGCTGCCGGTTGTGCTGGGAATTCCCGCGGTTTTGTTTATTGTGATCGGTCTTATCACGGGCCTGCTCGATTTTACCCCGGAAGGCGACAAAATTGCTCACGGGCACTTCTTTTCCACCTGGCTGGTGGACATCATGATGATTCCGGCCGCGATCTGGACGGTGGCCAATTTTGCCATCGGCATTAAACGTTTTCTGGGCGACATGCACCGGAACGCGCTGCAAGACGGTAAAACCGATATCCAGAAAATCGATCCCAAAGGTTTTATTATGGGTTTGGTCCGGGTAATTCTGCCAATCCTGAAGCACGACAAATTCAACGAGTGCAGTGAAAATAAGGATCGTGCCACGGCCCACATGATGGTGCTGTTTGGTTTCATCGGACTTTTCATCGTTACCAACATTTTCTTTGTAGCGTTGTACGGGTTGCAGCTCCATGGCCCCTATTCCCAGCTCAACCCCGTGAAATGGCTGGGAAATGTTGCCGGAATCTCTTTGATTATTGGCAGTTTACTCATGATTAAGAACCGGCTGGCCAAAAAAGAAGACCAGGTCTCATCCTATAAAGACTGGTGGCTGATCATATGGGCGCTTTCTCTGGGTGTCACCGGCCTGCTGGCGGAGATGACCCGCCTGGCTGGAGTTGCCGGACTTTCCTACTTCATCTATTTTGTGCACCTGATGTTTGTCTGGAGCCTGTTTTTCTTTATCGCCTATTCCAAGCTGGCCCACCTGGTCTACCGGACCATGGCCCTGGGCTACAACGAGTACATCGGCAGGCAATAAATAGAATTGCTGGGGCAATTTTATTTATTGCGATAGCGGCTTCCGTCTTCGCTCTTCGAGCTACGCCAAGACAAGCCGCCGCTGAATTAACAATTAGGGGAGCAGCAAACGTGCTGCTCCCCTTTTTTTATATTGATCAATGTGTATGCTGTGTGTATAATATAGTAACCTGGTGACTAAATAGCCAACTCCGTCATGCCGGCCTTGATCCGGCATCCAGTGCTTTTCTGGATAGCGCAAAAGCTTCACTGCGAGTCCTGCCTGCGCGGAAATGACAACGTTCGAGTATTTAGCCGTCGGAGTAATAAAAGCAAATCAGCGTAGAAAAATTAGGAGAAAAACGATGCGCACCAATATTGTCATCGACGATCAGCTGCTGGATGAAGCCTTTTCCGTCAGCACTGCCAGAACCAAAAAAGATCTCATCCATGAAGCCCTGCGAACCCTTGTCCGATTGAAAAAACGCAAAGACCTGACCGAGCTTGCAGGCCTAATTAATTTTCATGATACCTATGACCATAAGTCGTTGCGAAAGACACGGGTATGATTCTGGTCGACACGTCGGTTTGGATAGCGATTTTCAGGGATAAAACCGGGCGGATAACCCGTGCCTTTGAAGATCGCATCGGCAATGAAACCTATGTATTGAGCCGGTTCAATCAGCTGGAGCTCCTGCAGGGGGCCAAAGATCAAAAGGAATGGGACCTGCTCGATGAATACTTGTCGACACAGTTTTATCTTGAAAATTCTGAGGACATGTGGCTCAAGGCCGCGCGGATTTATTTTGATTTAAGGCGCAAAGGTGTCACGGTATACAGCCCTATCGATTGCTGTATTGCCCAAGTGGCTTTGGAAAATGGTGCATTGTTACTTCACTGTGATCGTGACTTTGAAAAAATAGCGACGGTTCGCCCATTGTTTCAGGAGAAATTTG
>JAOZRT010000234.1 GCA_029940035.1 Desulfobacterales bacterium
GTCACCGGAAATTACAGAACTCCGGGGGCTACTGTCTTTGAGGAGACGGTTAAAGCGGTTCCGGTAATATCCAAACAAGGCAATAGCGAGCTTCGATATGCGCTGTATCAGGCGGCGAATGTGGCTGCGGGAAGAACTGATCTATTCAGAAGCTATTTTACAAAATTGCTTCGAGGAAGAGAACGTGAGCGGGGAATTAAAACAAAGATGCGTGTCAAACTGGCGGCCAAAATGCTGGTGATTGCCTGGACGCTTATGAAGAAAAAAGAAGTTTTTGATCCGGTATACTTAAGTGCCGGTTAATCCGTTATCCATTTTCGGCGAGAGAGCCCGTTCAAGGACGTAGAGGCAACTGGACCTCGGGAGGGACAATCCTGGGCCTCTCACTGAACTTAAGACTCTGGATAAGGGATGATTGGTTCTGCAGCTAATACAGCAATACCGGATAATCGTAACGATCAGAGACGGGTTCGCAATAGTGAGAGAATCGCCGAATTTTGCACAAAACGCTATAAGGTGAATTGCGACCTTAAATTGGACATGAACTTAACAGTCTGAATTCATAGGATTTATAAAGAATTCATATTTTGCTTGACATGGGGATTATAGGATGTCCCCTTATGTTGTGCTCTGGAGGCAACTATAAAAAATGAAAACCATAACAAAGATCTTGCTATGCCTGATTGCACTGTCCCTGGTGGACACCCTCATTCCAATTCCGATCATTGGTGTCATTCTTATCTATGTGCTGTTTCAAAAGCCTGATTGGTTTAGAGAACTGGTGACTGAGATTTACGGTACCTGAGAGTGATGCCGGTGGTGATATGACAAAAGAGAAACTTGATTGGATATTTGAGGAGAGAACATAATGGCATCAATAACAGCAAACGGGATACAGATTGAGTATGAAACCTTTGGTGATTCAACATCGCCGGCATTACTCCTTATTGCCGGGCTCGGATGTCAGCTGATTCACTGGCCGGAAGCATTATGCCAGGCGATAGCCGACAGCGGCTACCATGTCATCAGGTATGACAACAGAGACAAAGGGCTTTCGTCCAAGTTTGACGGGCTGACAGCAGATGAAGTCATGCAAAAGATTGTTGCATTGTTCAGGAAGCAAAAGGTTACTGTGCCCTATACCATAGAAGACATGGCCATGGATGCAACAGGTCTACTGGACGCGCTGAAAATCGACAAGGCACATATCTGCGGTATGTCCATGGGCGGATATATTGCCCAGACATTTGTACTGAAAAACCCTGCCCGTACGTTATCTTTGACGTCCATATACAGTACGCCGGGCAACAGAGCCAAATACCCGCCAACCCAGGAAGTGACTGACGCCATGATGCAAAGGGAACCTTTGGAGCGCGAAGCCAATATCGAGCAATCACTCGGATTTTTTAAGCTGACATATGGGACAGGACTTGAATTTGATGACGCCTTTCATAGATCGTTGTTTGCTCGAGCGTATGACCGTTCGTTCTGCCCGGAAGGAACAGGGCGGCAATTGCTTGCCATCATGTCTCAAAAAGACAGGGAAGCAGACCTCAGGCAACTGAACATTCCATCTTTGATTGTTCATGGTGATGCGGATCCTCTTGTACCACTGGCCGGCGGGAAAGCAACTGCAGATGCCATACCGGGCGCAGAATTCATGGTTGTTAAGGGCATGGGGCATGTATTGCCCAACTTGAATGCCTATTGGAGCGACATCAAAGACGCAATGATAAACCATATGGGGAAGGCGTAATTTGGGGGCAGAACAGCTTAACGGTTTTAAAATAAAACAAGTAAGTTGAAATTGAGAATGAAATAGGAGAGTCGTATGCGGGGCGCTTTTATAATCGTTATGCTTATCGCCATGCTCATCGCCGTATATTTAGTGGCCAACAACATGCAGACCGACACAGTCGAAGGTGCGGGTAAAGTGGAAAGCATCCAGAAGGCCAAAGATACCGCCGGCATTGTGGATAAGGCTGTGAAGAAAAGACAAACCGCTATGGAATAGCATTGCTCACGATTACTACAATTCGCCGCGGTCGATCAAATTGAGATGCTATTTACCTTTTTTAAGATCTCTTAATTCTGAGGTGAGGGTGGCGATCTCGTTTTCCATTTTCTTGCGTTTGTTCAGGTTGTACTGGGCATGGGCCCCGAGGATGATGAAGAAGCATATGGCTATGATCTTAATCCCGACACCGGCGACGCCGGCACCGAACAATATGTCCAGGAAACTCGATCCGTCAGATGCAAAAGCAAAATAAAGGGTTTCCACGATCCAGTACAATATACCCAGCACGATTCCGGTCAGCACCATTTTATCTTTGAGGGAAACCCGATTCTGATTCTTCAACATAGCCATTATCTCCTTATCTGGTGGGCGAAAGCATCATCAAATGCATTTATCCAGATTTGCTGCTGTTTGTCAATCTTTCCATAGGATTCATCCAGGCTCCCAGTTCGGGAATACCCAGGGGCGGGATATGGCGTGAAGGGATCAACGGTGTTGTGAAAACCATCACAAAAGGGAGTTGTTGCTTCAGCGCTGCAATTTTAGTGGGATACAGAAAGAAATGGGCGATGACGAGGTCGTTTTCCGCGCAAAGCGTTTGGGCGGCTATATCCTCGATGACCGGGTCGAAAAAATTGGAAATCAGGATATCGCCTTTTTTAACCGGATTCCATCCGAAAAATACGTCGCTGGCCAGTTCCTTGAAGCGGTCCTCATCCAGACGCAGAGAACACAGAGTGGCTTATTTTTTCTTCAATCGGGAGGTCCGGATGAAATCTCATAAACGACGGGGTTGTTTCACAGAATTTCACCGGACAAGTACTGATTGAAGAAAATCAACTATTCCTTAAATATATCTCAGCGTCTCTGTGATCTCTGCGAGAGAAAAATAGATCCGGCCCGCTTGCAGCATAAGGCTCTATTTGACGACCCGCAATACGTCTGATTGCAGAAGCTTATCCTGCAATTCTTTCAAAATAATGTAGGATGCTTGATCAGGGCTTAGCCGATCCACGCCTGCCAGTTCCTTGCAGGCCTCCATCAGCGGTTCGTTGCCCCACAGCCTGAGTTCGTTTTTTATGTATATGCCGTAATTGATATGGAATTCCACCAACTTGGTTTCAATCATATTGGCAACGCGGGTTTGGTCTCTGCGCGACATGTCCTCCAGGAGCTTTTCCACAGCCGCTTCAATTGTCCTGGGGAATTTTTTTGATATCGTATTCATGAGCGGTCTTCAATAGCACAAGGGATGGCAATGGTAAAGACCTATTCAACCAAAAGCGTGAATTAACCCCAGCGTTGCAAAAGCCGGAGGGTAAACAACATGGCAAAATAGACGCCATCCTTGGAATTCACCTGGGGGAATATCCAGGTAATGGTTTCATTTCTACAATATTGGTTATAATAACAAATCATTATATATACTTTGCCAGGTTGTTTATGCAACTATGGGGTTAAAATGAAAGCCCCTGGTCTGTGCGGGATTCAGGGCATACATGATAAACAGGAAATGAAGAAGGGTGGGGCATTTAAGCCGTATGGAAGAATGTGAACTGTTTTCCCTGGTGCGGTTCAGCAAAAAGGTGCCGGGATATCAGGCGACCTTCAGCATTTCGATTTCTTGCTCTGAAGGCATGTATTCGAGGGTGTCGCAAAGATAATCGATATTGTTGCGGACAGCCATTCTTCTGTGCTGACCCATGGGATTGCTTTCGGCGTAAGACTTGGTCATGATGGCCAGCAGTTTGACCCTTTGGAAGAATATGTGGTCCAGCGCGAGCATTCTGCCCGATTCGGTACTGGCCCTGAAATTCTGGAAATAACCGTTCCAGTCAACACAGTCCCTGGCCACTTCTTCGGCATTGCGGATCACAGCCCGCATGCGGTATTCGCCCATGGGATGATTTCCCAGGAAAGCCTTGCCCATGATGATCAGGAGTTTCAGCCTGGAGAAGAAAATATTTTTACGGCCGATCACTCTTGGTTTTTTTGTTGAGGATCCGATTTTTATCATACAATTTTCTCCTCGTCTCAGACCTGAAAAAAGGCCGAAGCCCCGTACATCGGGCATTACACAGAAAAAAGATTTTGTTGCACATGGTCAACCCCTGCATCCTGACGGAATGAAGTGACATTTAATCCGGAAAACAACCTCAACCGGATGCCGGGGAACGATTTTAAGAAAGGCGATAAACTTAATAAGTGTAGCCCAAATCACCAACCATGTCAAAGGGTTTTCATCCATTTTCATGCAAGATCGGGAATAGTTCTTCGGCTTTAAGATAATGGATGCCGATGTCTCTGCGCAGGTCAAGCCGGTTCCCGTTTTTATCCTCCCGGGGGATTACCCTGAATTTACCGTTGTCAAAGGCGGTCAGCAGCTTGTTGCGCAAACGGTTGGCCAGCACGCCTCGTGAATCATTGCCTTTCACCGTCAGATTGGCATTTAAAAAGGCAACGCGGGTCCCATCGGATTTGAAGGTGTCATTGTCTTCCACCCAGGTCATTGCCGAAGGAATCACCTGGATGCCTTTGCGCTTCAGATACTTCAAATCAAATTCAATGGGTTCGTTTTTCGTGCAGGACCAGGGGTAGCCTTTCTGGCCATCCGGGCCTCCGGGCCCGGTCATGAGGGCGATGCAGATGGAGACCTGGTCCTCCCGAACCTCGGGTTTGATCTTGTCGAGATCACCGGTCAGGGAGGCTTTCACCAGTGCACCCAGGTTTCTCAGCCGTCGGGCAACCGGCTGGGCTTCCGGTTCACCAGGACGAATATTGATTTCACTTACCCGGATTTTTACCGGTCGCATGGATTCGTCAAAAGAGACAAAGCATCCGGGGTACAGGATACAGGGGCGCAGGAGGTTTCGTTCCCGCATGATCTCCACCAACGGTTCGGCAATGGTTTTTCCGGCCATGTCGATCAGTTCCGGTGTTTCCATGGGATGCGGGGATACAGCCCCTGTACCACCCGTGATGGGATTGGTTTTGCTGGCAGGGCCTTCGAATCGTTCCGGATAATCCATGGAGGTGGGGAGGATCTGAAACTGTCCTTTCTGATCCACGAAAAGGGTAAAGCTGATTTCAACTCCGGCCATGAGGGATTCGATCAACAGCGGCCAGGCTCCTTTTTTGCCGAACTGTTTTTTGTAACTGTCTTTGTAATCTTTGAGAAGGGTCTCGTACACCTCGCGTATTTCCCATGTATTCAATATGATTCGGGCACCCTTGCCGCCTGCGCTAAAGGGATATTTTAATACGGCGCCGCCAAAGGATTGTATGAATTCAAGGCAGGTTTTCAATACACTATCATAGTCATGAGCGTCCACCTGCACCCAGGCGTCGGATACCGGGATCCCTGCATCCCGGCACAGCTCCTTGCATTTGATTTTATCGCCCTCGATAAAGGCGGCGGATTTATCCAGCCCCAGGATCTTGTCGCCGAACCCGGCGGCTTCCACCCGGTCTACGAGGCCTTCGAACAGCAGTGCCTCGGGCATGGGAACGACACAATCGATGGTCCCGGCTTCCAGAGCGGCAATGATGGCTTGGGAGTAGCTGTCCACATCGTTGCTTTCGGTAGCCACGAATTCAACCGGCCAGCCCATGGCCTTTGAAAAGGCGGGCATGCTGGGCGTTCCTCTGATGACAAGCCCTTCAAAATTGTTTTCAAAATGATCACTGGTTGCAGTGGATACGACATAGGCCCACAGCAGGGTCCTGCCGTCGGTTCCGGCAAATGCAATTTTTTTCATTAGTTAGGCCTCTTTATCGGTTATTAAGGTAACGGGTCCGACAGTAACAAATGGTTAGCGCCTTGGTCAATACCCGACCGAAAGCAGGGCGACGATTTAGGGCTTGAAATAGCTATAGGGGGATGCTTATATTATCTTGCATGAAATTTGATGAAGTTTCTATAAATATGCACTACCCGAAGTTTCAGGTGAAAATTTATGTATATGTTTACCGGTTTTGAAAAAATAGTCGAAGAACGCATCAAAAATGCGCAGAAAAAGGGTGAGTTTGAAAACCTTCCAGGGCGGGGCAAGCCGTTGCCTGGAGAGGATATGAACGTCCCGGAGGATATCCGGCTGGCCTATAAAATATTAAAAAATGCCGACTGTATCCCGCCTGAACTGGAAATTAAAAAGGAGATCAGGAACACCCAGGAATTGCTTTCCGGCATGGAGGAGACTTCTGAAAAGTACAAGGTGCTCAAGAAGCTCAACCTTTTGATCCTGAAGCTGAACTCCATACGGAGCGGGTCCATCCAGTTCGATGTCCCCCAACATTATTTGGACCCTTTGACAGAGCGCCTGGGTTCCAAAACGGATTCAACCAAAATCGATGCAGGAGAACGGTAAAATGAACCGGAACGGGGGCGAGGGCATTTTTAAAAGTGTGCTGGCAGCGTATCTGGTTCTTGTCCTGCATGTGCTGTTGATCATCGGTCTGGGGCTGGTGGTCATCTTTTTCAGCGGCATCATACAATACATGCTCTGGATTTTTCTGATAGGCGCTGCCGTCATCCTGGCTTCTTTTTATTATTTTTACAGACGCATGAAGGCTGAAGGGCGGACGTTGCGTGAGATGATGCAGTCGCCGTTGTTCAACGGGAGGCCCGTCGAGGTCAGCCTTCTGGGTGGGCTGGCCTCCTTCAGGATGGGCGGGGCTGCCGGCGGGTCACATGAGCTGGGTACGGACACGCATAACCCGTCTAATCAACTGGAAGATCCAGATACTGTTCGTTTGCGGGAAATCAAGGAACTCGCCAGCCTTCTTAAGGGCGAACTTATTACCCGTGAAGAATATGAAAGGGCTAAGCAACATATTTTCAAATAAATTTTGTTTCCTTCGATTCAGATTAATCACAATCGGTTGGAATCCATTCTGATGAATAATTGTTAGACCTAAATACGCCAAAAAATTTATTTGGTAGGGGGCGAATCATGAATAAACTGAATCTTGCTTTGCTTTTGGGCGGCATCTCTTCAGAGCGCGAAGTGTCTTTGAACAGCGGTGACCAGGTATACGAGGCACTGGACAAGGAAAAATACGCGATCACGCGCTACGATCCCAAAACAGATCTTGGAAAACTGGTCCAGGATGCGCCGGGGATCGATGTTGCGCTGATCATCCTCCACGGGCCATACGGTGAGGACGGGACCGTT
>JAOZRT010000235.1:0-543 GCA_029940035.1 Desulfobacterales bacterium
ACAACACCGCCTGCTTCTTTATAAAGCGCCAGAATCACCTCTTCATTGTCCAATAATTCGGTCTGGACGTTCAGTTTTTTAGCTTCTTCTTTTAAGCGTTCCAGTTTGGCTTCTGCCTTTGTTTTTAATTCACCAAGCGACTGCAGGCTATTGCGAGCAGATTTTAATTTATCCCCGAAGTCTTCGGTTAGAAGCAACACTTCCCCCAATTCATCAATGCGCTCCATTACAACTCGTCGTTCAGCTAAAGCACCCTTTACGCGATTGAACCGATCCAGACGGCTCTTTTCTTTGCTTTGGATCTTTATGCCTTTTTCTACCTGTTCAATGGCAGACACGGTGTCTGCCAGTTCTTTTTTCAGTCTTTTCCATTCTGCAACCGGAAGACTCGCCTCTTTAATTTGCTTTTTCGCGTCTTTAAAATTGGCTATGGCCTGGTTCACAACCTTTGTGGATGCCCTTGGTTTAAAAAGCGCTTCGGCGCCATCTTGCAGGTCTGACAATATATCACGGAGGCTTGCGGTACCGATTGCCGCACTGAAG
>JAOZRT010000235.1:553-7162 GCA_029940035.1 Desulfobacterales bacterium
TCACCGGATTGGTTTAGCAACTCCTGGCCGCCGGCAACCAGTCTAGCATGATCGATACCATATAATTTCGTAAACAGGTTCTCGTCTATACCGCCTGCCAAAAACGGCGATAAAACCGTATCATCGAGAGCATCATCAGTGGATGGATTTAATAGAGTCCCTTTTGTTCCCTTCCTTCGAACGAATTCCAATTCTTTACCGTTTGAAAGCCTGAGCTTGCCGCCAATTCGTAACTGAGGGTTTGCGTGAAGATAATTATCGTTAGTGCGGATTGGTATACCAAACAACCATCCGATGAGCGCTCTCAGTGAGGTGCTTTTACCCGCCTCATTGTCTCCGTAAATCAAATGCAGACCAAAAGCCCCGTCTGACAAGTTCAATATCGTGTCGGTAAAAGGGCCATAGGCTATCAAATCGAGTCGATCGATTCTCATTTGGCACCTCCGATCGTCAGCAACCTTCCGACCAACATTTGTTTGGCCTCATCGACCAAGCGCTCGACGGTTTGGAATTCATCGAGATTTAGGAAAGAATTTTCGCTAAATGCCTCGGCTGGAATTTTCTGTCTGAGGCCGGCGATTACATCCTCGAGGCCGTCGATTTCGTCCGGATTGGTTTGTGTCGCTAATATGCCCTCCAACAATTTGCCGAGGGCGCTTTCGCCAGTCAACGTAGCATTCAAATCAAGTTTGCTGACTGTTGCAATTTCAACTCTTTCTATCCATAGACCGTCACCGGCGATTTCAGCGCCGAGCGCTTTGATTTGCTGCTCTATTCGTTCTGGATGTGATGCCAGCTCATTTGAAATTGGCGTGGCTCCTTCGAAACGTATGCGCATGGCAATGGGCCGTCCTTCGGCTGATGTTATTTCATTGGAAATTGATACCCGTGTGCGCTCAAACACCTCTCTCATTTCGGATGCATCCGTCAGATCTACAAGTCGGTTGACCCAACGCAAAACATCTAATGGACACTTTTCGATTTCGCTTACAGCACCTTCCTCTACCGTAACGAGAACACACCCCTTGGCACCGGTTTCTCGAATGTGGCGCCCCTGAATACAGCCGGGGAAAACTATATGTGGTTCCTCGGACACAAATTCTTGCTTGTGAACGTGCCCCAATGCCCAATATTGATAATCTTTAGAGCGCAGGTCATCTATTGTACACGGGGCGTAAAGCGCGTGGCCTTCGCGACCGTCGAGGCTGGTGTGCAGAAGGCCGATGTTGAACATTCCTTTTTCAGCAAGGCCAAATCCCGTCACAAGGTTTTTTTCGACGTGCTGAGTGCCAAAACTGCGTCCATGAATCGCAACTCCACAATTTTCCAACCTGATCGTTTCAACCTTCCGAGACGACAACATTTTCATGTTGGCCGGGTTATCAAGTGCCTTGGTCATACGATTGGCCGCATCATGATTTCCGGCAACAGCAAAAACAGAGATTTCGTTTTTACCAAGCCGACCCATCTGCCGGCTTAGAAATATGCCGGTGCTGTAATCTTTCCAATCACCGTCATAGAGGTCGCCCGCCAGCAAAACAAACGCAACCTTTTCTTCTATGGCTAAATCTACGAGGTTTTCAAAAGCTTTCCGACAGGCATTACGAAGGTACTCCACCGGTGCGGATTCGTACTTCGATAGACCACGTAATGGGCTATCCAAATGCACATCAGCGGCGTGAATGAATTTAAATATTGTCATCTCCTGTGTTCACCTCCGATTACTTCGAGCTATAAGATTTATTCTGAACATTTCGTGCTTTTAGGATTTCGTGTTTTCGTGATTCATTTTTTATAGATTCCTCTTTCAATGTTCGGGCCCTCCGGCCAACATCATCTGTATTAAAAAAGTACGGGTCAAGACACCATTGGGCCTTATTATGTGTATATCGTCACTTTATACGTCCCTATTATGTGATAATCCTCACATAAACAGCCTGATATGGTTTCACTCAATTCTACGGAAACTGGGACGGATACAGAACGCGTAGATCAATAGTTTCCCCCTCCCTTTACGGGAGGGGGTTAGGGGGGGCGGTAGACAGCTTTTTCTCTGAAACCCATGTTTTCGACCCTGTATTCAGTCTTCCGATCAAGTCTTGATTAAAAGTTGTCGTCTTTTTATAGATTTTTATCAACCTGTCTTCCATATTAGTTTTTCTAAAAATGAACATCGAACATCCGACAACGTCCAACATCCGACGTCGAATGTGGTTTGTCAGCTTATTGAATTCAGTTTTTCTGGGTATTCAGCCAAGAACAAAGGGCCAAAGGTTCGATGTTCAGTGTTCGATGTTGGACGTTCATTCGGTCTGACCAGGTTTCTGTAGTTCCGTCCTCTGGGGCTCTGGCTCTGTCCTCTGGTTGTCCTGGTCCGACTCCAGGAACAAAAGAAAGAGTCAAGGGCGGAATTGACCCCATTACTTACCGGGATGTATACTGTTTCTGCCAGACTATTCCACGGACGATCGTGGTATGGTCGCGACCAAACCACGATATTGCAAGTAATGGTCTTGACTTCGGCTAAGGCATCATATAAGCTATTATTCATGAAACGCAGATATGAAGCATTGTTGGTAGAACACTTCAAGCATGATAACCAGATGGCTTTCATCGCCGGTCCACGTCAGGTTGGTAAAACAACGACCGGTACCGCATTCGATGCCGGCCATCTCTATTTCAACTGGGACAATGAAAATGACCGCCGCCTTTTTCTGGAAGGACCTTCCGCTGTAGCTGAAAAGATCAGTGTGTCACAGGGCAGGGTCATTGTGTTTGACGAGATCCATAAATACCCCCTTTGGCGAGATTTTTTAAAAGGGTTCTATGATTCATATGCCAAGGGTAGATTCAGTATTGTCGTAACCGGGAGTTCCCGGCTCGATATTTATCGCAAAGGGGCCGACAGTCTCATGGGTCGCTATTTTCTGTATCATATGCATCCATTGTCGGTGGCGGAGTTAGCCCATCAGAAATTTCCTGAAAAGGAGATCAGCCGCCCGCAATTCGTCAGCCAGTCGGATTATGAATACCTGGAACGTTTTGGCGGTTTTCCGGAACCGTTTCTAAAGCACAATGTTCGTTTCTTCAATCGTTGGAAACAAACCCGACTGAAGTTGTTGTTCAGAGAGGATCTGAGGGATGTAACCCGAATCAATGAAGTGGGGCAGGTAGAACTTCTGGCTGAATTTATTCGACAGCAGTCCGGTCAGTTGCTCAACTATGCATCCCTGGCTCGGAAAATTCGAGCCTCACAGGATTCAATCAGGAGATGGCTCGAAGTATTGGAATCGCTTTATTATTGCTTTACGATACGGCCCTGGTCTCAGAATATTTCCCGCAGCCTGCTGAAAGAGCCTAAAACATACCTGACGGACTGGTCCCTGGTGAATGACCCGGGAATCCGTTTTGAAAACCTGGTGGCCTGTCACCTGTTGAAGGCCGTAACCTGGTGGCAGGATTCAGGTCTGGGTGAGTACGGCCTTTATTTTTTAAGAACAAAGGATAAGCGCGAAGTTGATTTCCTGGTCAGTAAAGATGGCCGACCGTGGTTTATTGTGGAAGCAAAGTCATCACAAACACGTGCACTTACCAAAGGCTTGGAATATTTCCAGACCAGAACCAATGCAAGGCATGCATTTCAGGTTGTAGCGAATGCGGAATATAAAAATGCCGACTGCTTTGCGTATGATTACCCCGTGAAAGTTCCCGCGAAGACATTCTTGTCTCAGTTGATATAGTAGCGCTATGAACGCTTTGTGCTGATCCTCGCCTTTCATCTGTTGTCCTGAGAGACCCGTTAGGGGGAGGCTACAGAACGCCTGAATCAATAGTTTCCCCCGCCCTTTACGGGAGTTTGAATGGGGACTGGAAGGCTTAGGACCATAAATGGCCCATAGGAACAGCCCACAGGTTATGGCCAAAAGAAACCGGATATTCACCGGTATATAGGATGATACCAATGAATTCATTGTTTTTTGCTATTTTATTTTTGAACCACAATAGGTGCTTGAAATCATTTTTATGAACAGCTGATCCGGCCTTAATCTCGATGCCGAGCAAATGACTATCTTCCCTCTCTATCAAGAAATCGATTTCGCGCTTTTCCCGGTCGCGATAGTGAAACAACTCATACCGACCATTCCCTACTTCAACCTGTGCCATGATTTCGTTCAATGCAAACGTTTCGAACAGTTTTCCAGAACGATCGGAGTCAAATCGAACCTGGTCCATCTTCCATTTGAGGATACCTGCCATCAATCCACTATCGACCATGTAGAGCTTGCTTCGTTTACCAACTCTGGCATAATCAGTTCTAACCCAGGGAGATACTCGCTCTACCAGATAGAGTGTTTCGAGGGCATTGATGTAGCTTTCAAGTGTAGGACGCTGGATAGATAATCCAGATCCAATGGCAGAAAGATCAATAAATTTGCCTGACCAGGCTGCCAGTATATGCACTAACTCCCGCATTGCCCTGTTTCTTTGAATTCTTGCTATTTCCTTCAGATCTCGTTCCAGGAGGGCATCGATATAGTCATCGTGCCATCGCCTGCGACTCCGTTCCTGAAGTTTCATTGGTTCAGGAAAGCCACCTTTGAGAGCAATTTCAAGCAAGGTATCGCGGTCAAAGCGAAGTGAACTGCTAGAAAACGATTGATCGAAGGCGGATTCAATAAAACGTGGATCACGTTTTAATATTTCACCGTGCGTGAGCGGACGAAGGCGGATTTTAGTAATTCGTCCGGCAAGAGACTCCCTGACTGTGGGTAGAGACTGAATGTTGGTTGAGCCGGTTAATAAATACTGCCCGTTTCGGGGATCTTCATCGACCGCTTTTTTAATCGCCGGGAAAAGAGACGGAACCCGCTGTACTTCATCAATAATCAAAGTGGCGGTGCTGCGCTTGACAAACCCCTGTGGATCAACTTCCGCAGCTTCTCTGAGGGTACTGTCATCAAGGGTTCTGTATTCAGTTTGATCGGATTCGAGTTCACGGGCCAAAGTGGTCTTTCCACTTTGCCTTGGACCGCTCAGCAACAGTACGCGCCTTTCGAGCATCAATTTTTCGATTGTTCGCTTTTGCCATCTGGGATAAAGGTTTGACATGTTGAACTATTCCTCGCGATTTTATCATTATCTACATCGCGTTTTTTATATTATATTAGCCGCGCTATTGCAAGTATTTATCTCGCGATTTTACTAATTAAAAATTTGAAATTGATAATAAACTATCAGGTAAAAATATAACTAACTGTAAAAATACATAATGATTAATTAACGCCGTCTTCCATTCTTCGGCTTCTGTGGTTCCGACCTCGGTCCTCTGGGGCTCTGTAGTTCTGTCTCTGGCGGGAGGGGGTTAGGGGGAGGGTGGTAGACAGCTTTTTACCTTAAACCTATGATTTCTACCCTAAAAAAGGCTTTCTTAGTGGTTTTTAGAGTGTAAATCATCGACCATATCTTGGTATTTCAATTGATTGCCTTGGTCCGACCCCAGAAGCTCTGAATTTTGAACACTATTCTGCAGAGGAGATATTGAAGGGTACAAGATGTTAAAATGGTAACTATGCTGCTTAACTGATACCTGCTGTAATGATTTGAGAGGGACGATATTTATAGTGCCGTTCTTTTCTTTTTATCCAAGTACACGACAATACATTATACGCTGATTTTCTTGACAAACCTATAATATAGCATTAGCTTTGGCACCAATTACAGGAAGGAAGTAATAATTACTTAAACTAAAGGAGATCAAAAATTGATAAAAGAACTGCAAGCAGCAAAGAAGGAACTGAAGGCTCTATCCAAACGCATAGACAAACTGATGGCAGCACTGCAGAAGGCAGATGCTAAGAAACCTGCTAAGGCTAAGGCTCCCAAGAAAACTGTTGCTAAGAAGGTTACTGCAGCTGACACCGTATTCAATGCCATTGCAAGATTAAAGAAAGGCACCGATACTGCAGGTCTGGTTAAAAAGACGGGCTTCGACCAGAAGAAAGTTGCCAACATTATCTTCAAGTTGAAGAAACAGGGTAAGATCACCAGTCCTAAGAAAGGTCTGTATGTGAAGTCGTAGTTTTTTACCTTGTCGTGGCATCGCATCAGCGTAGCATATTGAAACCGATTTTCAAATCCTATAATATAAAGGATGTCCCCTTTTCCTCTAAGCATGATATGGGGCTCGACATATCGACTATATCTAAATATTTCAATTGGTTGTCCTGGCCAGACCCTAGAAGCCACCCCAGAAACCCCGTCCCCTCTCCCTTGGCGGGAAAAGGGGTAGGGGGAATATCAACCCTCATTCAACTTGCCTGAGCGAAGCAGCAATACAGGTACCTCACTGTGGCGGACAATTTTCTCGGCAACACTCCCGAGCAGCCAGCGACCGATACCGCTGCGGCCGTGAGTCGACATGGCAATCAATTCGATGTCGTGCAGCTTGGAGACGCCGAGGACCTTTTCCGCCGGGTTACCGTAAGGTGTGTGAATCTCGACCTCGATATTTTTCGCGGTCAGTGGTGCCTTGATATTCTCCAGATATTCCTTTGCCGTATTGACAACCCTGACCTGGGCATCGCTGGGATCGACGCCCGGCAATACATG
>JAOZRT010000236.1 GCA_029940035.1 Desulfobacterales bacterium
GTGGCCATCAATGTCCCGGAGTGGGTTCTGGAGAACTGCATCCAGTGCAATCAGTGCGCCATGGTCTGTCCCCACGCCGCCATTCGCCCGGCCCTGTTGACGGAAGAGGAACTGGCCGGGGCACCGGCGGAGTTCACGACCAAGAAGGCGGTGGGCAAGGACCTCAAAGGGTACCATTTCCGCATTCAGGTCAATACGCAGGACTGCATGGGGTGTGGCAACTGTGCGGATATCTGCCCTGCCAAAAAGCCGGCCCTGGTCATGCAGCCTCTGGAGACGCAGACCAAGACTCAGATCGCCAACCATCGACATGCGGTCAAGCTGCCGGTCAGGGACGACCTGGTGGCCAGAAACTCCGTCAAGGGCAGCCAGTTTCAGCAGCCGCTTCTGGAGTTCTCGGGTGCCTGTTCAGGATGTGGGGAAACACCTTATGCTAAACTGGTGACCCAGCTTTTCGGTGAGAGAATGGTCATCGGCAACGCCACCGGGTGTAGTTCCATCTGGGGCGGGTCGGCTCCGGCGATTCCCTACTGCGTCAACAAGGATGGATTCGGCCCCACGTGGGGCAACTCCCTTTTCGAAGATCCTGCCGAATTTACCTACGGCATGTTCCTGGGAGCGTTGCACCAGCGCGGCAAGCTGACGGAGCTGGCCGAGGAAGCCCTGGCTTATGACATCCCGCAGGAAGTGAAAGAGGCGCTCAAGGGTTGGTTGGACAACATGAAGGATCCCGTCGGGTCGAAGACTTACGGCGACAAGCTCAAAGCGCTTCTGCCCGCCCACGCGGACATCCCCCTGCTGAAGCAGATAGGGGACATGGCCAGGCTGTTTACGAAAAAATCCTACTGGGTATTTGTGGGTGACGGTTCGGCTTACGACATATCCTTTGGCGGCATTGACCACGTCCTGGCTTCAGGCGAGGACATCAACGTCATCGTTTACGACACCGAGGTTTATTCCAATACCGGCGGACAGTCTTCAAAGGCGACGCCCACCGGATCCGTGGCCAAATTTGCCGCATCGGGCAAGAAAACCGGAAAGAAGGACATGGGCGCCATGTTCATGTCCTACGGGTATGTTTACGTGGCCAACGTATCCATGGGCGCCAACAAGCAGCAGTTGATGAAGGCCCTGACCGAAGCCGAAGCCTACGACGGGCCGTCCCTGGTCATGTGCTATGCGCCTTGCATCAACCACGGCATCATGAAGGGCATGGGTAAAGCCCAGGAGGAGATGAAGCTGGCCGTGCAAAGCGGTTACTGGCCGCTCTATCGTTTTCATCCGGAACTGGAAGCAGAAGGCAAAAACCCGTTCACCCTCGATTCCAAGGATCCGGACGGCACGCTTCAGGAATTTCTGGCCGGCGAGGTGCGCTACGCCTCCCTTAAAAAGACCTTTCCGGATGAGTCCGCACGGCTTTCCCAAATGCTCGAAGAGGAATACGTGAAGCGCTTTGCAGCCCTGAAACGCAAGGCGGCTGCCAGTGTTGTTGAGGAGGCGCCGGAAAAAGAGGCGTCTTAAAATAATTACGCGGTTTTAATAAATCTGTATAATAGCGGTTGTCACCTTTTTACGCCGGCCAAGTTTATAAACGGATCTATTTTTCATAAATACGAATCTCGTATCGGAACAGACTTATGGCAACCGGTATAGACCCCTCATGTCCGTCACGAGGGGTTTATTGTCTATAAAATGGGGAAAGCGAGTTGACAACCAAGACTAACTCCAACGCCTGCATCCGCTGCGGTGTCTGTTGCGAAAAAGGGGGCCCGACATTCCACGCGGAGGACCAACGCCTGATAGACAAAGGGTTTATCCACACGCGACACCTCTACACTATTCGCAAAGGTGAAATGGTGCACGACAACGTGCGCAGCCTGGTGATGCCCAGCACCGGGGAGATGATCAAAATAAAGGGTGTGGAGGGATCGTGGCAGTGCGCCTTTTTTCAGGAAGAGGACAAGGCCTGCAGGATTTACACGCACCGTCCCCAGGAGTGCCGCGTCCTGAAGTGCTGGGACCCGGCAGAGCTGTTGGCCATGTATGAGAAAAGCAGACTTAGGCGCAAGGAATTGCTGTCCGGCATTGCCGGACTCTGGGATTTAGTGGAGGCGCACGAACAACAGTGCAGCTATGCCGGGTTGAAAATGAGCCTGGAAGACGTGGGTGGCAGCTCTGAACAAACCGCCATCAAGGCCGTACTGTCCATGGTCCGCTACGACCAGGAGGTCAGGCGTCTGGTGGTTTCCCAAGGGGGAGTGGCGCCCGACATGACGGATTTCCTTTTCGGCCGCCCCTTGGATAAAACCATCGAGCAGTTCGGCTACGGTGTCAGGCAAAGAGATAGCAGGTTTTCGCTGGTCCGCATCTGAAAACCAGAGGCCAGAAAACAGAGGACAGAACCACAGAACCTCAGAGACCAGATGCGTGTAGGGGCCGGTCTTGTGCCTGCCCGTTATGGACGCAAGACGAAGCGCCAGAGGTCAGAACCACAGAACAGAGGACAGAGCCACAGAGACCGGAGCCGGTAGTCGGTAGTACAACGAAGGATGGACAACGGAAGACCGGCGGTACTCCGACACCTGAAACCTGACACCCGAAACCCGAAACCATGTTTAAGTGACAACTTGTAATCGGGACTGGCCGCTTGGCACTCTGTCCTCTGGAGCTTGGACCACCGATCACTGACAACCGCCTACTGCTTTTTTCTGTCCTCTGTCCTTCGTTCTCTGTCTTCTCGTTTCAGCTAAGCAGCCCGGCCGTTTGCAATATTTTTTTCAACTCCTCCCGGGCTATTTCATCCAGGGGCATGAGGGGCGAACGCGGCTCTCCGCCGGAATATCCCAGCATGTCCATGGCGGCCTTCAGTCCAGGGATACCGAACGTTGCGGTCACGGCCCGGTTGACGGGCAGCATTTTCAGCTGCAGGTCCCGGGCCTGCTTTACCTGTCCGTCGTTTAAAAACGTTTGGATCTGAACACATTCCCGGGGCGCTACATTGGCCAGCGCCAGGATGCCCCCCGAGCAGCCCAGGCTCAGGGCCGCAAACAACGCCCCGGCGGTTCCCACCAGCACCTGGAAATCATCGTCAACACGGGCCAGGATTTCGCCTAGCTGGGCCACATTGCCCGAACTGTCCTTGATGCCGACAATGTTGGGATGGCGGGACAGTTTCAGAACAATGGCAAGATCGATGTTGATGTTGGTGAACTTGGGGACATTGTACAGCAGAACCGGGATGGGGGCGTGGTCGGCCACCTGCATGAAGTGGTTTTCCAGGGCGGCTGGCGTCATCTTGCCGCCGTAGTAGCAGGGGGTTACCACCAGGGCTGCGTGGGCGCCCATATCGGCACAGTCTTTTGTAAGGCGGATGGTTTCTCGGGTGGATTCGCAGCCAGACCCCACCATCACGATCCTGTCATCGGGTGTCGCAGCCACCACCGTTTTTACGGTTTCTCTTTTTTCAGCTTCGGAAAGATAAGGGTATTCCCCATTGGACCCAAGCACGAGAATGCCTCTGATATTGGTTTGTGACAGTCGGGCAACATTGCCGGCAAGTGCTTCATGGGCAATGTTACCCTTTTCATCAAAGGGCGTGGCAATGGGCGGTATGATGCCGTTTAAATCAATTTTATTTTCCATATTTTTCATCCTTGGTTATTCCGATTGTCATTTTTATGCCCGATTCAGGTATAGAGGTCGGGGCGCCGGTTAGGCAGAAAAAAATGCATCCGGTTGTCGCGAATTTGCTGAAACTCATCGGCTTTCAGATCGAACGTGTGCAGGGCCTCTTCACCGGAGGTCCACTCTTTCTGGATGTGCCCGGAAGGTCCGATGACCACTGCGTTGCCGGGAAAGCATAACCCCTTTTCATTGTCGCCCGTCTGATTGCAGGCAATGACAAACAGACTGTTGTCGTAGGCCCTGGCCGGCAGGTGGCGCATCCATGAGCGGTGTTTGTCGATGGCCCTGCCCCGGGGGGAGGCGTGGGGCAGGAATATCATTTCCGCACCCTGCATTGCCATTCGGGTGGACAGTTCCGGAAAATGGGCGTCGTAGCACAACTGAATGCCGAACGTTATCCCCTGAAATTCAAACACGGGAATATCTCCGCCGGCGGTGTACATGGCCTGTTCCGTGGGGGCGATGTGGAGCTTGCGGTATACGCCCAATATTCCGTCGGGTGCAATGGCGACATGGGAGGCATGGACACACCCGTTTTCCCCTTTTTCAGCGAGGCCTGCCAGGACAAGAATATTTTCTTTTTTCGAAAGGGCCACAAGTTCGTTGACCGAAGGGCCGGGGATGGGTTCCGCTTGAAGGGCGATATCCGGGTGGTTGCTGTAGCCGGTAATGCTCATTTCAGGAAAGCAGATCACTTCAGCCCCTGCTTCCGCTGCTTGCTTGACGCAATCAAAGGTCTTGTCCAGATTCCCGCAGGTGTTGCCGACGCTGGCATTGAAAACGGCTATGGCTACTTTGATGTCACGCATAACTTTAAATTTTCCTGGTCAATAAAAGTATGTCTGTGCTGTTCATCGCGGGTATCATCTTACCATTTTCCTCGACTGCGAATTCCAAAAAAAAATTAAAGCGTGAACCCTATTGCTGCAAACGCCGGAGAGCTTCAGAGTCAAGGCGTCTGAGGGTGAAGTCGTAGTTTTTTTTACTTCGAATCCTCAGGAACGCAGAATCTGAAGTTCTCCGGCGTTCCCGAAGGGTAGACAACATGGCAAATAGGCCCCATCCTTAATTATTATAAGAAGTGGTATGTATAAAATATAACTATAAGTATTTTAGCTAAAGAACAGTCAATTTCTGTTGATTGCCATGTTATCTATGCAGCTATAGGGTAAATTGGGCCTTGATCTTATACACCCGGGTTGCCGGAAGATTCAGAATCCTTTCCACACCGGTTCTGCGTGAGATGTCTTTCAAATTTTTATCGATAATACTGCGTGAGGGGGCGATAAAGGTGAACCATACGTTGAAAGGGTTTTCCCGCCGATAGTTGTGGGTCACGCCGGTGTAGCTGTTAACGACCTTCTTGAAAAGCTTCAGTTTGTCGTCAGGCACACTGGCGGCGCACAATGTGCTGACATATCCCATTTTTTCCGGAACCAAATTGCCGCCTATTCTGCGGATGACCCCGGTTTTTCTCAAACGGGCTATGCGTTGGAGCACGTCTTCTTCTTCAAGGTCCAGGTCCTGGGCAATGGTATGGTAGGGTCTTGCCGTGATGGGAAAATCGGACTGAATTCGGTTGATGATCCGTTTGTCTGTTTCGTCGATCTCTGTCATCGGCAATATCCGATCCTCATTGAAAAAATCATTTGAAAGGAAAAAGATTGATGTTGACCTTCCGGGTCCTGGGGCCGTCGAATTCACAGAAAAATATCCCCTGCCAGGTTCCCAGAACAAGACGTCCTTTTTCAACGGCAATCAGTTCCGACGCCCCCACCAGAGTGGATTTGATATGGGCCGGCGAGTTGCCCTCCATGTGCCGGTATCCGGCTTCCCACGGGATGACCTGGTTGATTACGTTCAGCATGTCCGACTTGACGCTGGGGTCGGCACTCTCATTGATGGTCACCGCCGCGGTTGTGTGGGGGACAAAGACAAAGCAGAGCCCCTGCTCCAGGCTGCTTTTCTGAAGCATATCCTGAACGGAATCGGTAATATCGATTATTTCGGTCTGCGATCGTGTTTTTACGGTGAATTGCATAGGTTTCTCTACCAAGTCACTCTTTTTTGTGAAAGGGGATAAAAATCCTGGGTCTTGCACGAGCTGGAGGCTTTCATAGGCAAGGCGTCCAAGGGTGAAGTCGTAGTTTTCTTTACTTCGAACCTTTGGCAACGCAGCATATGGATGTCTCCGGCTCGTGCAAGATTCAGGAAAAAAAAGGCCCTGCTGAAAAGCAGGGCCTCGGTCGTCATTAAAACCATTTACTGAACACTGTTGTGTAGGTTATACACATCCGGTCGGTTTCGGAAGACCGGCCATCTTACAGGCTCCCTTGCCCGGGCCTGAGGGGAACAGCTCATAGATGTGTTTCAGTTTGAAACCGGTGACCTTGGAAAGAACGCGGACCATAGGTGCGATACCGTTCTTTTCGTAGTACTCTCTCAGAACAGTGATTACTTTCTGATGCTCGTCGTTCAATTCTTCAATACCTTCTTCCTTTTTGACCAACTGAACCCATTCCTGAGTCCAGTTTTCATAGGAATCGATAAATCCATCTTCATCAACACTGAACGATTTTCCCTGAAATTCTACTTCTGGCATTTAAAAACCCTCCTTTAATATGTTTATTCCATCTGCGACCTTTTTGGCCTTAACTTCTATTGTGAAAATACAACTAATAGTTGATATGATACTTAATGTCAATATGAAAAAATGGACCCATTTTGACTGGAAATATTATTAAAAATACAATAATATTAATAAGTTAGAATAATTGCACTTTTATTTCCCTAAAATATAAGCACGAAAACACCAAACGTCAAAATCAAATGCACTTTAAGGGATTCTGTGCCAATTTACTGCTGTGGGGCTGCTAATATTCCTTGGGTGTTTTATTGATCTGATCCAGGGTGAAAACAGGGCCGTCTTTGCACACCAGCTCTTTACCTATACCGCAGCGGCCGCACATGCCGAACCCGCACTTCATTCTGTTTTCCAGGGACATGATGATGTGGTCATGGGCATATCCCAGTTTTTCCAGCACCGGAAGGGTGAATTTGATCATGATCGGCGGACCACAGACAATGGCATACGTGTCGTCGTCGCCCTGGGGTGCCTTCTCCTCGGTTATCGGCGGGGTGAAGCCGACATTGTATTCCCACCCTTCGGCCGGGGCATCGATGGTCAGGTGCATATTGATGTCATCCCGCTTCTCCCATGCCACCAGTTCATCCTTGTAGAGCAGCATGCCCGGTGTCCGGGCGCCGTACACCACGTCGATATTCCCGAACCGGGAACGGTTTTCCGGCTCCAGCATATAAACGATGGAAGAGCGCAGGGTGGTGAAAGCGAACCCGCCGCCGACGATGAGTATATTTTTGCCTTCCAAAAGATCCCAGGGAT
>JAOZRT010000237.1 GCA_029940035.1 Desulfobacterales bacterium
TTGTAAATTTTAAGATCGATGAAATCGATGACAAAATCAACTACGCATTCGAGTGCATAGGTAAGCATCTGAAAGTTGATCGCTGTCATCTTCTATTGTATGAAAAAAAAATGCTCACTCATGCCTGGAGAGCCCCGGGCATAGATACTCTGGTCCCCATTGGCTTGGGCGCTGAGAGTTTCCCTTGGACATTAGGCGAATTACTTCAAGATCGAATTGTTCAGTTTAAAAACGTTAATGGTTTACCCAAGGAAGCGAAGATAGATAAAAAAAGTTTTATTAAATATAAAACGAAATCAACTTTAATTATTCCACTATTCGATGGACAAACACCTGTTGCTTCCTTTAGCTTGGATCAGGTTCGAACTGAGCGTACATGGACTCGTGATCTTGTGCGAAGACTCCAGATTGTAGGCAAAGTCTTATTAAATGTCTTATTAAAAAAACGTTCCGAGGAAGTGCTCCAACAAGCCTTCCTGGAAATTAATAAGCTAAAGAACCAACTCGAAAATGAACGGAACTATCTCCGGGAAGAGATACAGTTAGAGCATGACTTTGAAAATATTATCGGTCAAAGCCAGGTTCTTCAGTACGCTATTTACAAAATAATGCAGGTCGCGCAAACGGATACGACAGCGCTCATCCTCGGTGAAACAGGGACAGGAAAGGAATTGTTGGCCCGCGCTATTCATAACAAAAGCTATAGGAACGGCTTTCCGTTGATTAAGGTAAGCTGCGCCAGCCTCCCTTCAAACCTAATTGAGAGTGAGTTGTTCGGCCATGAAAAAGGTGCTTTTACCGGCGCCCACAGCTTGCGAAAAGGGCGGTTTGAAATTGCCCAGGGTGCCACTCTTTTTCTGGACGAAGTAGGCGAATTGCCATTTGAAACGCAAAGCAAACTGCTAAGGGTTTTACAGGAAGGTGAATTTGAGAGAATGGGCAGTTCTCATACGATCAAGGTGGATGTACGGATAATTGCTGCCACCAACCGTAACCTTGAGGAAGAAGTTAAAACAGGTCGCTTTCGAAAAGATCTTTGGTATCGCCTGAACGTTTTTCCGATCACGGCCCCCCCCCTTCGTAAACACAAAGAAGATATTCCGCTCCTTGTGAACTGGCTGGTGAAAAAATTCTGCCGTAAAATGGGAAAACAAATCGAAACCATCACCTCTAATACAATGAACGCATTGCAAGATTATCAATGGCCGGGCAATGTTAGAGAATTGGAAAATGTCATTGAACGGGCCGTCATTAATTCTTCCGGCAATGTGCTGAAACTGACCGAAAAACTCGAATCAAATCAAACCGATCAAACAGCAACAGACCTAAGAAAAACTCTTTCTGAACTGGAACGTAATTATATCCTTGAGATACTTGAAGAGACAAGCTGGCAAATTGAAGGAAATAGAGGCACAGCTGAAATCCTGGGCCTTGCCCCAAGCACCTTGCGAGCTCGCATAAGAAAGCACGGGATTAAGCGTCCATAATACCAGACTTTGTCTATCCCTCATAAAGAAACCCACCGCATTCGGTGGCCGCCACCAAATATGGTGGTGAGTGTGCGAGTCATGTCAATTTCTCCTCCCTGCAGAACCCTGCTAAACCCCTATTCACCGTACTCTAATAAAAGCAATATGCATTGGCATTAAATATGCTAGTGTAACACATAGACAGAGAAGAAAATAAAACGAGGTGGATTCAGAGTGTTGATAGCTTATGTTGCGGTAAATGTTCTACCAGAAAAGCGTATCGAGTTTGAGCAAACAGTTTTATCACTGCAACAAGAATTCTGCATGATAACAGACTGTTTAAATTACAATATCTATAAAGGTACCGATGGGAATACCGCTTATTTCTTGATCAGTGAGTGGCAGAACCAGGAGGCGTTGGAGCGTCATTTTCAGGCAAATAGCTTTGATGTGTTACAAGGAGCGATTAATAATTTATGTGAACTACCGGATGTAAAATTCAAAATCGCTTCTCTTCTAGAAAATAGCCAATCACCCCCAACATCGGATACTGGCAATAGTATCATGAAGAATATAATACAAAGCGGCTGAATAAAAGTTCCTAAATCAGTCTTGAAAAGGAAAATATTTAACACACGATGAGGATGTTTCGGTGAAAAATAAACTAGCCTTAATTACGGGGGCCTCCAGTGGGATTGGCGCGAGTTTCGCCAAAGAATTAGCAGCGCAGAAGCATGACCTTTTTATTACGGCACGGCGTTTGGACCGGCTTGAATCGCTTAAAAAGGAAATAGAACAAAAATACAATGTTCTGGTCCATGTTTTTACTGCTGATTTAATAGATCCTGACGGCGTTAAACAATTATTAGAAGAATTGAATAAGCAACATATGAAAGTTGATGTCCTGATCAACAACGCGGGTTTTGGGGCTAGAGTCTTTATACTGGAAAAACAACCCGATGATTGGGATAACATCATCCGTGTAAATGTGAACAGTCTGGTTGCCTTAACCATGGGAATTCTGCCATCCATGGTCGAGAGACAAAGTGGTAAAATTCTAAATGTTTCCTCAACAGGAGCCTTTCAGCCAGTGCCCTGGCTTACCGTTTATGCGGCTACCAAATCGTTCATACTTAGTTTTTCTGAGGGATTGGCTGTGGAACTTAAGGACAAAAATATAAATGTTCAAGTTACTTGCCTTTGTCCGGGGCCAACACGGACGGAATTTCACTCACTTGCCGAAGCGGATGACATAGGTTTTCCCAATTTTGCCTGGATGGAATCGGATCAGGTAGTTAGGGCCGGCTTAAACGCTCTTGAAAAAAGGGAACGTGTTTGTATTCCCGGTGTTTACAACAAACTAACATTATATAGCCAAAGACTTGTCCCTAGAAACATTGTCACTCACCTGGTTGGGAATATGCACAAACCCAAAAGCTTTTTAGCTAAAAAACAATAGAATCCAGATAGGAGGAACATTATGCCAAATAAAGATCGAGGACTTGTTCTAATCACCGGCGCCGCCGGTTTCGTTGGACATCATATGGTTGCCGAGGCTGTTAAAGCCGGCTTTAAGGTTCGGGCAACCGATGTATCAAGCCGCCACTACGGAGCCATGTTTGAGGCTTTGGGAGTTGAATTTATACAGTCGAATTTAACCCAAAAAAATGGACTCGATGAACTCCTCAAAGATATCAAGAGCGTCATTCACATTGCCGGGATCCATGATTATTCAACCCCGGACAAAGTGATTTTTGCCGTTAATGCTGGAGGGGTTGAAAACATCTGTGCCGCGGCAATCAAGGAGGGTGTCGACCGTTTTATCCACTTTTCAGCTGCCGGAGTGCACGGTTATAACTCTAACCCAGGAAATGAGGTTAAAGAAGACGATCCAAAGCAGACACAACCGTTGAATAATTACTTCATCAGCAAATGGGAAGGAGAAAAAATTGTTCATAAATACATCCAGGAAAAAGGACTTCGGGCAACCATATTTCGTCCGGGCGGTATTTATGGTCCACGATCAGAATACGGTCTGTTTCTGGTTTTCAGGCATATTTATAATAATCGCCATAAAAATGCGATCCCGATACCGGGCAAAGGTGATACAATTGAACGAGGTAGTCACGTAAATGATTTGTGCCGGGCGGTGATCTATGCTTTTGATCATGATGAAATGATCGGCGAGGCCTATTTTCACAGCGACGAAAGCAATATGACAACCGTTGACTTCTTCAACCTGGTTTCTCGGGAACTTCTTGGTAAAGAGAAGAAAATAATACATATACCCATACCGATCATGAGAAACGTTGCACGTGTAACAGGGCTTTATGCCAAGCTTACAAAAACCACACCCCTTTTTGAAAAAGCGTCACTTGACTATGCGCTTTACGACAAACGTTGGGACGGCAGCAAGCTCAGGGCCGCAGGTTTTAAATTTAAATATCCAACCATGGACGAGGGTATAAAGGAAACCATAAAGTGGTATAAGGATAATGGTTGGTTTAAAGTATAGCGACACACATTAAATATAATACGGACAAGCTATGAAAAACCTGAAAGGGGAAAAAAAGATATCCAGGAAATTGTGGTAAACCCGGGCGCTACCCGGTTGATGTTGATGATAGACGCCCTAAATCCTGATATTATAACCAGTATACTTAGGAAATCCGGTGTTCATGATTTTTTTCGCCAGCAAGCACTGGATAATAAAAAACAATAGCAAAGCAAGGGGAATTAAATGATAATTCCAAAAGGAGATATATGAGCGGCGTATTAGTTCCATCGAAACAGGGTGAAATATTAAACAAAAAATCCCTTAGTGAAATCGTAGACTATTTTTGCAAGTTGGAGATTCCCGATCCGTCCGATTGGACAGGACGCTTTGAAGGCGAAGTGGTAGGTCCACTTTTGACCAGGAAATCGGAGTGGTTTGGTAACTTTATTACAGGTGTAACCGGATGGGTTGGCAAGGAATTTTATGAAGACAAAACTGGAATGAATCTGGTTAGAAGAAAAGGAAAGATCCATAAAGTAGCACCAGCCACAGTAGGAACAGTTACATCGATGGCCGACGGAAAAGAAGTGCCCGCAATTATCTATCCAAATAGCAGCTATCCTGTTAATAAGGTGACTGACGAGTTTAGGCCGCTGGATGATAATTGCCTGCTTTTTCTGATTAACTACAATATACCATTTTTTAGAAAGTCTCTGTTTGCATTTTTACTTCATAGAGAAGGCACTGTAAAAAAATGTGGCTTGGATTATCCGTGAACTCGTATTCCCTGTCCTTATGCTCTATCCAGTTTATGAGCAGAATCCCAAAAGTCCGGTAAAAGCGGGGATGGTAAACAGGGAAAATCAACTTTCCCTGTACCAGTACCTAAACGATTCTTATTTTCATTTCTGAATAGTTATGAAATTTCTTTAAATAACATCGAAGAAGCCTTTGAAGCTCCGACCAAAGCTGATAATGTTATCAAAATCATATTAAAACCATAAATTGGATTTCAGAATTGTCTGGTTAAAAAAATGGAGAGAAGAAAAAGGGGTGGACAAACGGTGAGAACCTTTTTGTTCGCAGAAAAAATAATCATGGAGTAACAAATGAAAAAACGAAAATCATTGCAAATTTCACTGTTTTTTATCTTGTTCGCCCTTTCTTTTCTGCTGATGGTACAGCCTGCCAAAGCCTGGAATATCCATCCCCTTTTCATGCACCCCGTTCTGTTCAGTATGCCCGAAGTGAAAAATTCAAAGCCTGTGACCGCTAAAAGTCTCAAAACATTTTTAACCGAGGAAGAACAGGGGTTGGTAAAACTATTGATTCAGGAAGAAGAATGGGCGCAAAATAATCTGGAATGGTATATGCCACGGCCAGATACTCAAGTTTTTAAAGCAACTGGAGATGGCGGAGATATCGTTCAACGTTTCGTTCAGGCCATTAGGATCAATCCTGACTTTAGAATACAGCTCTATCTCCAGCTTTTGCCGGGAGATGACAGAAAAGGACGGTCTCCAATTTCTAAAAATGAGATAACCTTTCTAAAAGAGGAAGATCTGGAATATCTTAACAGCACGACGTTTGTGGCGTTGAAGGAGGGCGAGGATGTTACTCCGCTGGAAGTCGTCGTCAGTGCCACTGACGAACCGGATTTGGGGATTGATGTTGGTCTCTACTCTGATAATAGTACCCGTTTTGGAAAAACCTATGGTTTCGGTACCCAGGCATTTGGAAATCCCAATCTGGACTACGGTAGCCAGGCGCCATTTCATATGGGTTTCTACCATGAATCGAAAATACTCTACGCTTTTGCTGGTTTTTTGAAGGAAACTTATCCGGAATATCGCATTCATCTATTTAAGACACTTGCCGAGTTTGCATTTAGGAGAGGGCAGGACTATTGGGGTTGGCGATTCATGGGGTGGGGACTCCACTATTTGGGAGATCTTTCCCAACCCTACCATACGACGGTTTTTCCTGGTACCAGCACGACGAAGGTGCTCTGGATCAACGTTTTGGCTATGGCCGGTTTTCCTGGAGCCAAGAACGATGCCGTCCAAATTCTATCCAATCGGCACATCGTTCTTGAAAGATTTCAGCAGGAGATTTTTCAACGCGCATATAGGCAATCCAGCCCATCTTTTCCCATTTTTAAAATCTTGAAATCACCAGCTAACATTCCTGCATATAAAGATAGTTTTCCTCGCGAAAAGCTTGCCCGGAAATCCAATGCCATGGCAGCTGAACTCAATGATATAATAACCAATTCAGCACCACATAAATTTATCTCTGATCCTAAATTTGAATTTGGAAAATATAAAGAAGCCGGTCAAATCATTGAAAATATCAAAAAAAGCAAAGGCCAGGAGGGCGTAGACAGCCTTGTCCGAATGATTGGCGAAGCAATGAAGCCTCTTACAGTGTATGGACGAAGTTATGTTCTGGATATTTTGAAACCGGGGGAAACGACAGCTAAACAATAAGAATTAAAATTGAGATTCAAAAAATCCGATGCCCGTAAACCTGATATTTATCAAATTCTGATGATGAATGGAATTGTAACCTGAAAAGGATAATCAATCAGACCAGAAATTTTTTGCCAGTCCTCTCCGTTTCTTCCACAAGTCGCCTTTCTCCGTAAAATTCTTAATGCCGGCTAATTGATCGGCATCTGCCACCTCCCAGGCACCGTTTACGGCTCCGCTTAAACCCGCCGAAAGCATCTCGAATCCCTGGGCAGTATAGAGATCGGTTTCGCAGCCGCGATTTACTATATATTTAAGCTGACGGCATGCCTGCAGGTTTTTAGCCCGAAGTACCGTCAGCAAGGCGTCGACTTCATCATCCAATTTGTCATCCGCTACCACGCGGTTCCACAATCCCCAGTCAACCGCACGTTTGGCCGGCATGATTGCGCCGATAATATTAATTTCTTTGGTCCGTCGTTTACCGATATACCTTGCCATCCGAGTGGTTCCGCCCCATCCGGGAGTGATCCCGCTGTCTACTTCCGGCATGCCCCAGAGCGCTCTTTCGGTGGCAATTACAAAATCAGACGCCAT
>JAOZRT010000040.1:0-14956 GCA_029940035.1 Desulfobacterales bacterium
GCTGACATCGGCCAGGGTGACCAACGAGGAAAATTACATTGCCAACAAATTCACGCGGGCCGTACTGAAGACCAACAACATCGACCATTGCGCCCGTCTCTGACATTCTTCCACCGTGGCCGGTCTGGCCGCAGCATTTGGAAGCGGATCAATGACAAACACCATCGCCGACATTGAAAAAGCCGATGTCATCCTGGTCACCGGGTCCAATACCACCGAGAACCATCCGGTACTGTCCAGTTTCATGAAACGGGCGGTGACCCAAAAGGGGGCCACGCTTATCCTCATCGATCCAAGGCGCATCAAGCTGGCGGATTTTGCCGAGTATTGGCTGCGGCAGAACCTGGGGAGCGACGTTGCCTGGATTAACGGTATGATGAACGTGATCGTCAGCGAGGACCTGCACGACAAGGCATTCATCGAGAACCGGACCGAGGGGTTCGAGGAACTGAAGAAGACCGTCGAGAAATACACACCCGAATACACGGAAAAAATCACCGGGATTCCATCCCAGCAGCTCATCGAGGCGGCCAGGCTTTACGCCAATGCCGAGGCGGGCAGTATCTGCTACTGCATGGGCATCACCCAGCACATCAGCGGCACGGACAATGTCAAGTCCCTGGCCAACCTGGCCATGCTCTGCGGGCACATGGGCAAGGACGGCGGCGGGGTCAACCCGCTGCGCGGGCAGAACAACGTCCAGGGCGCCTGTGACTTGGGCGGCCTGCCCAATGTGTATTCAGGTTACCAACCGGTGTCCGACCTGGCCGTGGCCAAACGCATGGAAGATGCCTGGGGGGTCAGCGATCTTCCCACCCAGCCCGGACTGACGGTGACCAAGATGGTGCCCAAGGCCTATGACGGCGAAATGAAGGCGCTCTATATCATGGGTGAGAATCCGCTGGTATCCGATCCGGACCTGAACCACGCTGAGAAGAGTTTTCGCAACCTCGATTTTCTGGTGGTCCAGGACATATTCATGACCGAAACCGCCAAGCTGGCCGACGTAGTTTTGCCGGCCAAATGTTTTGCGGAGAAGGATGGGACCTTTACCAATACCGAGCGCCGCGTGCAGCGTGTGCGCAAGGCTGTGGACGCACCGGGCGAAGCCAGGGACGACTGGAAAATTACCTGCGAGATTGGCAAACGCATGGGTTTTGACATGACGTATGGAGACAGCTCCCAGATCATGGCGGAGATCGCCGCGGTGACCCCGTCCTATGCCGGCATCAATTACGAGCGCATCGACTACGAAGGCATCCACTGGCCGTGCCCGAATGCGGAGCATCCCGGGACACCGGTTCTGCACCGGGAGCAGTTCACCCGCGGCAATGGCCTGTTTCACGCCATCGAGTATATCGAACCTGCAGAACAGATCGACGACGACTATCCCATGTATCTGACCACGGGTCGCGTGCTCTACCACTATCACACCGGCACCATGACCATGAAATCCGAGGGGTTGAACGAAAGGTCGCCGGACTGCTTTATCGAGATATCCAAAGAGGATGCTGAAACGTATGCCCTTGTTGAGGGAGCCATGGCTAAGGTCACTTCGCGGCGGGGCGACATCCAGGCCAAGGTGCGGATATCCGACAAGGCCGTTGACGGTACCATATTCATACCTTTTCATTATGCCGAGGCGGCTGCCAACAGGTTGACCAATGCGGCTCTTGACCCGGTCTCAGGTATCGCGGAGGTCAAGGTTTGCGCGGTGAAGCTGAGCATCGCTGCCTGACAGAGAAGCGCTATAACCGCCCTGTGAAATACGCTGCACTCATCATCAGCATGCCCCGGTTAAATTAAAAACCGGTTTAACGGGGTTAACAGGAGCCATATATTTCAAGTTCGAGATCGTATTGCAGAATGTTTTGTTGGCGTCTCGCAGTTCTCTATTCAAAGGCAGGAAATGTATTAGGATTCGCTTTCAGTTAAATATCAGTTGTCAAGCAGAAGGCGTGCCATGCCTGGAGAGCCAATTTTTTCCTCAAAGTAAGGAACGTGCTTTTCATCGAAAATTTTAAACCCATGTTTTTCGTAAGCTCTCTGGGCAGCGATATTTCCAATACAAATGTTGACCTGTGTGCGCTGAAAGCCTTGCTGCATATCTCTTTCAATTATTGCTTCAAGATCCGTATCCATTATTTTGTCGCGGCTGCTTTGGTTATGCCGGACAGGGCCTTTGTTATCTTCGATATTCCTTTGACATCATTGTCCGGATTATTGTTAGATTGTTGTTTTATTTTAAACTAACTGTTGTTGTTTTTCAAAGCATGGAATGCAGGATGGCTTCCCCTCTAATTGTTTTATGCGTGATTCCATAACATTTTCACTGCAGAACGCACATGGGATTGACTTACGAATCTTTGCCGGTTCAGGTTCCGGGATGGATGTTGGTCAGCACGAATTGAATCAAGTTTGTCCATCGCAGCGGTAGCCATTCTATAGCCCATGGCGAGCCCTGGACATTCATGTCCGTGAAACTGGATAATTTCCTCATATGTCATTTTGAATCTACCTCTTGTTCTTATTACAATTTCTTTCCCATATCAAAGGCACTGCCGATTTTATCGCCGATGCGGTGATAGCTTTCAATTTCGACTCCGTAGGGATAGGTAGCCTTTCTCAGGGATATGGTAACAGCCGGGGGGCTTGAACAGCAGATGCCGCCCCAGGCGATGGTCATTAAATTGGGCTGCCCTTTTTGGTCGTAGGACCCTACACACCACACCTGGGTGGGGAAGGCTAATGTTTTTGAAACAAATGATTTTTTCATGACCTGAATCCGTAGTGAAACATTTCATAATTGGTGTTTCCGCCCAGAAGTTCGTCAATTGGGGATAAACACTAAGGATGGATAAAGGGTACAGGTCCCGCCTTTTTGGCGGGACCTGCAGGGGTATAATTTTAACCCGCCCAAACGCTCGGCAGGTATATCTTTCATAAGGGAGCGACATGGTCGCGTTTTATAAAATCGCGGAACGCGATTTTACTTGGCTATTTTGGGACCGCCGAAATAGTAGTGAATGCCTGCCGAGACGGCTGTGTCGGCTGATGTGTTAAAGGATGAATTGTCCCTGTAGTCGGAGAATACAAGGCCGACCTCTGCGGAAAAACCGAGGTTGGGCAGCCCGCTGAAAAAGTATTCAAGGCCCACACCACCGCTGAGCCACCAGCCGGTGTCGCTATCTCCCTTGTCAGGGTCCACGCGGCTTAGCCCCAGGCCGCCGATGCCGGCCACGTACATGTTATCTTCGTCGATCAGTTTGTACAGGACCTTCCCGCCAAAGTCAATTTCGTCGACATCGTCACTGAAGGTGAAGCCGAAGATGCCCTGAAAGCCAAGATCGTTGTTGAGCCAGTATTTGGCTGAAAGCGAATCCATCCCATTTTCACTGAGCTGCGAGTTGAACCCAACGCCCACCTTGCCTTTAAGGTCCTTGGCGTAAACCGCACCGGCAACCAGCAGGGAACACATACAAATAATTGCTAACAGTTTGAATACTTTCATTTTTCCTCCTTAGGTATTATAAATAACGGATGTTACACTTCAGGCCTGGGCAGCACCTTGGCCTGTTCGGCAATTTCAGGCACTTTATGCTCCCACTCGATGGCCATCAGGTGGACGCCGTGAACCCCTTTCAACTCCTTGAATTCCTCGATCTGCTCACAGGCCATCTTGATGCCTTCCGCGGCAACCTTGCCTTTTTCAGCGCCCTGCAGGCGTTTGATGACTTCGTCAGGCACATCCATGCCCGGGACTTTGGCTTTCATATATTTGGCCATACCCACGCTTTTCATGGGGGTGACGCCTGCCAGAATATAGACCTTTTCGGTCAACCCCATGTCATTGGCCTGCTGCACCCACTTGCGGAATTTATCCATGTTGTAGATACACTGGGTTTGGATAAAGTCCACACCGGCACTGATTTTTTTAGCCAGGCGGTGGACCCGCCATTCAAACGGGTCGGCAAAGGGGTTGGCGGCAGCACCGATAAACATTTTGGGGGAACCGTCCAGCTCGGCACCGCCCAGAAACTTACCTTCATCACGCATCTTTTTGACCATACCGATTAACTGAATGGAATCGATGTCAAAAACACCCTTGGCGTTGGGGTGGTCGCCGAATTTCTGGTGGTCGCCGGACAGGCAGAGCATATTCTTGATTCCCAGGGCTGTGGCGCCCAGAATGTCGGCCTGCATAGCCAGGCGGTTACGATCCCGGCAAACCATCTGAAAGTTAGGCTCCAACCCTTGCTGCATAATCAAAAGGCTGGCAGCCCAACTGGCCATTCTTACCATAGCGGTCTGGTTGTCGGTGATGTTGACTGCATCCACCATACCTTTGAGGTGTTTCGCTTTTTCAGCGACTTCTTCGACTGCATTGCCCCGGGGGGGTCCCAGTTCGCCTGTAAAGGCAAAGTGACCGGCCGTCAGAATTTTTTCCAGGTTACTGCCTGATTTAAAACCATTTCCCTCTGTACTCATATTGACCACCTTATTTCAAAAACAGTTGGTTATTGTTGAAAATACCGTTCCCCTTAGGCGTCCTTTTCAGGTTTCATGTACCCCGGCTGAATCAGCGTGCGCGGGATCTGGTCGTTCCAGCCCACCGGCTCCTTGATTTTCAGGATGTTGTCCAGCCGGCCCTGGGTGGCCAGGCGCTCGTAAATTTTAAACCAGGCACAGGGCTGGTCATCGTCTATTTCGCAGTTACCGTTGTTGGTCCCTCCGCAGGGGCCATTGTAAAGGCCCTTGGCGCACATGGTGACCGGGCAGATGCCGCCGGTGAGGCCGAGAACGCACTCACCGCAGGAACGGCAGCGCTCTTCATACAATCCTACGGCAAGGTTGGCCGACATGCCCGTGGTGTCCACCGCCGGGTACACGGGAATTCCTGGGAAACGTTCCGCCAGGAACTGGATGCCCACGCCGCAGGCCATGGACAGGATTGCCTCGTAGTCCTTTACCACGTCGTCCAGTCCTTCGAGGTATTCCACGTCGCACTGGCGTTCAATGGTGATGGTGCCCGTTTCCAGCGGGTTGTTGTCCAACCGCCTGGCCATGTCCAGTTCGGTATTGAGGATATCGACCTCTTTTTCACCGCCAGCCAGGCAGACTGCCACACAGGTGCCGCAACCGGCAACCAGGACTTTCTTGTAGTCCTTGATGTATTCTTTTATTTCATCAAAGGGTTTTCGTTTGGCAACTATCATTTTTCCTCCTCAACTGTCACACACCATCCACTGTCGCCATTCAATCGATGCTTCGCAAACTATCCTACGGCAGATGGTTGATAACAATCGCCTACATGGCTGTTTCAGGGTGGAAGACCAGGACATCTTTAAGATCGTCACCCAGATATTCACGTTCGTTCGGGCCCAGTATCCCCAAGGAAAGGCAAATCAATGTCCAGAGGTGGACCACCGGGTAATTGCCGCCGTAATGCTCACTCAGTTCATGGATTTGAGCATGACAGTTGTGGCAGCCTGCTATGCAGTAATCAGCGCCGGTAGCCTTGATTTGGTCATCTTTTAACTTGCCGTATTGCAGACGTTCTGCCTTCATGCCTGACTGGAGGAACCCGCCACCGCCACCGCAGCAGTAGTTGTTGGAACGGTTGGGCTGCATGTCGATAAAATTTTCTTCACCGACCACCGACTTGACGACGAACCTGAGATCCTCTGCGATGGGATCGCCGTAGCTTTTGCGCACGATCTGGCAGGGGTCCTGCACGGTAAACTTGACCTTCAGATCCTTGTTCCAGTCGGAATTGACTTTGAGTCTGCCTTCGCGGATCCATTTGGCGTAGTATTCATAGATATTTTTTACTTCGAAATTGTGCTTGAGGTTGAATTTGTTCAGTCCGGCCCGGACTGAGAAAGTGACGTGCCCTCACTCCGTGTTGAGAAAAATCTTGCACCCCAGTTCGTTGGCAGAATCGACCGTTGTCCGGGTGACCTGTTCCCAGGAATCGTTGTCTGCCAGGAACATGCAGTAGTTCTCACCGCCCCAGCCCTTGCTGCCGTAGGTCCAGTCCACCCCGGCAAGATGCAGGACTTTCCAGAGCGGGACCAGTTCATCCGGTTCGGTGACCGGTTCCCTGGAATTCTGGTTTAAAAAGAACTCGGCTCCCTGTTTGTCGATGGGCGCCTGCATGTCCGCGAATTCAGGTTGCGCTTCCTGGTATTCCTCCAGCACATCTTCCACCACAAACTGGAAGTCTTCGGGTGTCGCTCCCATGGCGCTGGTGCTGTCGTTGCGCAGCTGCATGTCACAGGAAGCTAAAATACCTTTAGGGCGCTCTTCCCTGGGTCTGAGCCCTCGCGCATTGAAAATGAGTTGGGGAATGTCTATTTTCATGGGACAGACGTAAATGCAGCGCTGGCACATGGTGCACATCCAGGGCCAGTCCGATGCGATAATTTCTTCATCCATGCCCAGGGCAGCCATGCGCAGGAACTTTCGGGGATCCATACCACCGAGGCCCGTGGCAGGGCAGCCCGACGAGCAGGCCCCACAGGTCAGACAAAGGTTCAGGTTTCCCCCTTCCGGGAGCAGCTCTTTTACCTTGTCGATAAAAAAGCTTTTCTTTTTTCCTCCAAGTTTGATTGCTTCTTCAGCCATAATATTCTCCAGAATTAAGCGTTTATCTTATTTTTCAAAGGATTGGGGCCCAGGTTTTTTATATGCTCCGTCATCTCCTTAGCATAGGCTGCAAATGTGGGACCCTCGCCGGAAGAAAGATTATACATCCGAACACGATCAGATTCAAGCCCGACTTCCGCTAACAGCATGCGAACGTGTTCCACCCTTTCCCGGGCTCTGAAATTGCCATCATTGTAGTGGCAGGTGCCTTCCAGGCAGCCGACCACGTAAGCACCGTCAGCGCCTTGTTGTATGGCGTGGAGCAGGTGCTTCACATCAACTTTCCCACTGCAAGGAACTAAGATAATTCTAATATTAGACGGATAATCGAGTCGCATGGAACCTGCCAGGTCCGCAGCTGAATATCCTCAGTAATTACAGCAAAACGCAATAATCGTCGGTTCAAAACCTGTCATTACATTCCTCCCGCCAGCAGGGCGTCTATTTTACATATTATCTGTTCATCTTCATAGAATTTGAGCTGTATCGCTTGTCTGGGGCATACGCCGGCACAGATACCACATCCATGGCACATGGCCTCGTCAATTTCGATGATGCCTTGTTCTGCGTTAAAAACCGGGACATCAAAAGGACATGAACGTACACAGGTCAGGCATTTTACGCAATGCTCTGTATCCACCGTGGCTTTAATGGCGGACAACTTGATTTCATCATTAGCCAAAAAGGTCGTAGCCCTGGATGCAGCCGCCTGTGCTTGTGCAATGGTTTCCGTTATCAGTTTCGGTCCGTGGGCCATACCGCACAAGAAAACACCTTCACTACCCATGTCTACCGGCCTGAGTTTGACATGAGCCTCAAGGAAAAATCCTTCGGGGTTTCGGTTCAACTTCATAATTTTACTCAGGTCTTCGGTGTCGGACGCTACGACACCGGCGCTCAGGGTCAGCAGATCACACCGAATTTCCAAATTCCGCTGTAATACATGATCTTTGGTCTTTACCAGAATGCCTTCTGGAGATGGTGCGACCTCGGGGGGGTGATCCTTGTCAAATCGAATAAAGATCACGCCTTTTCTTCTGGCTTCAGTGTAGAAGTCCTCCAGCAGTCCGTAGGTTCGTATATCCCGATAGAGTACATAAACCTCAGTTTTTGGATTTAATCGTTTGATATTCAAAGCATTTTTGACAGCGCTCTGGCAACATATCCGTGAACAGTTTTCATTCTGCTCGTTGCGTGATCCAACACATTGGATCATCACGACACTTTCTAAATCTGCTGTTGCCCTATTTTCAAGACGGTCGGTCAATTCTACCTGGGTGAGGACCCGCTCATCCTGGCCATAGAGAAATTCTTCCGGTCTGTATTCATTACCCCCGGTAGCGACGATGATGACGCCGTGTTCGATGGAGCGGGCTTCACCGTTCAACCCGGTGACCGTATCGGTAATAAAGTTGCCCTGAAACCCCTCAAACCCGACAACACGCGTATCCATAAGCGTCTCGATTTTATCCTCAGAACGGACATCTTGGATCAGCCCTTTGATGTAAGCACGAATGTCGGCGCCTTCGATGGTGTGATGGAGCTTGCGGGCCATACCCCCGAGTTCGGTTGATTTTTCGACGATGATGGATGGGAATCCCTGTTTGGCAAGGTCAAGGGCGGCATTCATGCCAGCAATACCACCACCGATTACGAGCGCCTTTTTAAAGACCGGGATGACCTTTCCTTTCAAAGGCGTCAAAAGAGCAGCGCGGGCTACCGCCGCCCGGACCAGATCTTTTGCTTTTTGCGTGGCCATATCTGGATTGTTGGCATGGACCCACGAATTCTGATTCCGTATGTTTGCCATCTCAAAAAGATATTGATTCAGCCCGCAGGATTCCAGCGTTTCCATGAACATGGGCGCATGGGTCTTGGGGCTGCAGGAGGCCACGACCACACGATTTAATTTATCCTCCTTGATTTTTTCCTTGATTTTTTCCTGGGTGTCCTGGCTACAGGTAAAAAGGTTTTCATCGGCGAAGACGACGTTGGGAAGACCTGCGGCATACTCTTTGACCGCCGGTACATCCACTACGCCGGCGATATTAATACCGCAGTCGCAGACAAATACACCGATACGTGCTTCCTCGCCGCTGACATCTATTTCAGGTGGCATTTCAATGGATCTGGTGTCAAGACCACGGCCATCGGCGACATCTTTACCGGCAGCGCTGGCTGCAGCGCTGGCTTCTGTGATCGATGAGGGAATATCTTTGGGACCTTGCAGGGTACCACAGGTGTAGACCCCCGGCCGGGAGGTGGCAACCGGAGCAAACGGGTTGCTATCGATAAAATTGTAATGGTTCAGATCAATATCAAGCCGTTTGGTCAGTTCGATGGTGGATTCCGAAACCTGAAGACCGACGGAAAGGACCACCATGTCAAATTTTTCTTCTACATGCGTGCCGCCCTCATCGGCGTAGCCGAGAATGAGGTCGCCGGTATCTGGGTCGTTTGTGATGGTGTGAATGCGTGCCTTTTCAAACCGGATACCTTCCCGGTCCCTTGCCCGGTTGTAATATTTTTCATAATCCTTGCCAAACGATCGTATGTCCATGTTGAAAACGGTGCAATCGAGGTCATTGCCGGCATGTTCCTTGGCAATCATGGCATCCTTAATGGCATACATGCAACAGACTGAGGAGCAGTAGCCGTTTCCGCATTTGTTTGTATCGCGGGAGCCGACACACTGAAGCCAGGCGATATTTTTGGGCTCCTTTTCATCAGAGGGCCGCACCAGATGTCCCATGGTCGGTCCAGAGGCACTCAAAATCCGTTCGAATTCCAGGCTGGTCAACACATTCGGATTTTTCCCATACTGATAAAATTCCGCCAAACCGGATGGATCAAAGGTGGCTGTTCCGGCTGAAAGAATCACCGAACCAACCGATATGTCTTTATCGGTCGATTCCTGGGTGTGGTCAATGGCCTCAGCAAGGCATGCGGTAACACATTGATAACACTCCGAGCAGATGCCGCATTCCAGGCATCGATCAGCCTCTATTTTAGCCTCAATTTCATCATAGCCAAAGGAAACTTCCAGAAAGTTACACTCGCGTGCCTCAGGATCGAGACAGCGGACCGGAGCCCTCTTTTTCACCAGCTCCATGGTGATATCCGGTTTTTCGAAATCCCAGATTTTTTCCCGATTCTCAGACAGATCGATATTATTGATAAACCGGTGCATACTTTCGGCGGCTTCTTTGCCGCAGGCCACGGCATCTACCACCGATTTGGGGCCGTAAAAAGCATCCCCGCCGGCAAACACCCAATCAATCGGCGTCTGGAGCGTGACAGGGTCGGCTGCCAGCCCACCTATACGGGTCAGGCTGATGCCCTGATCCTTTATATAGGTAGTATCCGTACTCTGGCCGATGGAGATGATCACGGTGTCACCGAAGATAGGTTGGCAGGCGTTATCATCATAGGCGGGACTGAAACGGCCTTTATCATCAAAAACAGCCGTGCAGGTTTTGAATTCGATACCAGATACTTTGTTGCTTTTATCGATAAAGAATGCCTTGGGGCCAAAGCTGTTGACGAGCTCAATGTCCCCTTCCAGGGCCTCCTGGACTTCGTGTTCCCAGGCTGGCATTTCATCGCGTGCTTCCAGGCACACCAGGGTGACTTTTTTGGCGCCTTTACGTTTTGCCGTTAGCGCAACGTCGATGGCTACGTTGCCGCCGCCGACAACGATGACTTCCTCACCAATGGGTACGTCTTTCCCCATGGCTGAGTCGCGCAGAAAGTCAACGCCCTGGAGAACACCCTCGATATCTTCATTTTCAACACCGAGCGCCCGCCCGCCGTGCAGACCAATGGCCATGAAGAGGGCGGAGAACCCATCCGCTTTGAGGCTTTCAAGGGTGATGTCTTTGCCAAAGGTGACGCCGGTTTTAATGGTTACCCCCATATCCTCGATGACCTTGATTTCGCTTTTGAGGATATTCCTTGGCAGACGATATTCAGGGATGCCCACGGCCATCATGCCGCCGAGAACCGGCAGTTTTTCAAAAATCGTTACCTGGTAGCCGTTTCGGGCGAGGCTGTACGCCGCTGTCAGGCCGGCCGGCCCTGATCCGATGATGGCCACTTTTTCTTCGCGTGGATTCGCTGTTTCGGGAATGAAATGTTGATCCTGCCCCATCTCCCAGTCAGCCAGAAACCGGTGCAGCTCACGAATGGCAAGCGGCTGGTCCACTTCATTGCGGGAACAGATTTCTTCGCAGGGATGGTGGCAGACGCGACCACAAATACCCGGGAAAGGGTGATCCTCCTTGAAAAGTGCCAGAGCTTCCGCGTATTTTCCCTGGTTGATGAGGGCGATGTACCCTTGGATGCTGACATGGGCAGGGCAGGTGGCCTTGCAGGGCGCGGTACCGCGTTTACTGATGCCAAAGGCTCCGGGAATTGCCTGGGGGTACTGTTTGAAAATCGCTTTTCGATCCGACAGGCCTTCGTCGTATTCGTTGGGCAGGGTTATGGGGCATACCTTGACGCATTCACCGCAGCTTGTGCATTTATCAAGATCGACAAACCTGGCCTCTTGGTGCAGGGTGGCGGTCAAATTTCCGGGTTCGCCTTTAAGATCCAAAAGTTCGGTATTGGTGAGCAGTTCGATATTTAGATGCCGGCCGACCTCGACCAGTTTTGGGGAGATGACTCACATGGCGCAGTCGTTGGTGGGGAATGTTTTGTCCAACGCGCTCATGATGCCGCCGATGGCCGAGGACTTTTCTGCAAGATAAACGAAGTATCCAGCATCGGCCAGATCCAGGGATGCCTGCATGCCAGCTATTCCACCACCTACAACAAGAACGGATCCAGATTTCTTACCTTTTTCTGTAGCCATGTTTACTCCTTACTGAATATTTCATAGCAGGTTTAAATATAAAAACTCAGACAGTCAATCTAAATCACACCCACCGGATGCATGGTGATCTGCCAGCGACACCCAGCGGGGGCATTTTGTTTTTTCCAGTTCGGATCTGTATCAAACCAAGAACAATGAGAGACGCTATGCCATATATTCAAAAGGGAAGTCAAGAGAAATGAAAAGGGGTGGTGATGGTGTCCGGGGTGAGGCCGAGACCCGATATATGGGTGGATTGCCTCAGTCTTCTGTCCTCTGTTTGATCTGATATTCCGTCCTCTGGACCCGGGTATCTACTCGGTCACATGCGGGATATAAACCCGAAATGTGCTGCCTTGGCCTGGTTCGCTTTCCGCCTGAATGGTCCCCTGGTGCGCCTGAACGATCTTCTTGACAATGGGAAGCCCTAAGCCGGTTCCGGTGATAAAGCGCGTCTGAGCGTTTTTCACCCGGTAAAACCGGTCGAAAATACGCTCCAGGTCCTCGGTGGACATGCCCAAACCGGTGTCCTTCACGGTAATGCACAGGTACTCGTTTTCAAGGCTTACCGCCAGATCGATGGCAGCGCCTTCCTGTGAGTATTTGATGGCATTGGTGATCAGGTTGGAGACGACCTCCTCCATGTTCCGACGGTTTGCCGAAACCAGGGGCAGGTGAGATGCCTTCTCGAAGTTGATGCTGATATGTTTAGCAGCAGCGCTCTCAAGATGAAATTGGCGCTGATCTTCCAGGAGTTCATTGAATTGTATGGTTTCTTTTTCGAGGGTGATCAGGCCGGACTCTATTTTGGCTAGATCGAGGAGCTCCGAAGCCATTTCCACCAGGCTGTTGATTTTTTTGGAGGCCCTGTCGAGGATTTCCGTCTGTTTTTCAGAAACATCGCCAGCCAATCCATCCATTATCACCTTGAGCTGCATGAGCACCGAGTTCATGGGGCTCCTGATTTCGTGGGACACCATGGACACGAAATCGGATTTCAGACGGTCGATTTTCTTGAGAGCGGTAATGTCGTGCAGAACGGTGATCGTCCCTATCGTTGTTCCGGTCCGGTCCCTGAAAGGCGCACTGTGGGCATTCAGCACCATTTCTTCGGTCTCGCCCTCCCCATTCAGCTGAATTTCATCAATGAGTTCTCCAAAAGTGTCCCCGGGCATGGAGCGCGCTTCGTGGATCATATTCAGGATTTTGGATACCTTAATAAAGGATTGTGCCGGGTGACCGATGACCGCCCCCCCTTTGTGGTTGATCATTTTCATGAAAGCCGGGTTTGCCAGCACGACTCTCAGGTGGTCGTCCGTGGCCATAACCCCGTCGGAGAGCCGGTTGATCAGCCCGCGCATGCGGGATTTTTCTTTGGCAATGTCCTGGAGGGCCCTGGTGTGCTCGATTGCTTTGGATACGACCACCTTGAGCTGTTCCGGTGAAAAAGGCTTGGGAATGAAGTCAAAGGCGCCTAATTTCATGGCCTCGATGGAGTGTTCGATAGTGGCGTATCCGGTGATGACAATCACGACCGTGTCCGGGTGGGAGGATTTCACTTCAGGCAACACCTCCAGACCGGATATCTCGGGCATCATGAGATCCAGAAGGACTATGTCGAAGTGCTCCCGGGCAATCATGTCCAGGCCTTTTTTACCGCTGTCTGCGGACGCCACTTCAAATCCCTCCTGGGTAAGTACATCCCGGCAGCCTTCGCGAATACGCATTTCATCATCAACCACGAGTATTTTGGGGGTATAATTTTGTTGTGCAGCCATCGATTGGGGCATTGCTTGGATCCTTTTTATTTCTAATAACGATTCATTTAGCTATATTACTGAATTGCCGAAAAACGTAATTATCAATTAAAAATTAGCAGTTGATTTTTAACAATTAATATCAAGTTATTGTAATAATTAATTGTCTACCGACCACCGTTGCCGTCACCCGATCAGGGCTTCACCTGATTCGGTTTGATGCTGAGGAAATTGAAGCAGAAACGTGGTGCCGTTAGCGTTGGTTTCTTTAACGGATATCTTCCCCTGGTTTTCCTTGATGATGCCGTACACCGTGCTCAAGCCCAGGCCTGTGCCCTGGCCAAGTTCCTTGGTGGTGAAAAAAGGATCGAATATTTTGGACAAAAGGCCTTCCGGGATGCCGCAGCCGGTATCAATGACTTCAAGGCAGACAGCCTTTTTTCGCTGATCCAGGTAGGTTCGCAACGTAAGGGTCCCGTGCTTTTCCATGGCATCCATGGCGTTGATGACCATATTGATGACGACCTGGGCCATCTGGTTTTTATCCACCTTGATAAAAAGATCGCTCGGAGCGTATTCCTTCTTCAGCCGGATATTCATGAAGAGCTTTTGATCACGAATCAGGGCGAGGCCTTCATCCACCAGGTCGTTGACCTTGAGGGGCTTTCGCAAGGAATTGGTCTGCCGGCTGTAGGCCAGGAGATTCTTGACAATTTCACTGCAGCGATTGGCGTCCTCCACGACATTCTGAAGCTTTTGGCGGTAGGTGTCGTCAGGGTCCATGCCGTCCAGGACCATGTTGGCATACAACAGGATTCCGGTGAGGGGGTTGTTGATTTCATGGGCCACGCCGGCAGCCAGCTTGCCCATGGATGCCAGCTTTTCCGATTGAACGAGCTGCGTGTTGGCTTCCTGGAGCTTTTCCTCCATGGCCAAGAGAGGACGCAGGTCCTTGTAAATGCCCACCGTGGCAACTTCGGAATCATCCTCGTAGATGATGGAGGCATTCAACTCCACGGGGATTTCCTGGCCGTTGGCATTCAGGATGACCGTGTTGGTGCTCGGCAGTTTTCCCTTGCCGCCCTGTTTTCCGCTCCTGAGCTGTTTCATGATGCCTTTGGCTGTGCCGGCCGGGTACAGGTTTTCAACGGATATGCGGGTGATGGCCTGTCGCTGGGTGTAGCCGAAAAGGTCCTCGGCAGCGGGGTTCATGAGCAAAATGTTGGCATAAGCGTCCGCTGCCACAATAGCCACCGGTGAACTGTAGATGATTTTTTCCAGGAAAGCTTCGGCTTCTTTGAGGGTGATTTCAAGATTTTTCAGACGGGTGACATCCCGGACGCTCTCCATGATATAATCCACATTGCCGTGTTCGTCCAGAATGGGTGAGAAAACCCTGTCCTCCCAGATCTGTTTTCCGGTCAGTGAATGGGTCCGCCGCAGAATGGACTGCCCCTTTTTTCCCTTGATAACCTTCTTGAGGGGGCAGACTTCATTGGGGCACATTTTTTCCCCGTAGAAAATCTCGTGGCACTTCTTGCCGATGATCTGGTCGACCTGGAGGCCGCGTTGTTCAATGAACACCTGGTTCGCCGTGAGGATGGACTTGTCCGGCCTCATGATTAGTGTGGGGAAGGAAAGGGAGTCAAATACCCTGACCCGCCAGTCCATCTCTTGCAGCAATTTATCGTTCATA
>JAOZRT010000040.1:15056-23473 GCA_029940035.1 Desulfobacterales bacterium
GGTGTATTGAAAACGGATCCCAGGGCCTTTTTAGCCCGGTCCCCAGCGTTTTCCGGAAATATAAAATGCACGGAGGCAGCCGAGCATCCCATGACAATATACCGGATATCTTTCTTTTGCAATGCATGGCCGGCCATGTCGGCAATGCCGTAGCGATCTCCGAAATGGGGCCCGTGAAAGTAGAGCATTTCCACGGGGGCGTCAATGATTATCGATTTGGAGATTTCTTCCACAGACGGCCGGGCACAGAATTCGACCAGCTGTTCCTTGAATCTTTCCTGGAACACCATTGAAAATTGCAGGCTTTCCGGTTCAAAATGATGGGCCAGGATCAAGCTGACCTTTGTCTCGTCCCGGCCTAGCTCGGCAACCTGTTGCCCCAACGCAGCCAGCCGCGAGGGCTGGATGTCCACCTGGGCCAGGCAGAGTTTTTTTTCCACCTGAATGCCGTAGGTTTTAATATTTTTTTCCCAATAGACGGCTATGGTTTCCACGGGTGCTCTCTATTCCATATAAACCAAGGTATCTTAGAAAATACAATCACATGGATTTTATATGGATATCCGGGTTAAAGGGGGAGTGATTGCCAGGCAGCGACACGTGCCGGGTGAGATATTCCGCTGTCTGCTTCAACCGGGAAAAATCCGTGATCATGGTCATGGCCGAAATCGAGGTGGCCAGACCGTAGAGCGGCGCGCCCGATTGGCCCATGAGCCGCAGTATCGCCCCTATGAACGCCATGTTGAAATTGTGGGGGAAAACCGAAATACTGCCCACAGAAGGGAGGTATTTCAACCGGGTCGCCAGGGTTTCATCCCCGGCGATGGCACGTTTTGCTCTTGGTATATCTTCGGATAAAATGCAGTAGGTGCCCGATGTCCTTGTGTCACGGGCTGCATCGCATAGGAACGGCAGGTTTATCCGGCTTTCACCCATCAATTTCAAAAAGCGGGCAGTCGGATCCAACCCGCTCGAAAATACCCTGATCGTGACCAGGGTCATTTCGAGACTCAGCTTGATGCCGTTTGCCTGCAGTGTGTTGCCCATCCGTTTACTCGAGATTTTCCCTGACTATCCCCATGAGTTTGTCCAGATCGATGGGTTTGGGTATAAAATCATCGGCAAGAGTGGTTTTGCCGTCCATGTGGGTATAGCTGGTGGACGTAACCGCGTCGGCTACAGCCGTCAGGAGCACCACCACGATATCTTTGTATTCGTCGGAAGATTTCAGCTCATCGCACAATTCATAACCGTTTTTGCGGGGCATCATGACATCCAGGATGATCAATGCCGGCCGTTCCTCCTTGATCCTGTCCATGGCTTCGATGCCGTCATAGGCTTTGGCTACCCGGAAATCTTCACTCGAAAGCTTCATGGATACCGATTCCACCAGATCCGGGTCGTCGTCTACCACTAGTATCAGTTGTTTTTCGCTCATTTTATGTTCCTCCTTGGTATCATATTGAATTGCTGCCTAAAAACATTCATTAAAATCATACCACAAAGGCACAAAGGACACAAAGCATGATGCTATTATAAAAGATTTGCCTCATAACCATTGTTGTCTTTCGATTGTTTGTGATGGAAAACGCTATGCGATTTCCGGCCGTGGATAAAGGCCGGCCTTTTTAACAATTTCAGGGACTTTCTGTTCCCACTCAATGGCCATGATGTGGAAGCCGCTTACACCTTCGACGTCTTTCAGACGCTGGATGGACTCCACGCAGATCTTGATGCCCTCTTCAGCCTGCTTTTCCTTGGGAACGCCGGCCATGCGGTCCACGATTTCATCCGGAACATCCATCCCCGGTACTTTATTTTTCATGTAGCGGGCCATGCCGGCTGTTTTCATGGGGGTGACGCCGGCCAATACGTGCACCTTTTCGTGCAGGCCGCGGTCAACGACACCCTTCATCCAGGTTTCGAATTTGTCCAGGTTGTAGATGCACTGGGTCTGCACGAAATCGGCACCGGCTTTGGCCTTTTTGGCCAGGCGCGCGACCCGCAGTTCAAACGGGTCGGCAAAGGGGTTTGCCGCCGCACCGATGAACATCTTGGGCGGGTTGATAATGTCGTCACCCCCCTGAAACGTGCCCTTTTCTCGCATGGTGTGAACCATCTGGACAAACTGGATGGAATCGATGTCATGCACGTTCATGGCCTGGGGGTGGTCGCCAAAGTGGGGATGGTCGCCCGACAGGCAGAGCATGGTGTCGATGCCGTGGGCATAAGCGCCCAGGATATCGGCCTGCATGGCCAGGCGATTACGGTCCCGGGTGACCATCTGCAGGATGGGATCCATCCCCATCTGTTTGATGATGACGCAGGCTGCGAAGCTCGACATGCGGACCATGGCCGTCTGGTTGTCGGTGACGTTGACCGCATCCACATACCCCCTGAGCATCTCGGCTTTTTCTTTTACTTTATCCGGAACGGCGCCCCTGGGAGGCCCGCACTCCGAAGTCACTGCCAAATTACCTGAGGCCAATATTTTTTCAAGTGTACTTTCGGTTTTCATTCTGCCAAATCCTCTCTTATTATCTTGCGGGGTCCGCCGCCCCTGCCGGTTTGCCAGTTTTTAGCCGGCATAATATCCTCGTAGCGATCTTCCATCCCGAGGGCCTTCAGCCGATCCCAGATCAACTGCCATACACAATCCACTTCCGGGCTGATTTCGCACTTGCCGTTGGTGGATCCGCCGCAGGGACCGTTGAGAAGCCGCTTGGAACACCGCGCAATGGGGCAGATGCCGCCCGTGAGGCCCAGCAGACAGTCGCCGCATCCCTGACATCGTTCCGCCCAGACGCCCTGCCTTTCCGAGGCGCCCATGAACTTCGTGTTCACGGCCGGTAAAACAGGTTTGTCCTTGTAGCGCCGGGCAATTTCCTGCACGCCGCACCCGCAGGCCATGGATAGAACGGCATCCACCTGATCCATGTGGGTGCTCAACTCCTCCACGTATTCCGGGTCACACTGCCTTTCGAGGGTCAATTCCTTGATGTCGATGGTCTGGCCCGCTTTCATGAAATTCATCTGCAGCGCAGAGGCGAGGATTCCAACCTCCTTGCGCCCGCCTGCCGCACAGACCGTGACACATTCATTGCAGCCCACGAGCAGAATGCGCTGAAAGGGCTTCACGCTGTCGATAATTTCTTCCAGGGGTTTTCTTTCCGCTGTTATCATTGTGATTTACTCTCCTTTAGGGTTGAAGTGCCCTGCCATGCATGCAATCCGCCGGTATGTTGTGTGCCGTCGTGCAAGGCCCTTCCTGTTGTATCCGGGTCAAGGCTGCCGGGCTTCGTGTAAAGAGCCCGCCTTGTGTCAGGCAACCGCTTCCCCTTGATTCCCTGTTGACATGGCTTTGGTGGGATTGGGCCCCAATTTACGGATTTTCTTCGTCATCTCAGTGGCAACCCGGGCAAAGCGCTCGCCCATGCCCGCTGACATGTAAAACATTTCCAGCCGTTCTCCGCCGATGCCAATTTCATCCAGCAGTTTTTTGACATAGGCAACGCGCCGGGCGACTTTGGTGTTACCGTTTTTAAAGTGGCAGTCACCTTCCAGACAGCCGGCCACGTAAACCCCGTCAGCCCCTTTTTCAAAAGCTTTCATCAGGTGAATCGCATCGACTTTTCCCGAGCAGGGCACCCGTACGATGTTGACGTTGGCCGGATACGACAGGCGTTTGCTGCCGGCCATATCCGCAGCCGTGTAGGCACAGTAGTGGCAACAGAAAGCCACAATAACCGGTTCAAATTGTTTCATTATGCAACCATCCTTTCCAGGAGACCGTCCAGTTTGGCCAGGATCTGGTCGTCTTCGAACTGCATCAACTGAATGGCCTTGGCAGGGCATTCGGCCGCGCAGACGCCGCAACCATGGCATTTGGCCGGATCGATTTCCGAATAACCGTCCGCGTTTATAAAAGGTATGTCAAAGGGGCACGCCCGTACGCAGACCAGGCAGGCTGCGCACTTGTTGCTATCCACGCGGGCAACGGCCGCGCCCAGTTCGATGGAATTTTTAGCAAGCAAGGTCTGGGCCCGTCCGGCCGCAGCCTGGGCATCGGCAATGCACTCCTTGATATTTTTAGGTGAATGCGCTGTGCCGGCCACGAAAAAGCCTGGTGTGGAAAGATCCAGCGGTCTCAGCTTGACGTGGTCTTCCAGGAAAAACCCTTCCCCGGTCCTCTGAAGCCGGAAAATCATGGCCAGATCTTCGCTGGCTTCGTCGTCGGCCACCAGGCCTGTGCTGAGGCAGAGGCAATCGGCCGAAAGGGCCAGTGATTGTCCGAGTATGGGGTCCACAAAAGTAACTTCGATGCCATCCTTTTCGGGCCGGACCTGGGGAGGCGCATCTTTTTCATAGCGCACGAAGATAACCCCCCGTTTGCGGGCTTCCAGATAGTAGTCCTCGGTGAATCCATAGGTGCGCATATCCCGGTAGAGCACGAAGATGCGCATGTCGGGATTGATGTCGAGCAAACGCAGGGCATTTTTAACCGCTGACTGGCAGCAGATGCGCGAACAGTTCTGGTTCTCCGGACAGCGTGATCCCACGCACTGGATCATGGCAACCGTGCGCATGGCTTTAATACGGTCCAGGTCCTCCTCCAGCAGGGTGTCCATATCCAACTGGGTCATGACTGCAGGGTTTTCACCCAGGAGAAAGGTCTCGGGCCTGTTCTGCAGAGCACCGGTGGCCAGGATGGTGACACCGTGTTCGATCTGGCGGTAATACATCTGCGGGGCGATCTGCAGGCCGGTTTTGAACATGCCCGGCATGCCCGTGTGATCGACAATGATGGCGTTGAAAATGACTTCGATGCCCGGATGCTGGAGCGTTTTTTGGGTGAGCGCTTCCATGAAAACAGGAACGTCCCGGCCCTCGATGGTTTTCTTGATCCTGCCGGCCAGACCGCCCAGTTGGGGGGCCTTTTCCGCCAAGAATACCTTGAAACCCTGGTCCGCGAGGCTCAGGGCCGTGGTCATGCCGCTGACACCGCCCCCCACGACGAGGATTTCCTTGTGCATGGGCAGGGAGTGCTCAATGAGCGGATGAGCGTTTTTGACGCTGGATGTTGCCATGCGGATGAGGTGCCGGGCTTTCTGCTTGGCTGCCTCCGGATCATCTGCATGCACCCAGGTATCCTGGTCTCTGATATTGGCGATTTCCACCAGATACTTATTGAGGCCGGCTCTTTGCAGCAGGTCCTGAAATTTGGTTTCATGGGTGCGGGGCGAACATCCGCCGATGACCACGCGGTTGAGCTTTTCATCCACAATGGTTTTATGGATGATGTCCATTGAGGATCTGCTGCACCCGTGGCCGACGACCTGGGATACCGCGACCTGGGGCAGAGTCTTGCCGAATTCCGCCAGGTTCTGGGTGTCCACCACACCGCCGATGTTCAGACCGCAGTCACAGATGAAGATGCCGATTCTGGGCTCTTCACTGCTGACGTCCCTTTCCGGCAGATTGACCAGCGTATCTTCATCAATGTGAACGGCCGGCTGTGTTGCTTTGGCAGCCAGGCAGGCCGCGGCACTGGCCTGTACCATGGTCTCGGGAATGTCCTTGGGACCTTCAAACAGGCCGCAGACATAGATGCCGGGCACGGATGTGGCCACCGGGCTGAATTCATCGGTTTTGGCAAAATCATGGGCATTCAACTCGATGCCCATGGTGCCGGCCATTTTCCGGACACTCTCTGACACCTTGAATCCCGTGGAGAGCACTGCCATGTCGAAGGTTTCCGTGATGGAAGGGCTGCCGTCGTCAGGGGCGAAGGTGATGTCAAGGCCGCCCGTGGCTTCATCGCCGACAATACTGTGAGGGCGGCTGCGCACCAGGTTGACGTGGAACTCGTTTTCAGCACGCTCACGGTACTGCTCGTATTCTTTGCCGAATGTCCGCATGTCCATATAGAAAATGGTGGTTTCAATGGAATCCTGAAACCGTTCCTTGGTCACGATGGCTTCCTTCAGGGCAAACATGCAGCAGGCACTGGAGCAGTAGGAGGCCGCTCCTTTCTGCAGCCCGCGTGACCCGACACACTGGATCCAGGCTATTTTTTCAGGCTTTTTGCCGTCGGAAGGCCGCACAAGTTCTCCCTGTGTGGGCCCGGAGGCGGAGAGGATGCGTTCGTATTCCAGACTGGTGACCACATCGGGATTTTTCCCGTATTCAAAATGATCCAGCCCTGAAGGGTCGAAAACATCGGCTCCCGGACAGAGAATGACCGCACCCACCTCGAGCTCGATCTCCTTTGACGTCTGCTGCGGCAGAATGGCGCCGGCCTTGCAGACGTTTTCCAGTGCTTTTACATCCTGACATTTATGCATGTCGATGGCGTAGGCCTGGGGGATGGCTTGCGGATACCGCATGCAGGTGGGAGCCCGGTGGTCCAGGCCGGGATTGAAGCTGACGCATTCTGGAAAGACCTTGAAGCAGTCACCGCAGGCCGTACACTTTTCCAGGTCGATGTAACGGGGCGTCTGGGAAAGTGTCACCGTGAAGTTCCCGACGTCGCCGGAGACTTTTTTGACTTCCGTCATGGTCAGAAGATCAATGTGTTCCTGCCGCCCCCCCTCGGAAAGGCGGGGAGAAAGGGTGCACAAATCACAATCGTTGGTGGGGAAGGTTCGGTCCAGCTGGGTTATGAGACCGCCGATGGACACGGATTTGTCGATAAGGACAACATTTCGGCCGGATTCAGCCAGGTCCATGGCAGCTCTAATCCCGCCGATACCCCCGCCGACAACGAGTATTTTATTGTGGGATGGCATGGTTGCTTGATCGTTCATCATACGTATTATTCCTGTTCATAAATGCTTTTTAGTTTGTGGCCCAAGGGTGATCCCTGCCGGCCGAATTTTCCCGTCACTGACAGGCCTAAAGGCCTGCGGCGTCCAGGATGGCCCCAAGACGGTGTTCCCATCCCAAGGTTTGAATTTTGACCCCGTGGGCCATATCGCGCAGGGCGGCAACGGTTTCCCCGGCGATTTTAATGCCTTCCATTTCACGGTCCGAGGCCTTGCGAATGCGCTTGATCAAGGTTTCCGAGAGATTGGCCTCTGGTTCACTGGTGGCGATATAGCGTGCGATGGCCACGGATTTGATCAGAAACACCGTCGGAATCACGGGAACGTTCAGTCTTTTGGCTTTTTCCATGAAGGCCGCAAAAACGTCCAGATCGAAAACAGGCGGGGTAACCATGAACTCGGCTCCGGCCGCAACCTTCTTTTCAGCCAGTTCAAGTTCGCCATCCTTGTACGAGGCAATGGTGCAGCCGGTGGTGAAATCAGGCCGGCCGTCGAGTTCAAAACCGGCCAGGTCCTTGCCGTCCTGAAGGGTCCGGATGGCAGCTATCAGCCCCAGTTCATCCAGTTCGTTGACCGGCTGGGCTTCGCGGTGATCGCCCACGGTCATGTCTTCACTGTGCACGACAATCAGATTCTGGATGCCGAGCACGTGGGATGCCAGAAGGTCCCCCTGCAGCGCCATGCTGTTGCGGTCCCTGCAGTACACATGCATAATGGCCTCAACGCCCTGCTGGTGCATCAGCACGCCGCCGGCCATGGCGCTCATTTTCATAACACCGTTGTCCATATCGGGGATGATGACAGCGTCCACCCGGCCCTTGATCCGGCGTGAATCAAGCACCATCTTGGAAATATTGACACCTTTGGGTGTGTTCATTTCGGCCAGAACCACAAATTCACCTGCCGCCAATCGTTTACGAAAACTCATAGCTCATATCTTCCTTGTTTGTTTGGTTTTTAAAAGTCCTTACTTCTGAAATTCTTGACTCCGGAATTTCCTGAAATACCAATCGCACTTACCTTGGCCTACATGGCGGTCTCAGGGTGAAAGACATTCACTTCCTTGAGGTCGTCGCCCAGGTACTCCCTTTCGTTGGGACCGAGGATGCCGAGGGAAAGGCATATCAGGGTCCAGAGGTGCACCACCGGGTAGTTGCCGCCGTAGTGTTCGCTCAGTTCGTGAATCTGGGCATGACAGTTGTGGCAGCCTGCAATGCAGTAGTCGGCGCCGGTGGCTTTGATCTGATCGTCCTTGAGTTTACCGTATTTGAGGCGTTCTTCCTTGAAGCCCGACTGGAGGAATCCACCTCCGCCCCCGCAGCAGTAGTTGTTTGAGCGGTTGGGGACCATGTCGATGAAGTTCTCTTCACCCACCACCGATTTAACCACGAGCCTGAGATCTTCGGCGATGGGGTCGCCGTAGGCTTTGCGGACAATCTGGCAGGGGTCCTGCACGGTAAACTTGATCTTGAGGTCCTTGTTCCAGTCCGAATTGACCTTAAGCTTACCTTCGCGGATCCATTTAGCGTAGTATTCATAGATGTTTTTGACGACAAACTTGTGCTCGATGTTGAATTTTTTCAGTCCTGCCAG
>JAOZRT010000238.1 GCA_029940035.1 Desulfobacterales bacterium
TCATCCGACTTCGCTCTTCGAGCTACGACGTGACAAGAAGGATGGCATCTATTTTACTCTTTGCGACAATCCACCATGCTGTATTTAATGTCATCATTTCAGTGAAGCAGCCCTAAAGGACTGCACAACACTATTTTGCATCAACCGATGTAGTTCAGGGCTTTAGCCCTGGTTTCCCGCCTTCGCGGGAATGACGGTAATAATGCATCATCCGCCAGAATGGTAATCATTAGCTATTCCTTTTCAAAATGTTAAACGCCTAATTGCCGTGTTGAACTGATAAAGCCACTTCCCCTCAATTTCTTGTAATTAATCTGCGGCGAAGCCGCCACAGGATGAAAAATAAAATTGCCTCAGCAATTTTATTTTTCATCCTCTTGGGTACAAAAATATTCAATGGTCTTCTGCGCACACGTTCTGCAGTAGTTCAGCTTGTTGAGCATCGTATCGATCATGCGGTCGTAAAGCTTCTGGTTCTCCTCGTTGGTGCGGTTGGCTAAAGCGCCGATCAGGCTCCCGGCTCCGGCGATGTCCGATTTCAAGCGCACGTCGGTCACCGCTTTGACCAGTTCCAGGTTGTCCATAAAGTCGTAGTCCGGGTCCACGGAGATCTTCTGGCCGTATATCTTGCGGATAGATGTGCGGAAGGATTCCCGCTGTTCCTCGGTTTTCAATCCCAGCCGTTCCTCGACGCTATTGATATAGCGTTCGTCCACCTTCAAAGCCTTGAGCTCGCCGGTCTGCGGGTCCTTGTATTTCCACATTTTGTCCGCCCCCAGGTTTTCAGCATCGATGCCGATAATCATGTTCACGTAATTGATCACATCTTTGCGGATCGCCAGGGGTTCATCCATGTAGGCGTTGAACATTTCAGTCATGATGCGCTCGCGGTAGAGACCCTTGGCCGTTTTCAGATCTTCCAGATACTTGGTCCTGTCGTTGGCATCGTTAACATAATCCAGGATCACGCGCTCGAGGGCCCGGAAGATGTCATAGGCAAACATGCAGCGCCCCTCGTTGGTTTCGGAACTCTCGATGAGCAGTTGGATGGAACGCCCCAGATTCCGCTGGCCCAGCCCCTTTTGGCCGAAGCGTTTGGTGATATCCGGGTTCTGGTTCAAGGTGTCAATGACTTCGGCAAGTGTTTTGATGCTTTTCTCCCCAGCCACCTCGCCGGCGGCCAGTTTCATGGTTTCAATGGGGGTCAGCTTTTCCGATCGCGGCAGGCGCGTCATCACGGCCGCGACCGAGGCCGCATAGTTCAGATTGGGGTCCTGGTGGAGCTGTTCGCGCGTGAGGGTCGTTCTGGCTTCACTGCCGATGGTGTAATTGGTTAGATCCTTCTGCAACATATAATTGGTATTATGAGATATGTAGGAAATTCTGCAGCGGTCCACAATCGGCGCCTCTTCCTTTTCCTCCAGGAAACGGTTGAATTCTGAGTTGTTGGATGTTGCAATGATCAACGTGTCAATGGGCCACTTGAATCCGTCGATTTCTATGTTGCGGTTCTGGATGACCCCGAGGTAAACTTGCACCAGGTCTTTTTTGTTTTTGAATATTTCGTCGCTGAAGTGGATGCCGCCGCCGGCCACCCGGGCGAGAGCCCCGCGCCTCAAATCGAAGCGATAGGGGTTGTTGGTGTCGATAATATGCAACAATCGCTGAATGGACTCCTCGCCCAGCAGATCCACGGCTGATGAAGTAATCTTGTCTTTGGCTGGGTATTTCCCTGTCACGGTGCCCAGACTTTCCGTAAGCGGTACCGGAAAAATGTCTACCAGCTGAAGCATTTTGTCCATGTCCCCATCCGCAAACCTGCGGATATCATTCCAAATATAACCCGAACAGGCACCGAGGGGGCGGTAGTTTTCATACAGCTGTTCAACCTCGGAATCTTTGAACCCGAACGTCTCTGAAATAAATTGCTGATTCTCCGTTGTGCTTTCAAACAGATTCATGGCCAGGATGGCGGGATCTTCGTAGGTTTGCGATTCAACCGCTGGAATCCTGCCGTAGCTTCCCAGTTTGTCCATGCCGTTGAATCGGAATGTGTATTTACGGTTGGTGTCGCTGGACAGAAATTCGCGGTATTTATCACATACGTATTCCACAAAATAGGTTTTGCCGTTTCCCGGTTCGCCCACGAGCACATAGGCCATCTCCTTGGAAGATCCTCCTTCGGCCGCATCCTTGACATAGGATACAAAACTGTTGACCTCGTCATACATTCCGATCACATGCTTCTTTCCTGTACGGAATATGCTGAAATCATATGTCGATTTTCCATTTACCGTTACTTTGTCGATGTCACTGTCGAGGATCATCCTGGCCACGCCCTGAAATGCGTTTTCAAAACGTCTTTTGCCGGACTTGACTTCGGACATGTGAAGATGAAGAGCCGAACTCATTTTTTTTGTAGCCATTTTCAACCTCCCCCCTAATAAATTGAGGCGCTCAGACCAGGAAAATGTCACCTACAATCATTCAGCGCCGACGCCGACGCCCTAAAGGTTGGCCGGTCACGTCCACCGAAAGAACGTGAAACCGGGTTGCTGCTTGTGTGTTTAACTATGCCTGTAAGAACCGTAACAAAAATGGTTAGGCCTGATATATTGCTCCAGCAATTAAATACGTTAACGCCGTCATTCCCGCGAAGGCGGGGCACGCAGTGAAGCTTTCGCGCTATCCAGGATAATACTGGATGCCGGAACAAGTCCGGCATGACGAATTAGGCTATTTAGTTGCCAGGTTAATAGTATGGTGGAAACTAGTGCCCCTGGTAGTGTGGTGTTCGTGAGCAATGCATGACACAAAGGGGCAATTCGCTTCCCTCGATCATCATGGTGCGTAGGTGGGTAACGTGATAGCTGAATTCCGCTTTCTACAGATGCGCTGGGCATTCTGCGAATCAGGATCCGGTCAGAGTCGCTATAGCTGCAAAAGTAATGGACATTTTTTCTTTGGCCTGTACCATACCGATTTTCAGCATGTTTTTCAAGAAATTCCTATTTCCTGAAGAAAATACTTCAAACTTCTTCGGCAATATGGGGTTTTAAAGCTTCGTCCCCGACAAAATTTGATATTTTACCGTCTTTGCTGAAATCGATTTCCTTTGTACGCTTGATTCGATAAAATCAGCCCCGAATTTACCCTATCGTTGGGTTTAGTTAGGCCGGCTCTGCCCGGCATGCCGCTTCAAGAAACTGCTTTTGATATTTGAAAAAGGCATTTGCGTTCTCAAAGCATGAGGATTTGAAGATGGCACAATCGAACAGGGCATAGAGAATCAGATGGTCGTTCAAGAGCACGGCATCCCCCTCGAAATCATAATAATCCAACATCGTGCGATACACGGACCACCGGAATTCATATGACCAGTGCTTATAATCTCTCAACATCATCATCAGACTAAAAGCAAAATCCTCATAAAAGCTGCCCACCCTGCACCAATCCAGGTCAATAAAACCGACGATCCGACCTTTTTGCGCCAAGATGTTGCCGTGGTGAAAGTCACCATGTACAAAACAGCTTTTTTCAGGAGGATACGATTCACAATACCTTTTCACTCTGTCAAATGCCACCCCCAGGCGCTCTAGTGCGCCCGCACTTAGAAACTCGCGTGCATCAGCCATCGATGGTGTTACCAGGTCAAGCAAGCGCCTGCGGTCAATGATGCTTTCATCGAAACACCCCGTGGTCGTCTTGTGAAGTTTATTTAAGGTGTTCAACACTTGACGGTTGACAGACGGCTCAATCTTGTGAAGTTCGAACCACCTGCCAAGCGGACGTCCTGGAATGATCGGGTGAAGGGTCCAAAAATAATCTGCATCAACGCTAAAACAGTCTCCTGTTATAGATCGTTGATATTTGGGGAAGCGGAAGCCCGTGAGCCCGGCCACCTGCTCGCACAGCTCACATTCAGCGGCAAAAAGTGCGGGAGTCTCTTTTTCATATGGCCTGGACCGTAGGATGTAACGATCGTTAACCAGGTATACCTGGGCTAACATGGCGTCGGATGGTTTTTGAATTCGACTTGCGTCCAGACTGAATAGTTTCAATATTTTAGAAGTTCGCGGGTTCATTTTATCCTGTGTTTGCCCGTTGGGGTCTATTGTGAATCAAATCCGCTGAATCGCCTGTCTTGTCACCCGTATCGTTATCCCATCTTCTAAAAAAAAGCAAAAAAGAGTAAACCACCCAGCCGATAAATGGACTTGACTGTATTTTAAATATTCTATCTTCCACACCCTGCCACTCTATCTATTTCATTGCAAAAACCGTATAGCAAAAAAACCTGACATCTATGGAAAATGTCTTCATTTCAAGTATTTTATGAGGTATTGTCCTTCCCTTTTACCACCTAACATTTTTCTTGACATAACCGCATTGTAGCTGTAATGTAGCTTCGTAAATTCCTTTTTCCATTACCTTATTCACTGTTCCGGATATTGTTTTCCCATATCCGGAACACATTCATCTAAGGATTGTATTATGCATAAACTTCTCACCGACAATCCCGGCCAAAAAATGCTGTTGCTTGGCAATGAAGCCATTGCCAGGGGCGCAATTGAAGCTGGCGTTGCCATCGGCTCGACCTACCCGGGTACGCCATCTTCAGAAATTTCACTGGCCCTCTTTCAGATGTCCCATGAAAGCGACCTGTACTTCGAATACAGCACCAATGAAAAAGTGGCTCTGGAAGTAGCCGCCGGCGCTGCTAATTCGGGTGTCCGCACCATGTGCATGATGAAACACGTGGGCCTCAACGTGGCTGCCGACCCGCTCATGACCCTGGCCTACGTCGGTGTCACCGCGGGACTTGTGATCCTGGTGGCTGATGACCCATTCATGTTTTCCAGCCAGAACGAACAGGACAACCGTTATTACGGCAAGATATCCGGACTGCCGATTCTCGAACCGTCCTCGGTGGAGGAAGCCAAGGAGATGGTGCCCTACGCCTTCGACCTGTCAGAGCAGCTTAAAGAACCGGTCATTCTCCGAACCACCACCCGCATAAATCACTCAACAGGCATCGTGGAACTGAAAGATATCCCACAGCGGGTTACCAAAGGCTCGTTCATCAAGGATCCCATGCGGTGTGTGACCGTGCCCGCCGTTTCCAGGAGCCTGCATGTCAAGCTGTTGAAAAACATCAAAAAGGCCGAGGAAATAGCCAACAAATCGGAATTCAACTTTATCGAAGGCCAAGGCCCCTGGGGCATTGTCTGTAACGGTGTTTCCTACAACTATGTTGCGGATGCCATAAAGGACCTGGACATAGGGGATAAGACCAAAATCCTGCGCATCGGATTCTCCCACCCCATGCCGGCCGCTCTGGTCAAACAATTCATCAAAGGCTGTGAAAAAATACTGGTTGTGGAGGAAGGCGAGCCTTACATGGAAGAAATGGTCAAGGTGTTTGACCAGGAAGAAAAGCTCAACGTCCCCATCCAGGGCAAGGCCGATGAACTCTTCTCCCGCCTTTATGAATTCAATCCCGCCCAGGTCAGACAGAATATTGCCACCTACTTCGATGTACCTTATACAGCACCACCGGTAACGGATCTTGCGGATGTGCCGGAGATCCCGCAGCGGCCGCCCAATCTCTGTGCCGGGTGTTCACACCGGGCGACCTTTTATGCTATCAAACAGGCTGCAGAGGGGATGGACACTATCTACCCGACGGATATCGGCTGCTACACTCTGGGGTTCCTGCCCCCCATGGCCATGGGTGACTTCCTCATCTGCATGGGATCCTCCGTAAGCTCCTCGTGCGGCTTTTCACAGGCAACCGACCAGAAAGTCATATCTTTTATCGGCGATTCGACCTTTTTTCACTCGGGCATCACCGGCCTGGTCAACGCCGTCTTCAACAACCACAACTTCACCCTTGTCATTCTGGACAACGGCACCACGGCCATGACCGGTCACCAACCCAACCCCGGTGTTGACGCGGAACTCTTCAACATGAGCGGCAACGGTCGAGTTTCCATTGAAGCCCTGGTGAAGGCCATTGGCGTCCAGCATGTCTCTGTCATTAAACCCTATAAGTTGAAAAAAAGCATCGCGGCTATCAAGGAAGCCCTGGATTTTGAGGGTGTCTCCGTGGTTATCTCCCAGGAAATGTGCACCTTGTTTGCCAAAAGCAATAAAATGCTCAAACCCAGGGCCTTTTATGTGAGCGACAAATGTAAGAATCACAGAAAATGCATCAGCACGTTCACCTGTCCGGCGTTCTCCATTCAGGGCGACTTTCCCGTGATCGACCCGGACACCTGCGTAGGATGTGCCGTATGTGCTCAGATATGTCCTGAAAATGCCATTTTGCCCTTAAAAAAGTAAGGATAGGATACTAAAACATGGATACAAAGAGATTGATCATCGTCGCGGTAGGCGGTCAGGGAAACCTGCTCGCATCGAAAGTCCTCGGGGAAGCGGCCCTGCTCTCCGATGTCCCGGTTAAAATGAGCGAAATTCACGGTATGGCGCAACGCGGCGGGGTGGTTGAGTCGGCCGTTGTTTTTGGCGATGCCCAGAGTACCATCATCTCCGACGGCGAAGCCGATGTCCTGGTTGGATTCGAACCTTCGGAAACCCTTAGGGCCCTCAACAAGTGCAAAGCCAACACCGTGGTTATCACCAATACCGCCCCCCTGCCCCCCTTCACGGTGAGCCTTGGCATCGGCGTTTACCCTGACATGGATGAACTCAAAACGCTGATCAAGGCCAAAACCAGCCGTTTCATCTCTTTCAACGGTATAGAATTGGCCAAGGAAGCCGGCAACGTCATGTCGCTCAACATTGTTCTTTTGGGAGCGCTTATCCAGACCGGTGTGCTTCCACTCACGGCTGACAGTGTTAAAAAAGCAATCGAAACAACCACCAAACAAGCCTTTGTGGAAACCAATCTGAAAGCCTTCGAGCTCGGATTCCAAGCTGCTGTAAACGCATAGTAAGCGAAGATGTCCCAACGGTATACATCAGTTTTTACGG
>JAOZRT010000239.1 GCA_029940035.1 Desulfobacterales bacterium
CTGTGACCCTCGGCTTGTAAGGCCGATGCTCTCCCAACTGAGCTACCCGCCCGTTTTTCAACCGCTTGCCTGACAACAAAAGAAACGTATGGTTACCAACTGAAATTCAGGTTGTCAAGATAAAATTGACACTCTTTTCAGGGTAAATCCTCACCGCCTAATTGAGCGGCACGCGCTCTTCACTTGCGTCCAAAGACATTTGAAAAGCCATATCGCTGTTCTGAAACAGCTTTTCGCCTTCATTGACGATCAGGGCATGCGTCAAGACTTCATCCATATGCTCGACCGGCACAATTTCTATATGTTTTGATATGCCCGTGGGGATGTCTTTCAGGTCCTTTTTGTTTTCCTTGGGAATGAGTACCTTCTTAATCCCCCCTCTGTGGGCCGCGAGAATTTTTTCTTTCAACCCACCGATGGGCAAAATGCGCCCCCGCAGAGTGATCTCGCCGGTCATGGCAATATCCCGGTGAACCGGTCGCCTGGTCAAGGTCGATACGATGGCCGTGCACATGGTTATCCCGGCAGAAGGTCCGTCCTTGGGGATAGCACCCTCAGGGATATGAATGTGCAGATCGTATTTCTTGTAAAAATCTTCCTCGATCATCAGCTGACCCGCCCTGGAGCGGACATAGCTCACGGCAGCCTGGGCAGACTCTTTCATGACGTCGCCCAGTTTGCCAGTAACAAGGTTCTTGCCCTTGCCCGGCATAATCAAAGACTCCACGGCAAGAAGTTCCCCGCCAACCTGTGTCCAGGCAAGGCCGGTGACCAGACCCACCTGGTCTTTCTCCTCTATCTGGCTGTGCCTGAAAGGCGGAGGGCCGAGAAGTTTCTGGACCGTTCTGGCCGTGATGTGGTACGCCTTGTCCTTTTCCTTTTTCAGCATTTCACGGGCGACTTTCCTGCAGATTGATGAAATCTCCCTTTCGAGATTCCTCACCCCCGATTCCCGTGTATATCTCTGAACAATAATCAGAAGCGCACTTTTGGAAAAGGTGACACCCTTGTCCTCCAGGCCGTTAATCCTGACTTGTTTGGGAACCAGGAACTCTTTGGCGATATTGTACTTCTCGTACTCCGTATAGCCGGGCAGGCGAATGATCTCCATCCTGTCCTGCAGCGGCAGCGGGATATCCGGCAGCGTATTTGCCGTGGTGATGAAAAGGATATCGGTAAGGTCGTAGTCCACATCCAAATAGTGGTCGTTGAAGCTGAAGTTCTGCTCCGGATCCAGCACTTCGAGGAGTGCGGCCGAGGGGTCGCCCCTGAAGTCCATACTCATTTTGTCCACTTCATCAAGACAGAATACCGGATTGTTCACACCGACCTTCTTCAGGGACTGAATGATCTTGCCCGGCATGGCGCCGATATAGGTCCGCCGATGTCCGCGGATTTCGGCTTCATCCCTGATACCGCCCAGGGAGAGCCGCACAAACTTTCTGCCGGTTGCCCTGGAAACGGATTTGGCCAGCGATGTCTTCCCTACTCCGGGAGGCCCCACAAAACAGAGAATCGGGCCCCTTATCTTTTTGACCAGGGTCTGGACCGCCAGGTATTCCAGAATGCGTTCCTTTGGTTTGGCCAGGCCATAGTGATCTTCATTCAGAATAACCTCAGCCTGCTCAATGTCCTTGTTGACCTTGCTGCGGCCAAACCACGGCAGGCTGATGAGCCAGTCTATGTAATTGCGGACAACCGTTGCTTCGGCAGACATGGGCGTCATGAGCTTGAGCTTGCGGAACTCCTGGCGAACCTTGCCGGCCGCTTCTTTGGACATCCTTTTGCGCTTGATCCGCTTTCCGAGCTCCTTGAGCTCGTCACCGGGATCCTCTTCCCCACCCATTTCCTTTTTGATGGCCCGCATCTGCTCGTTCAGATAGTAGTTTTTCTGGGTCTGCTCCATCTGCTTCTTGACCCGACCCTTGATGCGTTGGTCCATCTGGAAGACTTCGATCTCGATCTTCGTCAGCATAACCAGCAGGGAAAGCCTGTCCGCCAAGGACACGCTGTTCAGCAGGCGTTGCTTGTCCTCAATCTTAAACGAAAAATGGGCCGCAACCGTATCCGCAAGCTGGGAAGGGTTCGATATGGCGGCAATATTGCTCGACAGCTCCTTGGAAATATTCTTGTTGAGCTTGGCATACGCTTCAAAATTCTCTTCAACGGCCCGCTCCAGAGCCAGAATTTCCGCCTCCGGCTCTTCGGGTTCCACCAGTTCTTCTACCTCCACCTGGAAAAATTCTTCCTGTCTGATGAAACGGGTGATCCGGGCTCTCTGCTTGCCTTCCACCAGAGCCTTGACCGTACCGTCGGGCAGGCGCAGAAGCTGCAGTACATTACCGATAACGCCGATGGGCGCAATTTCCTTCTCACTGGGGTTGTCGGTGTCCGCTTTTTTCTGGGTAGACAGAAATACCCGTTTATCGTTACTCATGGCATTCGAGAGCGCACTCACCGATTTGTCCCTTCCGACGAATAGAGGTGCAACCATGTGGGGAAAAACTACGATATCCCGCAGCGGCAGCAACGGTAGCAGACCCGTGCCGGCAAGATCGCTGTCGTTCTTGAATATATTAGGCATGTTTACCATCTGACTCTCCCAGGCCTGCTTTTATATGCCCGCAAACAATACATATGCTGAGCGTTTAGGCCTGTTTCTTGTTTTGCTCGTATAACAGTATAGGATCTTCATTGTTCAGAATGACATCCTCCCCGATAACACACTCCTTGACGTTTTCATTGGAGGGAAGCTCGTACATGATGTCCAGCATGCTGCTTTCCATGATCGCCCGGAGCCCCCTTGCACCCGATTTCCGTTTCTGGGATTCCGTGGCAATCGCCGACAGGGCGCTGTCAGTAAACCGCAGGTTCACCCCTTCCAGCTCAAACATGTGTTTGAACTGCTTGATGAGGGCGTTTTTGGGTTCCGTCAATATGCGTGTCAAAGAGGACTCGTTCAACTCATCCAGGGTGGCAAACAACGGCAACCGGCCAAGAAACTCAGGGATCAGGCCGTATTTTATCAGATCTTCAGGTCGGATATTTTTCAGAATATCACCGATTTTCATCTCATCCTTTTTGGCAATTTTGGCACTGAACCCTAAACTCTTGCTGCCGAGGCGCCGCTGGATGATCTGCTCCAGGCCGTTGAAGGTCCCGCCGCAGATGAAAAGGATGTTGGACGTATCGACTTTGACAAAATCCTGCTGAGGATGCTTGCGGCCTCCCTTTGGCGGGACACTGGCCGTGGTCCCCTCGATGATTTTGAGGAGGGCCTGTTGAACCCCCTCTCCTGAAACGTCACGCGTTATGGAGGGGTTGTCTGATTTACCGGCGATTTTATCTATCTCGTCAATGTAAACGATGCCCCGTTTGGCTTTTTCCACATCATAGTCGGCATTCTGCAGCAGCGAAAGAATGATATTTTCAACGTCTTCACCCACATAACCCGCCTCGGTCAAGCTGGTGGCGTCGGCGATGGTAAACGGCACTTTCAAAAAACGGGCCAGGGTTTGGGCCAGGAGCGTTTTGCCGCAACCCGTCGGGCCGATCAGCAGGATGTTGCTCTTCTGAATCTCGACATCGCCATTCACCGTCGCATCCAGGCGCTTGTAGTGATTATAAACAGCCACGGCCAGCACTTTTTTGGCCGCTTCCTGCTCGATCACATAATCGTCCAGCAGTGTTTTTATCTCTTTCGGCACCAGGAGATTTTCGAGGCCATCCGTGTCTTTCTGGGTCTCTTCTTCAATAATCTCACTGCAAAGCTGTATGCATTCATCACAGATATACACCGCCGGCCCGGCAATCAGCTTGGTGACTTCCTTCTGATTTTTCCCGCAGAACGAACAGAACAGATTGTCATTGCCATTTTCTTTGACTGCCATTATTTGGCCTCCGTGTCCTCTATTTTATCAAGGTCGTCCCGGTTGGTGATCACGTGATCGATGATACCGTATTTTCTGGCCTCGGCCCCGCTCATAAAATAGTCACGATCCGTATCTTTCTGAATCTGCTTCATGTTTTTGCCGGTGTGCCGTACCAGAATTTCGTTCAGTGTTTTCTTCATGCGCAGAATTTCTTTGGCCTGGATCTCAATATCCGATGCCTGGCCCTGAAAACCGCCCATGGGCTGGTGAATCAGAATCCTTGAGTTGGGCAAAGAGTAACGTTTGCCGTCCGCCCCTGCCGTAAGCAGCAGAGCCCCCATACTGGCCGCCTGCCCGATACACACGGTGGTGACATCCGACTTGATGTACTGCATGGTGTCATAAACCGCCAGGCCGGACGTTACAACGCCGCCGGGAGAATTGATGTAGAAATTGATGTCCTTGTCCGGGTCTTCGGATTCGAGAAAAAGAAACTGTGCGATCAACAGGTTGGCCACCTCGTCATTCATGGCCGTGCCTAGAAATATGATCCTGTCCTTGAGAAGCCTCGAGTATATATCATAGGCCCGCTCGCCCCTGCTGCTCTGGTCGATAACCATGGGTACTAAAGGCACAATGGCCTCCTTTCATTCGTTAGAAACATTCGAGGGTCTTCGCCAATCTACGGTACCCGTATGCCTGCAATGAAGCTCGAACCCTCAAAGAAATCAGATGTTTCTAATATGTATAAACAAATTATCTTGCTTTGCTAAGCCTCTTCCGCGGTCTCCGGATCCACCTGGTCGGCCGCAGCTTCCTTTACCGGTTCCACGTCTTCGATATTTCCATTATTAATAATAAGCTTGATGGCCTGCTTTTCAAGCAGGGCGTGTTTAAAATATTCCAGCTTGTCGCCGCCCTGATCATAGAACGCTTTGATTTGCTCCACCGGCTGGTTGAAGCTGGCGGCCATGTCGGCAAACCCCTTTTCCAGGTCCTCGTCAGAAAGCTGAAGGTCTTCCTGCTCAATGACTTTGCTGAGGATAACCTGGCGCCGGGCCTGTTTTTCAGCTACGCCGAGGTACTGTTCTTTGAGCTTTTCCCGGGTCAGCCCCACCTCTTCCATGGACCTGTTCTGGTACTGAAAAGACCTTTCCGTATCGGAGATAATGTTTTCTATCTCAAATTCCACCATGACTTCAGGCACTTCAAATTCAAGCTTGGAAATCAGCGCTTCAAATATCTGCTCGCTCAATTCCTGCTCGATCCGCTTTTCATAGCCCTGAGTCAAGTTGTCTTTTATCACATTTTTCAAATTTTCTAAAGTTTCAAATGGTCCCAAGCTCTTAGCGAATTCGTCATCGAGCTCCGGCATCTTTTCCGCTTTGATCTCGTGCAGCTTGACCTTGAAATCAATGGACTGGCCTTGAAGCTTTTCATTGAAATAATCACCAGGGAAATCTACAGTTATTTCAACCTCATCCCCCGCTTTCGCTCCGACCAGCTTGTCGTCGAAGGCTTCGGCGATGTGCCCTTCCCCGATTTTCAACGTAAAGTTTTCGGTCATGGCTGTTTCGGGAAAGGCTTCTCCGCCCTGGAAGCCTTCATAATCGATCACCACAAAATCATCTTTTGCAGCCGGGCGGTCTTCTTCAATTTTCTCCTGCTTGGCCATGTTTTTCTGCAGCGCCTCAAGCTGAATGGCAATCTCGTCGTCACCGGCCTTGTAGTTGGTTCTGGTCAGTTCCAGCCCTTTGACCTCTATGTCCTCAAGTTCAGGCCGCACCTCCACGGTCGCGTCATAGGCATAATCTCCCTTGCCCGAGAACTCGGGCGGGTCCACTTTAGGGCTGCCGATCATTTTGAGCTCGGTCTCCTTAATCGCATCCGCAAAAGATGACTGGATTAGGCGGGACAACACATCCGCACGGACATCCTTGCCGTAAATCCGTTCAAGCACCGAGCGCGGCGCTTTGCCTGGACGAAACCCTTTTACTTTGGCGTTCTTTTTAAGATCCAGGTAGGCGGTGTCCAGTTCCTTGCCAATAGTTTCTTCGGGGACTTCGATGTGAAGTTTTTTTTTGACGCTGCTCACGTCCTCTACATTAACTTTCATGGTTTTCCTTTCCAATCTAATAGATTTTCATTGTTACCGGGCAATGTATCCTGTGGCTCGGTCCCCTTTCCTGTTGCTTCCCGAAACCCGGAAAAGCCAAACATGAAAATCTCTTAGTGTGATAATTATAAATTCTCATGCCTTATGATCACAAACAGTATATAACCCTACTCACCATATCCCTTTTGGGGGGATGAAAATGATAGCGCCTACCCATGCACCCTGCCGGATGCCTTATTATTAAGCCGGAAAGCTCCAGATCGTCACCCTTTGGAACATTGATGCTGAAGTTTTCCGGCTTTTGCAGCAAGAACGATTAGGCGTTACATGTACACATTAGAAACAATTAGTAGCACGATTTTTTTAAATGGTGCTTTAAAGCATGGATAATAGCCGGTGAAACCACTGCCTGTTTCTAATGAAATGGTGCGAGAGGGGAGACTTGAACTCCCACTCTGTCGCCAGAGCTGGATCCTAAGTCCAGTGCGTCTACCAATTCCGCCACTCTCGCATATCTCCGAACCCCTGAATTTCATTTCAGATTCATTCGTGTTGACATTGTATCCGAATTCAGTAAAATTCAAACAAATAGACAACTGGTAAAAATAATATCAATCCCTTTGGGTGTCAAGGGAATTTCATGAAAATACCTGTTTTATCAACATATTTAGCCAGGTTTCGATTTACGGTGTACCTGTCGGTTGCTCTCCTGGCCGCCCTCACTTTGGCCATTGGGACTGGAGCCGGCCAGAATGAAAATCAATTGGCACGCACCAAAAAAGTGCTCGTTCTGGACCCGGGCCATGGCGGCCACGATAGTGGTGCAGGCAAACCTAATGATATTTATGAAAAAGAAGTGGCCTTGATATTTGCCAGACTCCTGGCTGGCAAATTGAAACCAGCTTACACAGTTCATCTCACACGAGCGGACGATTACCAGCTAGATCTAATGCATCGTCCGGCAGTGT
>JAOZRT010000552.1 GCA_029940035.1 Desulfobacterales bacterium
GATCAACTGACACCCTGGCGGGTGTCAGTTGGCCTGCGGCCCAGAGGCCGGAAGACAGAGGCCGGAAGACAGAGGCCGGAAGACAGAGGACGGAAGACAGAGGACGGAAGATCAGAAGATAAGAGGGGAAGAATGTGGTCTGTGGTCGGTATGTCGGAAAGCAGAAGACGGTTAGCGGAAAACGTGTAGGGGCCGGCCTTGTGCCTGCCCACAGAGGCCAGAACTAGAAGCCAATAAAAAATGAACATCGAACATCCAACATCGAATTATGAACATTTTGCTGATAGCTTGAGGCCGATAGCGGCAACAAATTACGCCCGAAGGGCAAATTACGTGCGAAGCACTAATGACAGCCGCAGGCGTAATGACATGCGTAGCGGGCGGTGAATAAACTACGCTCTTGGCTACGAACGAGAGGCTATGTCAACGACCCGATCATCGTCTGATCATCATGCAGGCCAATCAAGCGCACTTCCTGAAATGTGTTCATGAGATCGTCGCCCCCGTCCATCAGGACCGTTATATAGTTGGAGGTGACGCCTTTGAGGCGGCTGGTTCGGCGATCCCGCCTGTTTTCCACCAGCACCGTGCCCGACCGGCCGGCCTGGCCACTTAAAAATGCGGTTTTTTTACTCTGGCCCAGTTCCCGGGCAAGGCTGCACCGCTCCTTGACCACCGGCTGGGGTACCTTGCCGGGGAAACGGCTGGCAGGGGTTCCTTCGCGTGAAGAGAAAGGGAAGACGTGTAGATACGTCAGGGGCAATTCCCGAATCAGTTGAAAGGTGTTCTCAAAGGCTTCGTCGGTTTCACCGGGAAAGCCGATCAGGACGTCACAGCCGATGCCTGCATCCGGGAGGACGCTGTTGATGCCCAACACCAGTTCCTTAAATGTCTCCCGCCTATAGGGCCGGTTCATTTTATTGAGGATGGCGTTGTCGCCGCTCTGCAGGGGAATGTGAAAGTGGCGGCAGATTTCACCTGCGCCACCTTGGGACTCGGCCACGAGTTGGATGATGCCCCGGGTCAGTTCCAGGGGCTCGATGGAACTCAACCGCAGCCTGTCCATGCACGGCTGGCTTCTTATCTGCTTTAGGAGATCGAACAGGGTTGTGGGGGGGCTGAGGTCCCGGCCGTAGCGCCCCAGATGGATGCCGGTGAGGACCACTTCATGATACCCGCCTTTTTTGAAAAGTTTCAGTTGTTCCACTACATCTTTCAGGGCTGCGCTTGTGCTGCTTCCCCGCGCATGGGGCACAATGCAGTAGGAGCAGAAGGCATTGCAGCCGTCCTGGATTTTTAAAAACGGCCGCGTTTTATTGGCGCCGGCCACCCAGGGAGCGTTCAAAGGGATTGGGGTGTTTTCAAGGTCATGGGAATGGCCATCGTTTTGTGGAGCTGTTTTGGATATCAAAAGCGATGTGGCCAGGCTAGGGATACGGTTCTTATCCTTGTGCGGGATGATGTGGTGCACCCCATCGATTTTCCGGATAGCGTCCGGTTCAGTCTGCGCATAGCATCCGGTGACGATGATCACCGCATCCGGGTGTTTGCGGACAGCCTGCCGGACAGCCTGCCGGGACTGCATGGAGGCCTTGTGGGTGACCGTGCAGGTGTTGACAATACAGAGGTCCGCAAGGCCGTCTTCCAGGGGCAGGGTGGTGTCAAGGTATTTGAACCCGGCACCTACGAGCCCTTTGGCAATCTGTTCAGACTCGTACTGGTTGACCTTGCAGCCGAGGGTCGTGATGGTGAATTTCTTGTGGTTGCCTATTCTTATCATAATAAAAAATTATCAGATACGGATTTCACGGCTTTTAAATAGCATGGAAATTACGCCTTCGGCTGTCATTAGTGCTTCGCACGTAATTTGCCCTTCGGGCGTAATT
>JAOZRT010000553.1 GCA_029940035.1 Desulfobacterales bacterium
TGGCTGAGGGACTAGGATTCGAACCTAGGTTAACGGGACCAGAACCCGTCGTCCTGCCTCTAGACGATCCCTCAGCAAACTCTGGCAAAAAGTAACTATAAGCCCCAAATATTAAAAAGGCAAGGGCTAGTCAAGAGCAAAAACAAATCCGCCTGCATCTTTCCTGCATTTTTTTGCGGGAGGTCCTTATTCCATAGATTCGGATTTGTCTTTGATATGGGCCACGGCTTTGCTGACCCGGTCCAGCACCTTATCCCTGCCGATGATGGCGATGATTTCGAATATGCCCGGGCTGGCGGTGCGGCCGGTGAGGGCCACCCTGACCGGCTGGGCGATCTTGCCCAGCTTCAGGCCGCTTTTTTCCATGACCGCCCGGAATGCATCCTCCAGGTTTTCTTCGGTAAAGGCCTCGATCTGTTCCAGTTCGGCCACGAGCAGGGTGAGCGGCTCCAGAGCCTTTTGTTTAAGAAATTTTTTGTCAGCCTTTTCCTCGTACGCAATGGTATCGGCAAAGTAGAAAACCGCGTCCCGGGCCATTTCCTTCAGGGTTTTGGAACGGGGCGCCAGGGTTTCGACGACTTTTTCCACAAAGGCGCTTTCCGGGGCCTGGATGCCTTCCTGCTCCAGAAAGGGGATCAAAAGCTGTGCCAGGGTTTTGATGGGGGTGGCCTTGATGTGCTCGGCATTGAGCGCCAGCAGTTTTTCCTGGTCGAACACACCGGCTGACCGGCCGATGTTTTCCAGGGAAAACTTTTCAATGAGGTCTTCCCGCGTAAAATACTCCTGGTCGCCGAATGACCAGCCCAGGCGCACCAGATAGTTGATGAAGGCGTCCGGCAGGAATCCCATGTCGCGGTAGGCGGTGACCGAGGTGGCCCCGTGCCGCTTGCTCAGGCGGGTGCGGTCGCTGCCCAGCACCATGGGCACATGCCCGTAGGTGGGCAGGGGCACATCCAGGGCCTTATAGATCAGCATCTGTTTGGGGGTGTTCATGACGTGGTCGTCCCCCCTTATAATGGTGTTGATATTCATGGTGATGTCGTCGATGACCACCACGAAATTATACGTGGGTGTGCCGTCGCTGCGGCAGATAATGAAATCGTCCAGTTCATCGTTCTGGAACACGATGTTGCCCTTGACCACGTCTTTTAGAACCGTTGTCCCGCCAAGGGGCGCCTTGAAGCGCACCACGGCGTTGTCGGTTTTTGCAAGCCCCCTGTCGCGACAGGTTCCGTCATATTTGGGTTTGCCACCTTTTTCCATGGCAGCTGCCCGCATGACTTCCAGCTTTTCAGAACTGCAGGTGCAGTAATAGGCGTGGCCCGCCGCCACGAGCCTGTCGATATATTCTTGATAGATATCAAGTCGTTGGCTCTGAAAATAGGGTCCTGCATCCCATTCGATGCCGAGCCATTCCAGGGCCTCGAAAATGGCGTCCACCGACGCCTGGGTGGAGCGGGCCGTGTCCGTATCCTCGATACGCAGCACGAATTTGCCGTTGGTGTGACGGGCATACAGCCAGTTGAAAAGCGCTGTTCTGGCGCCGCCCACGTGGAGGTAGCCGGTAGGGCTGGGAGGAAAACGAGTAATAATATCGACCATTTAAATCACCATATGACTTGTTATGCTTGTATAAAATAAATAGTAATTAGTAATTTGGGTTTCATTGCCCGGGCTCGAAGCCCGTAGTTTTTTTCACCTTAACACAGGGCGGCAACATTTTCCACAGTCCCGGGGCATGTTTTTGGTGAAGGGCTTGAAGTAATAAATAGTTATAATTAACAAAGGTTTACCCAAATTAAACTATGCCTGTCAGTACATCGGAGGTCCTCCATACCACATAAGGTCACGGAGTACAACTGGACAAAATGAAGATCAGGTC
>JAOZRT010000240.1 GCA_029940035.1 Desulfobacterales bacterium
ACGCCTCATTCAGAAAAAAGCCGTGTTCGATGGAATCGACACCGGCTGCCAGGGAGTTCAATATGCCTTCGGTCCCCTGGGCATGGGACGCGCATTTCCGATTGGCCCTGTGCGCCTCTTCAACGCCAGCTTGTAGCTCCATCACCGTCAATTGGACCGCACCCGGTTCGACGCCCGGGGTCATGATGCCCCCGGTGGCCATGAGTTTGACAATGTCGCACCCGGCTTTTATCTGCTCCCGTGCCGCTTTGCGTACTTCATCGGGTCCATCCGCTTCACGGCCGAATTGCCACCCCTGGCCGCCGGTCATGCAGATTTGCTGGCCGCTCACTAACAGTCGGGGTCCCTGAATCATGCCCATTTTAATGGCGTCCCGGATGGCGATCTCGGCAACCCCGGTACCACCCATATCCCTGGCAGTCGTGATGCCTGCCATCAACGTGTCCCTGGCATGCACAGTTGCCCGCAAGGTGATCATGTGCATGCTATTGCTTTCCACGGCAGCCATTGGGTTCGGACTTCCGTCGATCAGGATATGCAGATGGCAGTCCACAAACCCGGGCAACAACATCTTGCCTTTGATATCGATCACCTCTGCACCCCGCGGCAAAACCGTATCTTTTCGGCTTACCTTTTGGATTCTATCTCCCTCGATAATCACAGTGGCTCGATCCAGAACCCTGCCGTCACCGATGAACACCGAACCGCCCGTAAATACAATGGCCATCTATGGTTCCTCCTCCATCTTGCTCGAGTCGGCGGTTCTGATCGGCAAGACTTCAAATGGTAACGTCATCGTAATTTCTAATTGTTATACGCCAGTTGAGTTACAGATGGTGCGTTCTTACAACGCGCACAGTTTCTCGACGATCTCCGTGTAGATTTCCGTCCCCAGGATCATGTTTTCCTCAGAAATCTTCTCGTCAATACCGTGTACCATCTGGATATCATCCATGGCCAGCAACACCGGGCACACCCCATAACTGATCATCCCCTTTTCCCGGAAAAAGCGCGAATCCGTGGAACCGAAAACAAGGAAGGGGGTAATAACGGCCTCCGGGAACCTGCGTCTGAAAACCGCTTCGATGGCCTCTAACTCCGGCGTGTCAAACGGAGATGCCAGGGCGTGATCGCTGGTAAGGAACGACACTGTCAATTGGTCATCGTCGAGCTGCTTTTCGATCATGGCTTTAAAGGCCTCCGGGTCCTGGCCCGGCAGGATGCGTACATCCAGCTTAGCCTCTGCACGACTGGGGATCACGTTGACACTTCCGCCTGCGGCCATTACATTGGTGCTGACCGTATTCCTGAGCATGGCCGACACCTGCGGGATGTCTGCAAAGCCGCTCTCCGTCAGGCATTTTATCAGGGTTTTTTCCAGGCCGTCCTCCTGATAGGGTTTCAGAAAATCCCATCCTTCAGCAAGCCGTTTGAAATACTCCGCCGTGGTTTCGGTGATGGTGATAGGGTTGTCCATCTGCTGCAGGCGATTCAATCCCCTGATCAGCCGTTCAAGCGCGTTGTCTGGTTTGGGCACACTGCCGTGCCCCGGAGGACCCTCGGCGCGTACCTGCATCCAGTTGGTTGCTTTTTCTGCGGCAGCAATAAGAATCAAGGGCTCTTCGCTGCCGCTGCCTGAAATACGGGCGCTGATGGAGCAGCGCCCTTTTCCCGAGACACCTTCGGGCTCGTAAACTGTGAAATCGACCTCTTCCTTTTCAAAGATGTCTGCAAAAAATGCCGTGCCCTTAACCTCGTTACCGGGCGGGTTGGTGGTGTCGATTTTCAAATACTGTGAAAGCAGATCGATGGATTCATGTTGCATGGTGTATCCTTTATACCAGTTGAAATCACATCATGTTTGCACATGATTTCAGTATTAAGCAAACGGTTTAGCGGGGATAAATCCCTGCGCTACAAAGCTGTCGGCTTTATGCCATGTAGTCCAGGGCTTCAGCCCTGCTGGGACTTGATGATTGGGCGTTTGATATTGATTATTGGATATTCAATTAAGGATTTTATTCCTGTAATTTTTATGTACTGCATCGATCAAGCGCGCCCTTAATCTCCTGCGCCACCTGTAGGTCTGCCTCCGGCAGCAGGCCCTGCAGCCTCGTTTCGGCCTCAAGGCCACCAATTCTACCCATGGCCCAGACCGCCATTCCCCGAACACGGCTGTCCGATTCTTCAGCTATGGCTTGTTCCAAATCCGACAGATAGCGTTCCTCCAGCGTATTGCCCATGGCCCTGGCTGCATTCATTTGCCAGCGCCAGATATCACCAGCCCCCATGTAAAACATATGGGGCCAGATGTGTTCTTTGAAAAAAGCCGCATCCATGTGCAGCAGCTTTGAAAGCGTAAACTCCTCCTGCATGGCTGCTGCCTTGGCATTCATCGGCAGTTGCTTGGCCAGCCACGGGGCATTGCGCGGGCAGACGTTCTGGCAGCGGTCGCACCCGTATACCCACAGGCCCATGGGTTCGCGCAGTTCAAGCGGTGTAATGCCTTGTCCATAATAGGAGAGGTAGGAAATGCACTTCCGAGGATCCAAATGCCGGGGCCCTTTCAGCGCCCCCGTAGGACAGGCAACGAGACAGACATTTTTACACCAGTCCGGGCAACCCACGGTAACCGTGGGAGCGTCCGGTGGAAATTCCCGGTCCACCACCAGGGCAATCGGCAGCACCCAGGACCCTTGGCGGGCAACCTTGTTGGAATAAAAAAGGCAGTTTTTCCCGAACGACCCCATGCCTGCCCTGGCGGCTGCCAACCGGTGGGGCAGGTTGAAAGGCACCTTTGAGTCAATGCCGTTATCCCTCAGGAAGGAACGAAAGGCCTTCACCCGTTTTGCCAGCCGGTCCTTGATGACGCGGTCGTCGTCCAGGTAGCACCTTCCGAAATACCGTTCCATGCCCGGTGGAAACCCTTCCCGGAAATAGGTCTCCATGAGCACGATGATGGATGCCGCCCCCGGCAGAATGGTAGCGGGATCCGTTCCGGTGACCAGGTCCAGCCCCATCTCCATGATCCAGGCATACCCCTCCATTCTCTCTTTAAGAATCTGTTTTTGTGTTTCAAACGGTTCCGGGCCGGTAAAACCCGTATCTTCAAACCCAAGGGATCGGGCAAATTCCCTGATATCTTCCTTTTTCAGCATGGATCTTTTCTCCGTTTCGTCAGCACCCGGCCAATCTTTTGTGTACTGGATGACCAGCTTAAGATGTGATATATTCACCGTCCAGTCAATACTTTACAACACTATAAAGTTCTAATGGCAACACAAAAGAATCATAAAAGAAAAGTGCTTTTCAGCGGCTGTCTCTTTCATGTTTATCACGACAGCATTGCCGACGGACTGGCCGTACTGCTGCCTTTCTGGCAGGCGGCGTTTAACCTCTCTCTTGCCCAGGTGGGACTGGTCATTACCTGTTTTGAAGGCGCCACCGCGCTCTTTCAGGTACCCGCTGGTTTTCTGGGAGAACGCTACGGGGAACGCAGGCTGCTTACCCTGGGAACCATCGTATCCGCAGGCTGCTTCATTGCGATAGCATTCGTCGACCACATCTATGCCCTGTGCGCTCTCCTTATCATCGGCGGACTGGGTGCTGGAGTACAGCACCCGCTGGCCGCATCGATGATTTCCAGGTCATACGAACACGAAAACCGACGCATCGCTCTGGGGACCTACAACTTCAGCGGCGACATGGGGAAATTCCTGTTCCCGGCCGTGGCCGCAATCGTTTTAACCTTTGTCGGCTGGCGCACCCTCTGCTTCGGCTACGGTGTCTCCGGTCTTATTCTAGCCATGGGCCTCTATATGGTGCTCCGCCATAATCTTGCCGGTGACATCGATATTGAAGCAACAGAAAAATCCGGTAAAACCACCGGCTGGGGCATTGAAAAAAAGCGGGCCTTTGCCCTACTGTCCGGAATCGGGTTTGTCGACACGGCCGTGCGTACAGCGCTGATTACCTTTCTTCCGTTCCTGCTCATCAGCAAGGGTATGACCATGGAAAAAACGGGCCTGGCCCTGTCTTTGCTTTTCATCGGCGGGGCTCTGGGAAAATTTCTGTGCGGGATCATGGCCGAAAAAATCGGTATCATACCCTCCATAACCATCACCGAAGGCATTACAGGCCTGGGCATACTCTACCTCTTTGCTATGCCGCTGTCTGCCGTACTACCGTTTCTGCCGCTTTTGGGGATCGCTTTGAACGGAACATCCTCCGTGCTTTACGGAACGGTTGCCGATTTTGTTTCGCCGTCGCATGTACCCCGTGCCTTCGGCCTTTTTTACACTGTCATCATCTCCGCGGCTGCTATCGCACCCCCATTTTTCGGCGTGCTCAGCGATGCAAAAGGGGTGGATTTTACGATTTTCGTTGTCGCCATGGCTGCCTTTATCACCCTGCCGCTGGCGTTCATGCTTTCAAACGAGATGCGGTCTATCCAAAATCCACGCTAAATAAACATTACAGCTGGATCGCTGATTTATATGGCCTGTTCAATATCCGTAATAATATCATCTGCATCCTCAATACCGACGGATAATCTCAAAAGTTCGTCGGTGATGCCAAGTTTTGCCCGCTGGTCATCCGTCAGTTTTGCATGCGATGTGGCGACCGGTGCACAAATAATGGTTTCAACGCCGCCAAGGCTAAGGGCCGGCTTTATCATTTTCAGATTCTTTAAGAACTGATGGGGGTTCACTTTTTTGTCGTTCAGTTCAAAAGAGACCATCCCGCCAAAGGCTCGCATCTGTTTCTTTGCAATATCGAAACCCTCGTGGGTTTCCAGGCCCGGGTAATACACTTTTTTAATGCAGGCATTTGTCCGGAGGTGTTTGGCTATTGTCATCGCATTTTTATTTTGCCTGTCAACCCGGATACCCAGAGTTTTTAGACTTCTTTCAATTAAATAGCAGGTGCCGGCATTCAAACTGCCGCCCAGGTTGGCTGCAGTCGCCTTCATCCTCTCGATCAGCGTTCTGGAAGCCACCACGACGCCGCAGCAGATATCGCTGTGACCGCCGATATACTTGGTTCCGCTGTGGATAACGATATCGATGCCAAAATCAACCGGATTCTGGTTGATCGGCGTGGCAAATGTATTATCGATAATGGTAAGAATATTTTTTGATTTTGCGAAACCGGTGACGGCTTCAATATCCGTGATCACCAACAAGGGGTTGGAGGGCGTCTCAAGATAAATGATTTTGGTATTGTCTCTGACCGCCTTTTCGATGTCATCCATAGCGTTGGACACAAAATCATAGGCGATCCCGAATCGATCGAACTCGGCCGTGGCAAAATGGTGTGTTCCACCATAGATATCTTTCTGGAGGACGATATGATCACCGCTCTGGAGCAAAGAAAAGATTGCCGTACTGATGGCGGCCATACCCGAGCTGAAAATCAAACCATCCTCTGCCTTTTCCAGGGCACACAATTTTTCAATGATAGATTTCTGATTCGGCGTATTGAAATACCGGGGATAGATATTTTCCGGTATGTCCATATATTCGAAAGACGACGAGGTGAAAATAGGCGTGTTGACGCCTTTGGTTTCTGGATCTGTATATGTTCCACTGTGAACGCACTGGGTATTCTTTTTCATAATATGACGCTCCTTGTTTAAAAATTAAATTTGAAGGTATAATAAAATCAGGCAAATCGACAAGTGAATAGAATGGGTCGTATTGGTGTGGATTGCATGGTCAAAATGAGTTGGAATCCTTTCATATAATATCCTCATACCGGTATTCGATCAACATCTAATCTTTAAATTTAACGAGAAGTGGAAAGATCATTTGACACCCGGAATATTTTAAGGTAGCATTTAAATATGATGGACAAAAAAAGACTGCTGGCTAAAAAAATTAAAACGTTGCTGGAAATGTTTCCAGCTGTAGCCGTGATCGGACCCAGGCAATGTGGAAAGTCGACCCTGGTTCAGGCTATAGCCCCGGATTGGAAGTATTATGATCTTGAACGCCCTGACGATTATCAGCTGATTACCAGCGACCCCCTTGGGTTCTTTAGTCGGCAAAGGGACAAGACCATTATTGATGAGGCACAGCAGTTTCCAGATCTGTTTACAGTTTTGCGAAATGTTATTGATCAGGACAGGAATGCAAATGGCCGCTTTCTTTTGACGGGTTCAAGCTCTCCTGAAATCGTTAAAGGTCTGTCCGAGAGTTTAGCCGGCAGGATTGCAACCGTAGAGCTTTGGCCTTTTAAAATGGTGGAGTTTTATGAAAAGCCATTGCCGTCTATTTATAATCTTCTTATCGATAGCACGACCTCTTTGGCTCAGTTATCTGAAATAGAAACCAATATTTCGATTTCTCAAATCTATGAACATTGGTTATTAGGCGGCTACCCTGAACCAAGAATAAAAGGACAGGTAAACCCACTCTTTCACGGTCTGTGGATGGATGAGTATTTTGCCGATTATATCCGCAGGGATATTCAGCGCCTGTTTCCACGGATTAACACCCATAATTTTCGGCTTTTCATTCAAAGCCTTTCCTATCATTCTGGAAAGATAATTAACCAGTCAGTAATTGCCCGGGCTTTGGAAGTAAGTTCTGTTACAGCGAAAGAATATTTGGAAATTCTCCATGGCACCTTTGTTTGGCGTAACCTTCGTAGCTTTGAGAAGAACAGTTTGAAGAAGGTTCAGAAAATGCCTAAAGGTTTTTTCCGGGATCAGGGTATTCTCCACCACCTTTTAAAGCTTGATGACCGTGATCGACTTCTGGTTCATCCTGCGGCTGGAGCTTCTTTTGAATCCTTTGTTATGGAGGAAATCATTAGAGGTTTTCAATGCACTTTAAAGGCCGGGATTGATTTTAATTTTTATAGAACCCGTGATAAGTCTGAAATTG
>JAOZRT010000241.1 GCA_029940035.1 Desulfobacterales bacterium
AAAGGATAGTGACCCCCATGCCGAACTTCCGGCTTAAATCAAGCCATTGGATCGTCGATGAAAAAAACCGCATCGTCATGGGTGAAGGCCGCCTGACCATTTTGGATCGCATCGAAAGCACCGGGTCTATCAACCAGGCCGCCAAATCGCTCAACATGTCCTACAAGACCGCCTGGAGTAAGATTAAATCTTCTGAAAATCATTTAAAGGTCAAAATCGTGGACGCGGATCGCAAGCACGGCACCCGGTTGACCCGGGAGGGTAAGGCCTTTCTCGAACAATACCGCAAACTAAAAAAAGCCTGCTTGTCTGCTGATGACCGGGCCTTTAAACGGATATTCAAATGAATCTCCCCACACCCTTAAGGGTGGTGAGATTCATTTGTTGAGGTGCATAGATAGTTCATCGGGTGAAAAGGCGATATGCCTGAAAAGAAGCGTTTCGAGACGTCGCGATTCCTGCCAGAGTAGCATAATTCTTTCCCTGTGGGCCTCTTCCTGACCATACCGCTCCACGATATACGCCATGCGCTTTTCCAGGGAAACCACCTCATCGTGCAGCACCCGTTTGTCGGCGTAATTAACAATCTGCGATTCACCCATCTCTTGGTCCCGGGCTTCATTATCGAGGTGCACATGCTGTCCCACTATCTGCGCCACCCCGGCAAACCCCCTGTCCTTCAGCAATTCCTTGCCTGTGAAAGCGTGATCTTCACCGGTTTCGAAACTCCTCGTCTTGGTGATATCGTGCAGCATTGCAGCCGCCCGGACCAGGGGCCTGTTCAACCTGGCCGGCGAATGGATATGGTCCACAAGACACAGCGCTACCCGGCAGACCTGTTGTGAATGGGCTACGATGTGGGGCAGCATGCCCATCTCTTCTATCAATCGATAGCATGTCTGGATCGAGGGTATCTTCATTGCGATTGCCATAAATTTTCATGCCCAAACGCGCACAACGAGGCATAAAACACATAGGTTTATATTGAAATGGCACAGAAAAACAGTAGCAAAATTATTTCCGTTGTACACCCTTTTTGTTGCAGATTAGATGTCCTTAAGGACATGGTTTCTGCCTGCATCATCATTACAGAGCCTGATGAAGAAGAAAACAATCGCTATTTCTATACCACATTTCCACCCGGTTATCACCCCACAGGAAGCATTATTTTGACATGATCGCCGCATTCATATACAACCATTAGAAACAGTCAGTCGCATTTGTGAACAGTACTCCTGCCCCAAAATCTGGGACGCCAAGCATCATCCGTGTAGATGCGTGTTTCTACTGAAAGAAAGGAAAGCTACTCATGGACAAAGAAAAAAAGGCGATCTGGGGATGGGCCATGTACGATTGGGCCAACTCCGCTTTTGCATGTACGGTCATGGCTGGATTTTTTCCGGTTTTCTTCAAACAGTACTGGAGCCACGGCGCCGACGTAAACATGAGCACGGCCCAGCTGGGCCTTGGAAACTCCCTGGCCAGCCTGCTGGTGGCTCTGATGGCGCCCATTTTAGGGGCGATAGCGGACAAGGGCTCCTCCCGAAAAAAGTTCCTGATTTTTTTCTGCTACCTGGGTGTGCTGATGACCGCCGGGTTGTTCGTTGTCCAACAGGGGCAATGGGCCCTGGCCATATTCGTCTATGCCATGGGGATCATCGGTTTTTCCGGTTCCAACATTTTCTATGACTCGCTCCTCCCCGGCATTACCAACGAAAAAAATATCGATTTCGTGTCCGGCATGGGCTTTGCCATGGGGTACCTGGGAGGGGGCTTGCTCTTTCTGGTCAATGTACTCATGACGTTGATGCCGGAGAAATTCGGTTTGCCGGATGCTGCCGCAGCTGTACGCTATTCCTTTATCTCCGTTGCCTTTTGGTGGGGCGGATTTGCCCTGCTGACCATTTTCTGGGTACCAGAAGAAAAGGAACCCGCATCATTGAAAGAGGGATTCAGCCCTGTTGTGGAAGGATTCAAACAACTGGTCGGCACATTCAAAAAGATACGCCATTTAAAAACCATCCTGCTGTTTTTGGTGGCCTACTGGTTTTACATCGACGGTGTGGACACCATCATCCGCATGGCCGTGGATTACGGCATGTCCCTCGGGTTCGCCTCCAACGACCTCATTCTCGCCCTGTTGATCACCCAGTTCGTGGGGTTCCCTTCGGCCATCGTCTTTGGCAAGCTGGGTCAGAAATGGAGCGTGCGCAAATCAATTTACCTGGCCATTGCCATCTATATCGGCATTACCATCTGGGGAACCATGATGACCCAGAAACATGAGTTTTACATTCTGGCCATCGTTATCGGGCTGGTGCAGGGCGGCATCCAGGCCCTCAGCCGTTCCTACTATTCCCGCCTGATTCCCAAAAACAAGGCTGCCGAATACTATGGTTTTTACAACATGCTGGGGAAATTTGCCGCCATTCTCGGCCCCCTGCTGATCGGAATTGTCGGCCTGATTACCCGGCGCATCCTGATGCCTGATTCACCGACCCCCGAACAGATCGTTGCCGTGGGAAGAATGGCGTCGCGCTGGGGTATCGGTTCCATCCTCATCCTGTTTTTTATCGGCGCTTTCCTGTTCTATCTCGTGGACGAGGAAAAGGGGAAGAAGGAGATACAGTACTTGTCAGAATGAAGCCCTCAGGTGAGAGTATAGGTTTATGACCATGTTTTACATATTGGCATTTAATCCCGTCTTAGTCGATTGCGAGGATTCCTTATGACTTCCTTGAATACCAGACGCTTCCCTTTTTATATCAGCATCACCACGCTGGTGGTGATCATCATTGTGGTGCTGACAGGCGTGTTTCTGTGGATCAACGAAAAGGAGAGTTCTGCCGTAGCCCTGGACCTGGCTGACCGTTTTTTCAGCGAGGTCAATGAAAAAATGGCAGAGCGTTATAGAAATGCATTGGAGTCCGTCGCCGTACTGGCTGGTTCAGCCACGCTCATACCCGGCATGGACATAAAGCCCATTGACGAAGGCCTCTCCCACCCCGGCCTGGAGTTTATGACAAGGGCGCTGGAACACTTCGAGTATCTCCACTCCCTTTATATGGGTTACAACGACGGAACCTTTATGCAAGTGACGGCTACAAGGGGAAAAGATGCCCACAACGCCAAGCTTCACGCTCCGGAAGGCACGTGGTTTGTGGTGCGCACGATCATTACGGTCCAAGACGGCGCCTCACGGCAGTTCTGGTCATTCCTGGATCAGCACAGGGACCTGATGTTTGTCCGGCTGGAGTTCTCCCCCAGCTATGACCCCCGCCAAGGGCCCTGGTATCGCAAAGCCCTGGAATCGGAAAAGGTGGTTTACACCTCCCCGTACGTGTTCAGCTCCTCAAAACTGCCCGGCATCACCTGTGCGCGTCAGTTGGCCGGCAAAAGCGGCGTCTTCGGCGCAGATATCACCCTGGAAAAGTTCTCTGATTCGTTTGCCAAACAGCGAATTTCAGAAAACAGCCTCCTGTTCCTGTTTGACCGGGACGGTCGGGTCCTGGCCCATCCGACCGAGGAGACCGTCAAAACGGTTGTCACCCAAAAAGGTGATCTTTCCATGGAGGAAGTCCGCTTTTTAAAGAGCGATGAATCCAGCGACCCGGTTCTCAAGGCAGTGATAGGCTCTTATGCCAGTTCGACCGGCATTCCAGTTGAAAAAACAGAAATCCTCAGCATCGGGAAAAGACCCTATCTGGTGCGTCTGTCCACCCTGGACCAAACATTCGGATTCGATGAAATCATCGGCAGTGCCGCCCCCTTATCGGATTTTACCGGGCACATCCAGCGCATGCAGACCCGAATCGCCATATTTTCTCTGGCCGTGCTGGTCATCGCCATAGCGATTGTCCTCCTTCTTTCCAGGAAACTCTCGGGATCCATGATACGGTTAGGAAAAGAGGCCGAGAAAATACAGCAGTTTGATTTTTCCGAATCCCCCCCGTTCGACTCGGTCATCAAGGAGATGCATTCCCTCATCCAGGCCTTCAGACTCATGAAAGCCACCATCCGGCAGCGCACAGATGCCTTGATCGCCACCCAGGGAAAACTCGAAAAGCTGGTTAAAAGCGGGATCGCGCTTTCAGCCGAGCAGGACATGACCAAACTTTTGGAGCAGATCTTCGTTTCCGCGAGAGACCTTTCCCGCGCTCAAAGCGGGTCTCTTTATTTGCGAGGCAAAGACGATGTCCTGCGCTTTGAAATCATGCAGTCCGGCCCCGAAGGGACGCGCCATGCAGGGGACCTGGAGGACGGGGAAGCCATGGCCGACATCCCTCTTTACAACTCCGACAGAAGCACTGAAAACCACATGCATGTGGCCAGCCATACCGTCCTCACCGGGGATACCGTGCTCATCGACAATATCAGCCGTAACGAACAGTTCGATTTTTCCAACGAATGCCGTCTGAACGAACTGGCCGGCAGCGAATGCGTCAGCTTTATCGGGGTGCCGCTCAAAACACGACAGGGCAAAACCATTGGGGTGCTGCAGCTCTTCAACGCCCGCATGGAGGATACGGAAGCCGTCATCGCCTTTGAAAGGGAAAGTGTCCGCTTCGTGGAATCCCTTGCTGCCCAGGCGGCCATAGCGCTCAATAACCAGCAACTGATCGAGGCTCAGCGCAACCTCTTCAACGCCCTCATCCAGATGCTGGCAGGCGCCATTGATGCCAAGTCGCCCTACACCGGAGGCCACTGTGCCCGGGTCCCGGAAGTAGCCACCCTGCTGGCCCAGGCGGCCAGCGACACAAGTGAGGGGCCCTTTGCCGGCTACAGCCTCGATTCCGAAGATGCCTGGCGGGAGTTCCGGGTTGCCGCCTGGCTGCACGACTGCGGCAAGGTAACCACGCCAGAGTACGTGGTGGACAAAGCCACCAAACTGGAAACCATTTATAACCGCATTCACGAAATCCGCACGCGCTTTGAAATCCTGTGGCGCGATGCCGAGATCACCTATCTCCAGAAGCAGCTGGAGGGTACCCTTCTCGAAGCCGACCTGCAGGCGCAATTGAAGGAAGAACATGCGTGGATCAGGCAGGCATTCGATTTTGTGGCCCAGTGCAACATCGGCGGCGAATTTATGGCCGATGAAAAGATCGAGCAGTTGCAGGAGATCGCCCGGCACACGTGGGTAAGGCACATTGACGACCGCTTGGGGTTGTCCCAGGAAGAGGCGGCCAGGATGTCTGCAGAACCCGCCCCGGCGCTCCCGGCCTTAGAGAATCTGCTGTCGGACAAACCCTTTCACGTGATTGCCCGCGATACAAAAGACCCCTTTTATGGCAACCCCTACGGCTTCAAGATGGACATCCCGGAACACCTTTACAACCACGGTGAGCTGTACAATCTGGCCATCCGCAAAGGCACCCTCACCGACGAAGAGCGCTTTAAAATCAACGAGCACATCACCCAGAGCATCATCATGCTCAACAAGCTGCCCTTCCCCGGCTACCTTACCCAGGTGCCGGAATTCGCCGGGGCCCACCACGAAACCATGATCGGCACGGGGTACCCCAGGCGGTTGGAGAAAGAAGACATGTCCATCCCGGCCCGCATCATGGCCATTGCCGATATTTTCGAAGCCCTGACCGCTGCGGACCGGCCCTATAAAAAGGCCAAAACCCTGAGTGAAGCCCTGCGCATCATGAGCTTCATGCGCAACGACAAGCATATCGACGCCGAACTGTTCGACCTGTTCCTGACCAGCGGCATCTACACGCAGTATGCCGAAGCGTTCTTGGAATCCGGGCAGGTGGACGAGGTTCATATCGGGGATTATTTGAACAGGACTTCATAAAATTGGTTTCGGGTGTCGGGTTTCAGGTGTCAGGTTGCTCATAGCCATCAGCAAAATGTTCATTATCCGATGTTGGGCGTTTGATTTCCCCCCTGACCACTGTGACTCCGACCTTGAATTTATCCTCTCGCGCTCCGTCCATAACGGGCAGGCACAAGGCCGGCCCCTACACGCATGTGGCTTTTTGCATCTGAAGTCCTGTGGCTCTGAGGATCTGGCACGCTGTCCTCCGTTCTCTGAGGTTCTGCAGTTCTGTGGTTCTGGTCTCTGTCCTCTTCTTTGTCCTCCGTTCACTGTGGCTCCGGCCTCTGTGGTCCTGGCCTCTGGTTACTGATGTACAACCCGTCCATCCTGAACCTCGATCTGCCGGTTGGCGTAGCCGGCGCATTCGGCACTGTGCGTTACCATAATGACGGTGGCGCCGTCTGTATTGAGCTGCTGCAGCAGCTGCATGACCTCATTGGAGTTGCGGCTGTCCAGATTGCCGGTGGGTTCATCCGCCAGCAGGATCGGCGGTTTGTTGACAATGGCTCTGGCAACAGCCGCCCGCTCCATTTCACCCCCTGAAATCCGGTTGGCCAGACGATCGGCTTTATTCTCCAATCCTACCCAGGCCAGAGCTTGCAGGGCCATTTCCGCTTTTTCCTGGGGCTTCTTTGGTGTGTTTACCAGGGGCAGCAGCACATTCTCCATGACGCTGAGATAGGGAATTAGGTAAAAACTTTGAAAAATAAACCCGAGATATTCCCGGCGAAAATCAGCCCTTTGCTCGGAATGCAGCGCATATATATCCATCCCGTCGACCTGGTAGGATCCGGACGTGGGTGTATTCATCCCCCCCAGTACCGAAAGCAGGGTCGATTTACCTGCCCCTGACTCACCCATTACAGAGATGAATTCCCCGGATTCGATTTCGAACGACACGTTGGCGATCGCCGCAACAATCGCCTCGCCGGAACCATAGGTTTTGTTGATTTTATTTATTGAAATGAAACTCATTTTTTATCTTCCCTATATATATGATTCGTAATT
>JAOZRT010000041.1 GCA_029940035.1 Desulfobacterales bacterium
ATGGGCACGCCGAACACCGCTTCAATTTCATCTCCCACATACTGCAGCACCAACCCGTTGTGTTGACGGATCGCTTGCTGCATGGCCGTAAAATAGGCCCGCATGCTTCTACCTCTGCCGGCTGTTTTTCAATGATGCGACAAAATATAAACCTACACATTTATATTTACATTGACATTTACATTTTTTACTGGAATAAAAAACTTTGAGTCCTTTGTTTACCCAGTGAAATGCACGTCAGGGCCGTCGAAGACGATTTCACCGGGGTGCTTTTGTGGTTCAGGTTGATTGGAGGGAAGCTATGCGACGCAAATTGACAAATAAACAGGCGCACCTGCTGGCGTACCTGCAGCAATCCATCAGCCGGGAGGGGCAGGCGCCCAGCCTTCGGCAGACCGCCTCCGATCTGGGGGTAAGCCATGCGGCCGTCGCCCAGAGCCTGCGGATCCTGGAGGACAAGGGGTATGTCAAGCGGGAGGGGCGCTACAGCCGGACAATTCATATCCTGAACCGTGCACATGAAACCGCCGGGCACCAGCGCTGGCGCGAGATTCCGGTTGTGGGGCAGGTGACGGCTGGTTTACCCATGTATGCGCAGGAAGAATGGGCCGGGAGCGTTGTCCTGGACGCCGGCCTCTACCGCGGGCAGAATCTTTTTGCCCTGCGCATCCACGGGGATTCGATGCAGGGGGCGGGGATTCTGGATGGGGACCTGGCCATTTGCGAACCACGCCAGTACGCCCAAAGCGGAGAGATTGTGGTTGTGTTGATCAACAGTGAGGAGGCAACCGTCAAGCGTTTTTTTCTGCACCGCGACGGCATTGAACTGCGGCCTGAAAATCCGCGCTACGAACCCGTGCGCTACGGCTTTGATGAAGTGCTGGTCCAGGGCAAGGTTGTGGGGTTGCAGCGCGGGAAGGAGGGTATCTGCTGAATTGCGGAGCCCCAGAGGACGGAAGACAGAGGACAGAATATCAGAAGGTAGCCTAGTCGGCAGGCCAACCATCAGAAGCCAGAATGCCAGAGAGCCGGTTGTTAAAAGCTTCTGGGGTTCTGTTCTCTGTTTTCTGGCCGTTGGGTGTTCATTTTCGGATAAACTTGGACAAGGGAAGGGAATATCGGATGTCAAAATATCCCTGCAGCATCCGCGTGGGCACGAGCGGGTACTCGTATGCGGAGTGGCTGGATGCCGGGTTTTACCCCCCGGACACGAAGCCGGGGGCGATGCTGCAGCAATACGCCCAACAGTTTTCCGTTACCGAACTGAACTATACCTGGTACCAGATGCCCAGGGCGCCGGCCATCGAGCGGATGCGCCGGCAGGTCCCACCGCATTTTCAATTTGCCGCCAAGCTGACGCGTTACCTGACCCATGAGATCGACGCAGACCAGTGGCGGGTGCATGCCGCCCAATACCGGGATGGCGTCGCCCCCCTCATACAGTCCGGGCAGCTTGCGGCCGTGCTGGTGCAGTTTCCGCCTTCATTCCAGCGGACACCCGAAAACAGGCACTACCTGGCAGCGCTGCTGGACGAGCTCCACGGGCTGCGGGCCGCCGTGGAGTTCCGGCACGCCTCCTGGGCAACCGAACGGGTGTATGTGGAGCTGGAACGGCGCCAAACCGCCCTGGTGTCGGTGGACGCGCCCGGCCTTAAAGAACTGTTCCCGCGGCTTGCCATCGTTACCAGCCCGGACCTTTTCTACATCCGCTTCCATGGCCGCAATGCCAGGGGATGGCGCTCCGGCAACATGCAGAAGCAGTTCAACTACGACTATACGGAAGCCGAACTGGATGAATGGGCGGAAGAAAAGATTGAGCGCATGGCCGGGCAGGCCCGCAGCGGGCTGCTCTTTTTCAACAACCATGTCCGGGCCCAGGCGCCTAAAAACGCTCTTTCCATGATGCGGATGCTGGTAGGCCAAGGGCTCATGCGTTAGTCTTTGCGAGTGATGCGGCTGTGCGCGTTATTTGCTTCGCGTCATTAGGGCTTCGCCCGACATTAGCGCTGACGCGCATTATTACGCTTCGCTGATATTTATTGTTGCCGACAGCTTGAGGCCGATATCAGCAACAAATTACGCCCGAAGGGCAAATTACGTGCGAAGCACAAATGACAGCGCAGCGTAGTTGCCGTGAAATCCGTGTCTAATAATTTTTTGCTCAACTTTGATTCTTTGCCATGAACCGTTCCATCATTCATCTGAATATCGCCGATTTTGCCGTGGCTGTCGAGCGGGTCGTGGATTGCGGGCTGCAGGACCGGCCGGTGATTGTCGCCCCCCTGGGGTCGGCCCGGGCAATGGTGTACGATATGAGCGAAGAAGCGTACCAGTGCGGTGTTCAGAAGCATATGCCCCTGCGCGCTGCCCGGCGCTTGTGCCGTGACGCGTCTATCCTTCCCCCCCACCCGGATCGCTACGAACGTGCCATGCGGGCACTGTTCAAGCAGGCGTTGCCGTATTCGCCGCTGGTGGAGGCCGGCGACGTGGATGGCCACCTTTTTGTGGACACCACCGGGACGAGCAGGCTTTTCGGACCGCCCGTGGATATTGCCTGGCGGCTGCGCCGGCAGGTGAAGACGGCTCTTGGCCTGGACCCCATATGGTCGGTGGCGCCCAACAAGCTGGTGGCCAAGGTGGCCACACGCCTGGTGAAACCCACGGGGGAATATGTGGTGGGTGCCGGCGAGGAGGCGGTTTTTCTGGCGCCTCTTCCCGTGTGGCTGGTGCCCGGCATCGAGCGGGATGACCTGAACCGGCTGAGGGAGTTCAACTTTACCCGGGTATCCCAGGTTATGGCGTTGAGCCTGGCGCATTTGCAGGTGCCTTTCGGGAACCGCGCTCATTTCCTGTACGAGGCCGTGCGGGGGATCGATCCTTCCCCGGTGCTGCCGGCGGGCCGGCAGCGGCCCATGGTCATCAGCGACCATGATTTTGACGAAGACACCAACGAGCGCAAGGTCCTGGAAAGCGCTCTTTATGGCATGGTGGAACAGGCCGGCCGCAGGCTGCGCCAACAGCGGCGTGCGGCACGGCGCGTCAGTGTTGCCCTGGATTATTCGGACGGGGTCCGGTGTGCCCGCCAGTCAGCTGCAAAGCCGGCAACAGCCAACGATCTGATGCTTTTCAAGACAGCCCGGCAGGCGTTGAACCGGGCCCGAATGCGCCGGCTGCGCATCCGCCACATGCGCCTTACGTGCGACCGGCTGGTTTTTCCCCCAGCCCAGATGGCGCTTTTCCCGGAGGAACGGCAAAACAGGGAAAAGCAGGATTGTATCGTTGCTGCCATTGATCGCGTGCGCAGCCGTTTCGGCCGGAAAATGATCCAGGTGGGCAGGACCCTGGCGGCGTAAAAGACTATTACGCCTGCGGCTGTTATTTGCTTCGCGTCATTACGCCTGCGCCCGATATTAGCGCTGACGCGCGTTATTACATCTATTGTTGTCGACAGATTGAAGCAGATATCGGCAATAAATTACGCCCGAAGGGCAAATTACAATAAATTACAGCGCAGCGTAATTACCATTTTTTTATCCTGTAAATCCTGTCAAATAAAGGTGTTGCCAGAAACGGTTCCAGCATGATTCCCCTGAACGTCAAATCCCACTACTCCCTGATGCAGGGCGTGAATTCAATAAGAGAGCTGTGCCGGGCAGCCGCTCGCATGGGTTACGATCGCCTGGCCCTGACCGACATTGACAACCTCTATGGCATGTGGAAATTCATCTTTGCGTGCCAACAAGAAGGGCTGCGCCCTATTATCGGGGCGGAGGTGAGCGACCCGGCCTCCGGGGCCCGGGCTGTTTGTCTGGTGGAAAACGACAGCGGTTACCGCAACCTCTGCCGTCTGCTGACATGCCGGCACATGGCCGACGCATTTAGCCTGGCAAAAGACCTGCCAGCCAGGGCCGCCGGCATGACAGTGTTGACCCGGCATGCCGACCTGCTGAAAACATGGCACGGCGCAGGGGTGCGGGTTGCCGCCGAAATGCCCCGCAAACCGCTTCCCGGCAGTCATCCCCTCTGTTGCGCGGCCCGTTATCTGGGGGTTCCCATTGTGGCGACACCCGGGAGCTTTTTTCTCAACCCCGGGGAAAGGGTTGTCCACCGGCTGTTGCGGGCTATTGACCGGAACACCGTCTTGTCCGGTCTCTCAGCCGGTGACGTCGCTCCTGCCGATGCCTGGCTGGCCGATCCGGGTACCTATGCAGAGCGGTTTGCCATCTGCCCGGATGCGTTGCGGGCATCCCGGGAAATAGCGGAAAGGCTTGTTTTCCAGGGGCCTGACTTCGGTGTGGTGCTGCCGCCCTGGGAGGGAGAGAACGGAGAGAGAGACAACGGGAACGGGCAGAGCATTGACGCATGTCTTAGGAAGGCGGTCTATGCCGGGGCAGCCGTACGCTATGGGAACGAACTGCCCGAACCTGTTGTGGAAAGGGTCGAGCACGAGCTGCGCATTATTGCCGGCATGGGGTTTGCCGCGTATTTCCTGGTGGTAAAACGCATCGTGGGCCGCACCCCGCGCACCTGTGGACGGGGGTCGGGAGCGGCCTCCATTGTCTCCTACTGCCTGGGGATCACCAATGTCTGCCCGCTTAAACACAACCTCTATTTTGAAAGATTTTTGAATCCAGGCCGGCAGGATCCGCCCGACCTGGATATCGATTTTGCCTGGGATGAACGTGACGCCATATTGGAAACCGTGCTGGCGGAATACAAGGGCCATGCGGCCATGGTGGCGAACCATGTTTCCTTTCAGCCGCGCATGGCCCTGCGGGAAACGGCCAAGGTTTACGGCTTGACCGGCAATGAGATCAGACGTATTGCCAAGGGCCTGCCGTACCATTTTCGCGCCAGGGCAATAGGCGCCGATCTGATGGCCAGCCTTGAAAACCGGCCTGAGTCCAGGTACCTGGACTATCCCGACCCCTGGCCCGCGGTGATAACACTGGCCCAGCGCATCATGGGCATCCCCCGTTATTTATCCGTCCACCCCGGCGGAGTGATCATCACTCCCGGTCCCATTGACGCGTATGTCCCCCTGGAGCGGGCGTCCAAGGGGGTGCCGATCATTCAGTGGGAAAAGGACGGCGCAGAAGATGCCGGCCTGGTTAAAATCGATCTTCTGGGCAACCGTAGCCTGGGCGTTATCCGGGACGCTGTCGGAAATGTGCGCTGCAACGGCATGGCTTTCGATGAAGCCGCCTGGGAACCTGAGGACGACTTTGCCACCCAGGAGGCCCTGGCGCACGGCCACACCATGGGGTGCTTTTATATTGAAAGTCCGGCCATGCGCCTTTTGCAGAAAAAGGCGGGCGTAGGGGATTTCGACCACCTGGTCATTCACAGCAGCATCATCCGCCCGGCAGCCAATGTGTTCATCCAGGAATATGTCCGGCGTCTGCACGGCGGGGCCTGGGACCCGATCCATCCCCTTCTGGCCGACGTGCTGGACGAGACATTCGGCATTATGGTGTACCAGGAAGACGTTTCCCGGGCCGCCGTGTCAACGGCTGGGTTTTCGCATACCGAGGCTGATGGCTTGCGGAAAGTAATGTCCAAGAAAGACCGTGAACACGCCCTTAAGGACTTTTTCGAACAATTTCATGACGGGGCGCAAAGGCGCGGTGTATCTGAAAAGAAAATTCAGGAGATATGGGCAATGATGATGAGTTTCAGCGGTTATTCCTTCTGCAAGCCGCACAGCGCGTCCTACGCCCGCGTCTCTTTTCAGGCCGCGTTTCTCAAGGTGCACTTCCCGGCTGAATTCATGGCCGCGGTGATCAGCAACCAGGGCGGGTTTTACAGCACCTTTGCCTATGTTTCCGAGTCACGGCGCATGGGGATCGACATCGACCCGCCCCACGTAAACCACAGCGACATCGCCTGGAAGGGGAAGGGCCAATCCATGCGGGTGGGCCTGCTCGCGATCAAAGCACTCTCCGCAAAATGCCGGGAACGCATCATTGCCCGGCGTCGGGAAAAAATGTTTCACAGCCTGGTCGATTTTCTGGAGCGGGTGCGTCCGGACGAGACAGAGGCGCGGGCGCTGATCAACTGCGGGGCACTGGATGCATTCTGCAGCGATGGCAACCGGGCAGCCCTCATGTGGGAACTGGCCCAATGGCTCAAGGAGCGCTCGGAAAAATTCAAGCAAAGGACGCTGTTCAAGGGGTTCGAAAAAAAACCGCCTCTGCCTGCCCTGCCAACCCAGGATGAACGTGAACGCCTGCGGCGGGAATACGCAACGCTCGGTTTTTTGTGCGATTGCCATCCCATGACCCTTTACAAGAAAGCCCTGCAAAAGGTTCGCACGGTAAAAGCCGTTCACCTGCGCAGGTTTGTGGGCCGGCGCATCTGTTTTGCCGGGTGGCTGATCACCGGAAAAAAAGTTCAGACCAAGCACGGTGACACCATGGAGTTCTTGACCTTTGAAGATGAAGGCGACATTGTGGAAACCACTTTTTTCCCGGCGGTGTATACCCGTTTTTGCCACATGGTGGACCGCAACCGGCCTTACCTGCTGTATGGAAAAGTGGAAGAGGATTGGGGGGCCGTAACGCTGACGGTGGATAAGGTGGAACCTTTGTAAAGAAGAACGCCGAACATCGAACGTCCACCATCCAATGTCGAGTAAGAATTATTAGACACGGATTTTTAAAGGTATAGTAATTACGCTGCGCTGTCATTTGTGCTATCGCGCGTTATTACGCTGCGCTGATATTTATTGTTGCCGATAGCTTGAGGCCGATATCAGCAATAAATTACGCCCGAAGGGCAAATTACGTGCGAAGCACAAATTACGGCCGAAGGCCTAATAACGCGAAGTAAATAACGCGCGCAGCGCTAATGACAACCAGTTATATGGAAGAATTAATAGAAACAAGCCAATCGGAGGAAACGCATTTCAGCATCTCCGTGCGCGATCTGGTGGCGTATCTCCTTCCCACGGGCGACCTTTCCGGCGCTTTTTTCAGCCCGCAACGATCCGTGGCTGGAACCCGTGCCCACCAGCATGTCCAGAAATCCCGGGGCGCGTCATACGAGCCGGAAGTCTCGGTGGCGCACACGGTTCGCATCCGGGACTACTCTATCCGGATCAGCGGCCGGATCGACGGCATCTTCCACGAGCCGGACGGGGATGTTCTGGAAGAGATCAAAAGCACTACCCGTGATTTTGCAGGTCTTGAAACGCTTCAGAACGATCTTCACTGGGCCCAGCTGAAAATATACGCCTACATGCATGCCGCGGATCACGGCCTGGAGAAAATTGAGACCTGCCTGACCTATGTGCAGTTGGGAACGAATGCCATCCTGGAAATCCGCAAGAGGTTCGATTTTTCAGCGTTGAAGCTTTTTTTCGATGAACTCGTGGAGCGCTTTGTCGATCAAGCGGATGAGCGCAAAGGGTGGCAGGAAACGCGTGACCGATCCATCCGCGATATGGATTTTCCATTTCCCGAGTACCGCAAAGGGCAGCGGGAAATGGCAATCCGGGTTTTTCGGGCCACCAGGGAAAAGCACCAGTTGCTGGTGCAGGCCCCCACCGGCATCGGCAAAACCATGGCAGCTGTTTTTCCGGCTGTCAAGGCCCTGGGCGACAAGCTTGTTGACAGAATATTCTACCTGGCGGCGCGTTCAACCGGGAAAAAAGTGGCGGAAGAGGCGGTTGCCGCGTTGCAGCACAGGGGGCTGCGGCTCAGATGCCTGGTTCTGACGGCCAAGGAGAAGACCTGTTTCAATCCCGGAGCCGCCTGCAACGGCGATGAGTGCGAGTTTGCCAGGGGGTATTACGACCGCATCAATGCAGCCCTGGTGTACGCATTGAAGGGCGACATGCTGAACCGGCACTTTGTGGAGAGCATGGCCTGGCAGCACCGGGTGTGCCCGTTCGAGTTGTCGCTGGACCTCTCCCTGAGCGCCGACTGCATCATCTGCGACTATAATTACGCTTTCGATCCCCAGGCGTATTTGAGACGGTTTTTTCAGATCGTGGAAGAGGAGTATCTGTTTCTGGTGGACGAGGCCCACAACCTGGTGGATCGGGCCAGGGACATGTTTTCCGCCCATATCAGCAGGCAACAGTTCGCCGAAGCGCACAGGGAACTGGCCAACAAGCTGCCGCAGCTGTCATTGTACCTGGAGAACCTGATGGCCTGGATGGACGCAATAAGAGAGAAGCATGTCCATGAACAATTTTATTCATCAACGGAACTGCCGGACGATCTTCTGCCATTGCTGCAGCAGATCGTCAGGGAGAGTGAAGCGTGGCTTTCCCTCAATATGGGCGCGCCGTTTCGTGAAGCAATCCTGGATCTTTACTTTACCTCCTCCAGGTTCTTAAAAGTGTCCGAACTGATCAATGAACAATATGCGGTCTGTTACGATGTTTCCGATCCAAGCGCTGCACCCGATCGGGATATGGTCGTCAACCTGTTCTGCATAGACCCTTCCCGTCATTTGCAGGAAAAACTGCAAAAAGTCAGGTCGGCTGTATTTTTTTCAGCCACCCTGACGCCCATGGACTACTTCAGGGAAATTTTCGGGTGCAGCACAGAAACCCAAGAACTCATCCTGTCGTCGCCCTTTCCACGAAATAATTTTTCACTCACCATAGCAAACAGGATCTCCACCCTTTTTAAAGAGCGTGAGGAAACCAAGGAGGGGGTTAGCGAGGCGATCCTCTCCTTTGTGGGCCGCAAGACCGGCAACTACCTTATTTTCTTTCCATCCTATGCATACCTGATGAAAATCCATGCGATTTTTCCCCAAGATGATCCGGAAATGGATGTTGTCTTGCAAAGCCCCGGTATGGGTGAGCGTGAAAGGGAAGCATTCATCGAACAGTTTTCTAAGGAAAATCAGAGCACGCGCGTAGGATTCGCTGTTTTGGGCGGCGTTTTCGGGGAAGGGATCGATCTTGTGGGCGACCGCCTTGCCGGGGCGGTAGTGGTCAGCGTGGGCATGCCGCCGCCGACACCCGAAAGAGAACTCATCAGGGAGTACTTTGAAAAGAGCCGCAATGCCGGCTGGGAATTCGCCTACGTGTTTCCGGGGTTCAACCGGGTGCTGCAAGCTTCCGGCCGGGTTATCCGCACCGAACAAGACAAAGGCACGGTGCTGTTGATCGACCAACGTTATACAAATACGCGCTACAAAACCATGTTTCCTGCAGAGTGGCAGCCTGTGTACATAAACGGAAAAAAAGATCTGAAAAGGGTGTTAGATACATTCTGGGAAACACACCAGGGCCGGGGTGAACCGCAATAGCGAGCGCATTCACCGCAGCTTGCTGCGGGGTAAGCGAGCGCATCTTCAATAATTCAAGCGAAAAGTAATGAAGTCACAACGTGAAGATTCTGTTGTGCGGGTCGTGATTAATGATGAGATTTATCCTTTTATGGAAAAACTGATATAATCATAAACCTATAATTGTTAAGAAATCCTTCATTTTGATCCAACCTATGGCGATCATAGAACGTTTCTTCATTAATATTTCCGTTTGTAAGTTTGATTATCAATGCTATAGCTATTTTGAAAGTTTTCTGATTTCCTGATCGTGGTAGAAACATGACAATTCACGAAAATTGGGAGAACGTTCGTTTTTCAGACAATTTGGTGTAAAATGGCCAAACAGAAGATCGGCATCACCGTCAAATTATTTGGGGGTATTGATCTGGACAGCGGTTTCTCCGAATACGATCCCGATAAAGGACTGGACCTGGTTGCGCCTGAGGGCATCAGGCTGGCCAAAGCGTTGAAGACGGCGGGCGTTAAGGTAAACGTCGACACGGTATATTTTGTCAATGGGGCCAAGACCGGACCGCGCGTAAAATTGAAAGACGGAGACAGCGTTTTTTGCATGAAACCGCTGGCCGGCGGTTAACGTGCCGAATTCCAAACAAACCACATGATACAAGCATAAAAGGAGAAATCATGACCGGCGGATACATGGGAAAATACCTGGTGGTGGACTTGAGCTCTCAGAGCACTGAAACCGTGGAATTGGACGATGCATTCTACAGAAAGTATTTGACCGGGTATGGTCTGGGAGCTGCCGTCATTTCCGAACGGCAGGCCCCGGGAATCGCTCCCCTGTCTCCTGAGAGCCACCTTGGCCTTTGTTCCGGGCTCCTAACCGGTACCGGCCTCCCATTCACCGGGCGGTTCATGGCCGTGGGTAAATCCCCGCTTACCGGTGGATGGGGCGATGCCAATGGCGGGGGTTACCTCTCGCGGGAGATCAAGCGGACCGGTTACGACGCCGTTTTCTTCACCGGGAAATCGGAAAATCCTGTCTGGGTGCACATAACGGATGAGGTGGTTGATTTCAAGGATGCTTTCGTCCTGTGGGGCAAGGACGTCCATGAATCCGAAGCTGCCGTCAAGGCTGAATTGGGGACGAAAAAAGTCCAGACCGCCATCATCGGGCCGGCCGGAGAAAAACTTTCGCTCATCTCGGGCATTTCCACCGACGGCGCGAGGATTGCGGCCCGTTCCGGGCTGGGAGCCGTCATGGGCAGCAAGAATCTGAAAGTCGTCTCTTTTTTGGGAAGCTGTGATATCCCGGTGGCGGACAAGGAAAAAACCAAAGCCCTGGCAAAACAGTTTATCGCCGAGTTTAAAAAAGACGCTCCCCTGCCTGACCGCCTGACCGTTCGATTCATAAAATTTCTCTCCAAATTGATTGCCAAAACGGGCATGAAGACCCCGGCCAGCATCGGCGTTGTGAAAGAGATCTACAGAAAATGGGGCACGCCCGGTCTGACCGTTTACGCCGGACTGACCGGGGACACACCTATAAAAAACTGGGGCGGTGCTGCCGGCGTGGATTTTACATTTGAGCAGGTGGAAAAGCTTTCCGGTGAAAATGTCATCAAACAGCAGAAACGCAAATACGCCTGCCAGAGTTGCCCCTTGGGCTGCGGCGGCATCGTTGACATCAAGGCCGGTCGATTCAAGGGAGAACAAGGCCACAAACCAGAATACGAGACCTTGGGCGTCTTTGGCGGTATGCTGTTAAACGACAACCTCGATTCCATTTTCGAAGTTAACGAGATCTGTAACCGGGCCGGTATCGACACGATTTCCACAGGAACAGCTGTCGCCTTTGCCATTGAATGTTTTGAAAACGGCCTGATCGACAAGGAAGCCGCCGGCGGCCTCGACCTGGGCTGGGGCAAAGCCGATGAAATCATCAAGCTGACCGAAATGATCGTCAATCGTGAAGGCCTTGGCGACATCCTGGCTGACGGCGTTAAAATCGCCGCCGAAAAGCTCGGCCCGGAAACCGCTCAATACGCCATGCACGCCGGAGGCCAGGAAATGGGGATGCACGATTCCCGGCCGGATCACGGTTGGGCGACTTCCTACCAGGTCGACCCGACTCCCGGCCGCCACACTGTGGCCAGTTATGTGGATACGGATCTGAGGAGTGGCAAGGAACAGTTTCCGGAAGTCAAGCGTATGGTCAAAAATACAAGGGACAAGAACCTGAAAAAGCTGGCCCTGAACACGGGTACCACCATATACGTCCAGCTGATCAACGCCGGCGGTGTCTGCTTGTTTGCTCCTGATATGGCGATCTATCCCATGGTTGATTTCTTGAATGCTGTCACCGGCTGGAACCTTTCTGGCGACGCGTATTTCGAGACCGGGAAACGGATATTAAACCTGAGAAAAGCCTTCAACGTCCGGGAAGGAGTTCGCCCCAAGGACGTGACCCTGCCTCCAAGAGCCCTCGGCCGTCCGCCCCTCACCGCCGGGCCGTTGAAAGGTATAACAGTAGATATCGAAATACTGGAAAAAGAGCACTACCGGTTGATGGGCTGGGACCTCGAAGTTGGCGGGCCGACGCCGGAAGTGCTTAAAGAGATGGAGATCGATCATTTGGTGCGGTGATTGGCGGATTAAATGTTTTGCCGCGAACTCGCCGACCCCTTTATGCTATAGGTTTTGTAACAGAGCATATTTATCCATGTGATATCAATCGGTTGACATAATCCAAGAAATTTTAACCTCACTGCAACCATCATTTTTTTTAGATTTATCATTGAAGAAGGGTAATTCCAAATTATCGGGATTTGCCCTTTTTGCATTTTTGTCAGAATGTTGGTATCAGTCGCAGCAATAGTAAGTACACCAATACATAGACGTGTATTATCGCATTGGAAGGGAACAAATTATGTGTTCAGGACAATTAGACCGTAATCTGCCGCAGTTTTCTCTAAATCAAGTCAAAGCAATTGTGGCTGATTTGTATCGTATTGATGGCGATTACAGGGAGCTGAATTGCGAACGGGATATATCCTATCGTATTCGTACCAAAAGCGGTGCAGCTTTTGTTGTAAAAATTTCCAATGCTGCCGAACCTGAGGGTGTTGTTGATTTTCAAATTAAGGCTTTGAAGCACATTGCCGAACAAGACAGCGATCTGCTGGTGCCTGAAATGATCCCCACAAAAAATAACAAACTCTTTGACTGGATTCGGTCCGATAGCGGGCATCGCCATATGATCAGAATGCTCACTTTTGTTAAAGGCAATGCAATGGACACTACTTCGGAAGCTTTCAACCCCAAGACGCGATATAATATCGGCGTGATGGTTGGGCGGCTGACGAAGTCTTTGAGAAACTTTTATCATCCATATGCTCGCAGCAATGACCATCTCTGGGAGATGAGTCGGTGCTTGGAGTTGCGTCCATATATTCGACATCTGCATGACAGGTCCACCCGAGAACTGTGCAACAAAATATTGGATCGGGCCGAACGCTTTATTTTGCCGCAGGTAAAAAGGACCCGTTGGCAAGTAGTGCATCACGATGCTCACCCTGACAATGTGCTGGTGGATCCACAGGACCCCACCCGTGTAGTGGGCGTAATAGATTTTGGCGATATGCTGTTTGGCCCGGTGCTGGCCGATCTTGCGGCGGCAAGCAGCACCTACGACGAAGATACTGACCCGCTTGATGCGCTTTGCAGTACAACAGCAGGTTTTGACAGCAGCTTTCCTTTAGAGGAAAACGAAATCGATCTTGTGTATGACATGATGCTGATCTGTTTGCTAGTCAATACCGTGATTATTGGGGCTCGCGATAAGTTGTCTGATGGTGGTGGATCGTTGCATATTGAAAACACCGGCATATACCCGCGCATGCTCAAACGGCTGTGGGCTGTGGGACGGGAGAAAGCCATTAAACAAATACGCAAAGCCTGTCGGTTTCCTGTATATACGGCCCGTAGTGAAATGGATGAAGTGTTCCCTGATCGCACCAAAGCGTTGTTGTCTAAACGTAGGGTCAGTATGGGTGATGTCTGGTATTTCTATGAAAAGCCGCTGAATTTTACCAGAAGCCAAGGCCCCTGGCTCTACACCGCTGATGGCACCGCTTATCTGGATGCCTACAACAATGTGCAGCAAATGGGCCATGCCAATGCCCATATTGCAACCGCTATCGCTCGTCAGGCCGCATCCATCAATGTAAACACCCGCTACATATGTGATATTGTGGCGGACTACGCAGCGCGTTTGACGGCAGAGCTTCCCGAGCACCTCAACGCCTGCTTTTTTGTGAACTCCGGCAGTGAAGCCAATGACGTGGCCATGCAGATGGCCAGATTTGCATCCGGCCATACCGGCGCATTAATAATGGAAGATGCCTATCATGGCATGACCGAAACCACGATGCACCTTTCACCAGAGATCTTTGAACCACCTGCCCATGTGGAGTGTCTGCAGGCGCCGGATATGTACCGTGGCCCCTTTGCCAATGATGCTGATGCTGCGGCTAAATATGCTGCCGATGCCGATCGAGCCATCGTAGATCTATCCAGACGAGGTCACAAACCGGCCGCCTTTATGGTGGACACGGCTTTGTGCAGCAACGGAGTGCTGATGGCGCCTGAAAACTATTTCAACCTGGTGGCACATAAAGTAAGAAGCGCAGGTGGCATGGTGGTTGCCGATGAGGTACAGGCCGGATTAGGGCGTCTTGGACATATGTGGGGCTTCAAGGCCCAGGGATTGGAAATTGTAGATTTTATCACCATGGGAAAACCCGTTGCCAATGGATTTCCGTTCGGTGTCGTGATTACAAGTCGGGTTTTGTTAAATCGTTTTGCCAACGAAGTCGACCTGTTCAGCACTTTCGGCGGCAATCCGGTAGCCTGTGCAGCTGGCATGGCGCTATTGGATGAAATCGAGCGGCGCCATCTCGTCAATAAAAGTTGTGAGTTGGGCGACTATTTCCGCTACCGTTTGCGCAGGCTGGCCGAGAAGCAATCGCTGATTGGCGATGTGCGCGGAAAGGGGATGATGATCGGGTTGGAATTCGTCAGCGACCATGCAACAAAAGCACCGGCTATCAAGCAGACGTCACGACTGATAGAACTTATGCGAGAGGAATGCATTCTGGTAAGCGAGGCTGGTCCGAAAAATGTGCTGAAAATACGCCCAAACTTTAGCTGGGAACGTGAGCATGTGGACTTATTTATCACCACGCTGGATCGCGGCTTGTCAAAGCTGTAATGGGTCAATTGAGAGGCCTCGTTTTTGATTACCAGAACAAGCTTTTGCATATTGATCCCCACGCGTTTTAGCACGTGTTGCGATGGAACCATTTGACGGATTATCTTTAGATAGGTTACAGTTATAACTATATTTTACATCACCCTAAGGTGAGCGTTTCAAATTTTAAGAATGGGTAGAATGTAAATATTTACAATTGATTGAATTTTGAAACAATCGTAATTAATAGCGTTTTGAAGGTAATAGAAATTATTAATAATTTGTTAGCCATTGGGCGTTGCCGGTGGTGGCTGTTCAGTATAGCCATGAGCGTCCTTGTCGGCAGTTTGCTGGCGGGACAGCCTGCGCTGGCTGGAGGTAAACCACCCAAGGAGTGGGGCTTTGTCATGGGTGTTCGTTCGGCAACCATTCCTTTTAAGGCCGAAGACGACCGTGCCAACGATATCGTACCCTTGATGTATTACCATGGAGAGCGGTTCAACCTGCACGGGACGTCTTCCTGGCTGGTGCTGCTGCCCAAAAAACATTGGGAGTTGAATGCGCTGGCAAGGTTTCGTTTCCTTGACATCCCGGAAGAATACCAGGATGAATTTGATGGCAATGCACTGGATTATGGTATTCAATTGAAATACATGCCCATCCCCGATGTCGATGTGGATCTGGAGTTCATGATCGACCAGCGGGGGAAATACCACATCGCCTCCTATGCTAACTATACGTTCGAAACCGGGCGATGGGCCTTTCTGCCTTTTGGCAGGGTCCGCTGGAAAAGCGAAGAATTCAACAATCTGTATTACGGACTGGGCATCGACACACCCGGACAGGGCTTTGATTTTAAGATCGGGACGGATATCCGGTTTCATGTTTACCAGAACCTGCACCTGGTCGGCCGGGCTGCAGTGGGGGTTCTTGACAGCAACACCGCCAACAGCGACATCATCGACAGCCGCTCCCAGGGAGAGCTCTTTTTTGGCATCGGCTTTTTCAGTGATCCGGGCCGGGAGCCGCCCCCGAGACTGAAGTCCGGCGCATATGTAAGGTTGGCGCATGGGTGGGCCACGCCGTCCAGCCTCCAGGAGATTATCACCTTTCAAACGGAACCCGACGAGGAGAACAACCAGCTCACATCCCTGTTTTACGGCCACCCTTTGGCCGATGAACTGTTTGGAATTCCTTTTTCCATCTATCTGACCCCGGGGTTGGTGGTGCATCACACGTCGGATGTCCAGGATGCATTTTTGGAATATGTCCTGGCCGTGAAAGCATACTACACCTTCACGTGGCCGATTGCCTGGCGGCTCGGGTGTGGCGAAGGCCTTTCCTACGCTTCGGAAATCAGCTACATCGAAGAGCAGGATCTGGAGGAAAAGGGCTACACCCCCAGCAATCTGTTAAACTACCTGGACCTTTCCCTGGATTTGAACCTCGGTGAGCTTTTTCGCACCAAGTCGTTGGAGGACCTGTGGCTGGGATACTACATTCATCACAGGTCTGGAATGTTTGAATCTTCTGCTGTGTTTGGAAATATAAAAGGCGGAAGCAATTACAACTGTGTATATCTACAATATCACTTTTAACCCCAGAGTTGCATAAACAACAGCGAGTAGAAGAAAGGCGATGCAGATAAAAATACACAATATAGTCGAGCGGTGTTGTACCGTATTTCAATTGGAATTGACAACATGAAAAAATGGTTATCAGACCAGAGCATAATTGTGAAACTGATGGTTACCGGCGGGGCGACCATTCTGATAATTATTGTGCTATCTGGCATGACCATGGCCTATTTCTTTAATAAAAGCTACACCGCCGGCAAAATACACACCATTGCCAACAGCATCGAGCGGAACGTGTTTTTGGCAAGGATTGCGGAAAAGGATTTTGTAAAAAACGATCTTGTCGACACAAACTTCTATCGCATGGGTACGTCAGGCCATTTGGAAGACAACCGCATTCATATATCCAAGGTCCGGACTGAAATACTGGATCTCATAGAGCTGTGGTCCGGGGCCAAGGAACGCATGGCAAGGGAACTGCTGGCACTGTCAGACCAATATCGTCATCTTTTTTCGGAGATGGTGAAAATCTACCGGGAAATCGGGTTCAAGGACTGGGGGCTTTTGGGGGAATGGCGCCAAGCCATCCACAATGTGGAGCGCGCTGTTCCGCAAACAAACCATTCTGAATTTCATGAGGCTATTCTCCAATTGAGACGACTGGAAAAAGATTACCTTTTAAGGGGGGATGAGAAGTACCTGCAAGAAATTGAAATACAATTAACGTTTCTGCGCAGCCTGATTTCAGAGATCGACAATATTGATAGAACGGCGACGCGTCAAGAGATCGACCGGTATGAAGAAACCTTCAAACAGTACCTGCTGTTACAGAAGAAGATCGGCCGAACAGAAAAAGAGGGACTTCAAAAAGATTTTGCCGCGGTAATCGCTAAAATGAAGCCGGCCATTGATTACATCTATTCCGAAGCCAAGGACGAAAATCAAAAGGCGCGCCAGGCTTTGATTACGGCCAGCATCATCATTTATCTATTGGGCTTTATTCTGGGAGGCGCCTGCTTCTATTATTTTGCCCGCTCCATATCCACAAGGCTTTCGGGTTTAAAAGATGCTGTTTTAAAGGTGGGCCAGGGACACCTGGACACGCAAATGGCAGCCGACAACAAAGATGAAATCGGGGTCGTCACTACAGCCTTCAACAAAATGACCACCGACTTGAAAGCCATCACGGCATCTAAAAAAGAGCTTCGTATTCTATCCTCGAAAATTCTTGATGCCCAGGAAGATGAACGAAAATTGGTTGCCCGCGAGCTGCATGACGGCATCGGGCAGGCACTGACAGGTATCAAATTCTGTATAGAAAACGGCATCAGAAAACTGGAAGACGGTTGCCCCATTTCCCAGGTTAAGGAAGTAGGCAAGGCCATTCCGCTGATCAGGGATGCGGTGGAGGAGGTGCGTCGGATATCCATGGGGTTACGGCCGTCAACCCTGGACGATATCGGTATCGCAGAGACCATATTCTGGTATTGCCATCAATTCGAAGAAATATATAAACCTACCCGCATCCAAACATCGGTCGAGGTGGAAGAGGGGCATATCACCGATGCTTTAAAAACGGCAATATTCAGAATCGTTCAGGAAAGCCTGAACAATGTGGCCAAACACAGCCGGGCCGACCGGGTCCTGTTGAATTTTCACGATGAAGGCGATCGCCTGGAATTGACCATTGAAGACAATGGCGTGGGATTCGAGGAGGGCGACCAAAGCGCGGAGGATACCGGCGACAAGGGGTTTGGTCTGGCCAGCATGCGGGAAAGGGCGGAACTGTCAGGCGGAACGTTATCCATTCACTCCCGTTTAAATGGCGGTACCAAGCTGACGGCAACATGGCCCATGGCAACTTGACGCTTTACTTGTCCACAATACCTTCCTTTATCGCGATGGCAGTCAATGCGGACGCGCTGTGAAGGTCAAGCTTTTTCATGATGTTGGCACGGTGTTTGTCAACCGTGTTGGTGCTGATGCTTAGATAGTCGGCAATTTCCCTGCTCTTGTATCCTTCGGCTATTAATTTCAGAATTTCGACTTCACGAGGGGTGAGGGCGCTCATCAGGCTGGCCGGTTGCCCGGATTTAATTCCCAACAGATAGCCGCTGATAATACCGCCTGAAATGTCTGGAGACAGGTAAGGTTTTCCGGATAAAATATTGTTAATAGCCATCTCAAGCTCTTGGTAGGTTGCATCTTTCAAAATATACCCATCTGCACCTGCTTCAAGCGCCATTCTTACGTGACCCTCTGTTTTATGCACGGTCAGCGCCAAAACCTTTATCCCGGAACAACGCCGCTTAATTTCCTTGATAGCGGTAATTCCATCAGTTTTGGGCATCGACAAATCCATCAAAATTAGATCTGGTTCAAGATTCTCCGCACATTCTATCGCTTGTTTGCCATCCTCAGCTTCTCCCACAATTTCAAAACCAGGAAGTGAATCAATAAGGGATTTGAGCCCTTCTCTGACGATTGTATAATCTTCTGTGATGACGATTCGCTTTTTATTTTCCATGATATTCCTCAATGCCGTTATACCTAGCCTCATTAATAATCTAAAATCATAGAAAATCAATAAGAACTCCATATTCGGACCCATATACTGAATTCACATTATATCAAAATACTGTGTTGGGAGTATTTATAAATATAGGATTGGAAGAATTTACATGAAATCTGCATGCATTTATTATGAGAATAGATAAATTTTGTGCAATTTTAAGGAGTTTAAGATGATGCTAAAGAAGGAGCGGGAAGTCGCTTACCTGATTGAGAAATATCTTGATAATATCAGGGACTGGCAAAAGACAGCCTCGCAAGCTGTCCTTTCTTACTTTATGGACGACCTTGAAGGGCTAAAACTTGCTGTCCTCAGTAAAAATCAATTCCAAACATCTTTGGAAAAAGACCGGCAGCATATTTGGGAAAAATTATGTGAAGGTGCATACCTACCGGCCATTCGCGGGAGCCTGTTCGGTATTACGACAGATGCCAGCAGGATAGCTGATTCGACAACAGTATGTTGTGAAACATTTTTTTTCCAACAACCGCAGCTTTCCCAAAAATTATCGACCGAGTTTTCATCGATAACCCAGGGCACCTTTAATCTTTTAAAACCGGTATATGACAGCATTCTACAATATTTAAGAGGGATGGATGTGGTCAAGATGGTAAGCCGGAACACTGAATTGTTTTGGAAGCAAAAATCAGAAGTTATTTTATTGGAAGATGAATTAAAACGTCAAATTTCTGCATCCTCCCTTGATCCGTGGCAAAAAACTCAACTGAATATGTGTGCTCAGAGCATAACAGCTGTATCTAATCGAATCAGTGAAATGGAAGATGAAATACAGCTGATCATAGCGAAATTGGTATCCTAAAATCCGTATAAAAATTTAGCTTTTATCAAAGGGAAGAAGGGCAAATGGAATTTAATATACTCCGAAAAAAGCTGATCATCGGAAGGCAAATTGATGACTTTTTAGACAAAGTCAGCGAATCTGGCCTGATGTTCAAGCAGGGTATGGACGCTTATCTCAAGGCCAATAAAGTATCATTCAAAAGAAAAATTGAAGAGATCGCTGATACGGAACATCAGGGTGACGCCCTTCGGCGTTCAGTGGAAGAGCAACTCTATATGAAGACCCTTATCCCAGAATCCAGAGGGGACGTCCTTAAACTTTTCGAAAGTATGGACTCCCTGCTTGACAGATTTAAAGGCGTCCTGTGGCAATTTGAAATCGAACAGCCTGAAATCTTACCTGAGTTCAACGAAGACTTCAAAGAGTTGGTGTTGTGCGTAGTGGAAACAGTAGAGGCTATTGTGCGTTCCAGCAGAGCTTTTTTCGTGAATGTATTTTCTGTAAGCGACCACATCCATAAGGTCTCATACTGGGAAACACAATCGGATAAAATTTCAACCAAACTTCAAAAAAATATTTTTAAATGTCAAGAACTTCGACTGAGCCAGAAGCTGCAGCTGCGCGATCTTGTCAGGCATGTAGATAAAATAGCAGACAGGGCCGAGGATGTAGCTGACAAGCTGAGCATATATATTATTAAACGCTCACTTTAAGGACAGGGTATACATGTTTGCCTTTTTCATCTCAAGCGGGCTATTTTTAGGGTGGTCGTTGGGTGCAAACGACGCATCGAATGTATTTGGTACTGCTGTTGGTGCCAGGATGATCCGTTTTAAAACCGCCGCCATATACTGCAGCATTTTTATCATTCTTGGCTCGGTAATCAGCGGTGCCGGAGCCTCACATACCCTTGGAAAACTCGGAGCGGTAAACGCGGTAGCCGGCGCATTTATAGTGGCGTTTGCTGCCGGTATCAGTGTCTATTTAATGACCAAGGCCCGTTATCCGGTTTCCACCTCCCAGGCGATTGTAGGGGCCATAATCGGCTGGAACCTGTTCAGTGGTTCACTGACTGACTATAACTCCCTGGCCAAAATTGTTGGGACCTGGGTCGTTTGTCCGATTATTTCCGCGATAATTGCCATAGGTCTTTATAAGGTTGTTGTTTTCAGTATCCGAGTTTTAAAACCACACATGTTAACACTCGATGCAATGACCCGATTCGGTCTGCTGCTTGTGGGGGCTTTCGGTTCCTACAGTCTAGGTGCTAACAACATAGCAAATGTTATGGGTGTGTTCGTTCCGGTTTCCCCGTTTTCGGATATTTCCCTCTTTGGTTTGGTCAAATTCTCTTCAGCCCAACAGCTGTTCTTGATCGGTGGGATTGCCATTGCAGTGGGCGTTTTTACATATTCTAAAAGGGTGATGGAAACCGTCGGTGAGGGTATCGTAAGCCTTTCGCCTGTGGCGGCTTTTGCCGTGGTATCCGCGCACTCTATCGTCTTGTTTCTCTTTGCGTCACAGGGGCTGGAAGGTTTTCTTTCCAATCACGGCTTACCAACCATCCCCCTTGTACCTGTCTCAAGTTCTCAGGCAATTGTAGGTGCTGTTATCGGGGTTGGATTGTTAAAAGGCGGCAGCAGTATCCGCTGGCGGCTGTTCGGGGGGATCTCCAGCGGCTGGGTGGTCACACCGATCATTGCGGCGGCGGTCAGCTTTATATCTCTTTTCTTCCTGCAGAATGTGTTTGAGCAGGAAACCTTTCGGCCCGTAAGGTATCAGATTACAGGTGCGGCCCTGGAGCGCATCGACCAGGCCGGTATTGCCGTTGGTGGCATGAAAAAACTGCAGCATCGAAACTATTCCACAGCGTCCAGGTTCAATGACCGGGTGGCTGGAATAAAAGGGTTGAAGCGTGAAGATCGCAAATTCATATTTTCCTCTGCTGAAATCAACCACACCAGGATTACGCCTGACAGAATCGATGCTCTGCCCATAGGTACACACGGGGTTACGGAAAAGCAAAAAACCCATCTCAAAAAGCTCGAAGGACGCACGTTTTCTCACAATTGGCAGTTGCACAATGCCCTTGTCGACATATCACCCTACTGGCAATTATCCACGGGCGCCAACGAGCGCAATCAAGAGGTGACCCGCGAGCTGGCTCATCTGTACAAATGGTTCAGACACGATCAATAACACGGCTGCATGATTTATAAAAAAACAACCCTGTCCCCGGGATGTGAAAAGGGTTTGTCGGGATAGCTTCTAAGGGGTAAGTTTGGTCAGGTACTCGCGCCACTGGTCGAACATGATGCCCATGGTGCGAAAGTCCGTATCGTTGTCAATGTCCAGGGCGGCGCCGGGGAAAGGGACCTCGAGCCCGCAGAAGCGTGTCTTCATCAGCCCGGAGATGGCGGCTTCCAAATCTTCCTTGGGGGTCCAGCGGCTGAATAGTTTGGTCAGTTTCGGGAAACCCAGCCGTCTGGAAAGCAATGCCAGCTGAAGGCCGGATAAATACTGGAGGCTTCTGGGTTGCTCCTTGCCCGCAAGGTAAATGCCCAGGAGAACAGCGTTGATGATATTTTTCTGATAGCGGAAGGCATACAGGGTGTTGATGTGCTGGCGTTGGATGACTTTCATGGGCCGCACCATGTGCAGGTTGTTGATGCGGTAGTTTTTCTCCTTCATGTGCAGATAGGCCATTTTCATGCCCGGCTGGTTGTTTCCAGGATAGAAGTGGATCATCCGATGCTCCGGCGTGAGTCCGACAATGTGATCGAAGCGCTCTAGATCGCAGTGATCGATGAAATGGGAAACCTCCCTGGGCGTGATCAGCGGTGCGTCGCAAGGTACGATCAAGACGGCTTTTTCCATGTGTTCAAAAAGGTCGGGGACCGGAACTTCGTCATATCCAGGCAAAGAACTCAAAAAAGCGTGCCAGGCATTTTCGAAAAGATTTGATTTTTGAGGGACCAGGTGAATCTTTTTAGGCGTGGACAGGTTCAGGCCGGCTTCCTGAAAAGCGGTTTTCAGCTTGGGCACCGGGCCGGCAACATAGATATTCCCGATGGCCGGAACCTGCTGAAGCGCTTCGATAACGAGCTGAATGACAAACTTGTCCTTGATCTTCAACAAGGCTTTGTGTTGCCTTAGCACACTGTGGCTGTTCTCCCCTTCTCCGGCAACCAGAACGGTATCGTATTGTATGGATTTGTGGGCAGCCCCCATTATTCGATCCTGCAATAATGAATGTTAGTCAGAAATTATCATGCTGGAATCTGTGTTATTCCTGCGATTGATCTCGATAGCATAGCCAAAAAATAACTTCAATCAGATTCATTAGAAACAGTCGGTCATATTTGGGAATGGTATTCAATTTTCAATAGCCTGTTTATAAACATCATCTGCGTGGATACATGTTTCTAATGTGTATTTGATAATAGGATAACTCCCTTCATAAGCCACCGGCTCAGCCGGTGAGAATTGAAAAGGTTCT
>JAOZRT010000242.1 GCA_029940035.1 Desulfobacterales bacterium
TTTCCCAGGCCCAACTCGCCGAGCTGGGTCTCAGCGATGCCAGCGTCAAAGCGACTTTGGAGCAGCAGAACATGGTGGTAGATGCCGGCGGGGTGGAGTTACAGAAAAAACGGTTCCGCATCGCACCCTCTGGAGAATTTAAAACTTCCGAAGATATCGGCGATTTACATGTCCGTGCCTCTGTTGGGGACAAACTTTCAGGACTGACGGCGGATGCGGACAAGCCGGTGTCGTCCGAACGTACGGCGGAACTGATTCGAATCAGGGATATTGCCACCGTGGAACGCGGGTATCTGGAACCGCCGTCGACCATGATGCGCTACAACGGGAAGCCAGCCATCGGCATTTCCATTACCGTTGTCTCCGGGGTCAACGTTGTCAAAGTCGGTCAAGGTATCGACGAGCGCCTCGAAGAAATTCTTCCCATGCTGCCGGTGGGCATTGAAGTTCGTCGCTTTCACTGGCAGTCGGATGTCGTGAACGAGGCCGTGAATGGGTTTCTGATTAATTTCGGCGAAGCCGTTGCCATTGTCCTGATCGTGCTCACCCTCGCCATGGGATGGCGAATGGGGGTTATCATCGGGTCGTCCCTGATTCTGACTATTCTGACCAGCTTTATTCTAATGGCGATTTTCGGTATCGACCTGCAGCGCATGTCCCTGGGCGCCCTGATAATCGCCATGGGGATGATGGTGGACAACTCCATTGTGGTGTCGGACGGAATTTCCGTTCGCATGAAGGCGGGAATGGATCCCAAAAAGGCGGCCATTGAAGCTGCCTCCCAGCCGTCATTGCCGCTGTTGGGAGCTACTGTTATCGCGGTCATGGCATTTTTTCCTATCTATGCCTCCGAAGAGGGCGCCGGGGAATATTGTCGCACGCTGTTTACGGTGGTGGGTATCTCATTGTTGACGAGCTGGATCATATCCATGACCATTACCCCCTTGCAGTGCATCGACATGCTGCCAAAGCCCAAAAAGGATGCAACCGACGCCGACCCGTATGCCGGAAAGTTCTACCGGGTCTTTAGAGGGATCGTGGAGTGGGCCATTCGCGTTCGCTTCCTCACCATTGGAACATTGGTTGCCCTTCTTGTTGTGGCGTTCATCGGCTTTGGAAAGACCGATAAGAGGTTTTTTCCGGATTCGTCCATGACAAAATTCATGATCGATTACTGGGCGCCGGAAGGAACCCGTATCGAGACGGTGGCGGAAGATCTTGAGAAGGCTGAAAATAAATTTCTTGGCGACAAAAGGATCGCTAGCGTGGCCACATTTATCGGTGCAGGCCCCCCCCGTTTCTACCTCCCCGTTGACCCCGAATTTCCCTATCAATCCTATGCTCAGCTCATCGTCAACGTGCATGATTTTCGAGACATCGCAGAAATTTTTCCCGAACTGGACGCGTGGTTCGCTGAAGAATTCCCTCAAGCACTGATATCGATGAGCAAATACGGGGTCGGCCCCAGCAACGTCTGGAAATTTGAATTGCGCATCAGCGGTCCCGCAACCGCCGATCCTGTCATCCTGCGTTCGCTTGCCGACAAGGTGATTCCGATTTTACAAGCCAATCCGCTATCCGCCAATGCGCGCCCCGACTGGCGCCAGCGGGTTCAGAAAGTGGTTCCCGAATACAACCAGGAACGGGCTCGCTGGGCGCTGGTGACGCGGGAAGACATTGCCAACACCACTAAACGCGCCTACGACGGCCTTTCCATCGGTCTATACCGGGAAGACGACGATTTCATCCCCATCGTTTTGCGCCACGTGGCAGAAGAACGGAAGTCCCTCGGCAACATGGACGTATTGCAAGTTCATCCCGGATCATCAGCCTACACCATTCCCATGCTTCAAGTGACGGACGGTATCCACACAGCCTGGGAAGATCCGTTAATCTGGCGTCGAGACCGCCGCAGGACCATAACGATCCAATCCAATCCCATTTTCGGGGTCACGCTGCCGTCACAGCGCGCGAGTGTTCTTGAAGAAATTGAAGCCATCGAGCTTCCACCGGGCTACACCATGGAGTGGGGCGGTGAGTTTGAAGACTCCACGGACGCCCAGGCTTCGCTGATTCCGGGGGTGATTCCGGCTATGGCCATTATTCTGTTTATTATCGTTGCCTTGTTCAATGCGGTTCGCCCGCCCCTGATCATTCTCTTAGTCATTCCCTTTGCATTTATTGGTATTACGGCCGGACTGCTGGCGGCAGATACCCCCTTTGGGTTTCTGGCTCTTCTGGGTGCCATGAGTCTTTGTGGCATGATGATTAAAAATTCAATCGTTCTGCTGGATCAGGTCAATTTAGAACTGGAAAACGGAAAATCCCGTTATCAAGCCATGGTGGACTCCGCACTTTCGCGATTGAGGCCGGTGTTGCTGGCCGCAGCAACCACCGTGCTGGGGGTGATCCCTTTATTACAGGATGTTTTCTGGATAGGCATGGCTGTTACCGTAATGGCTGGACTAACGTTTGGCACGGTTCTCACGATGATTTTAGTGCCGGTCCTTTATTGCACCTTTTTCGGGATCAAGGCACCGGAAAATGCAAAAAAGGAAGCTGCAGCTTAAACAGCGCTTTTTTGAGCGAACGATTGTTTTTTTACGGTTACATTGGATCCTTTGTAAATAATAATGGCTCTGACCTGGCCCAAGGACCAGGTTTTTAATGCTGGAATAAAGGAGAAGCTATGGAAAGTGATAGCTGATAAATGGATTGAAACAAAGAAAGGCTTTCGGGTCTGCCTGCAGCGACGTGAGGAGGTCAAGCATGCGTGGGAGTGCAAGTCCTGATATCCGGTGGACTGAACCGAAGTGAAGTTGGACGGGATATGGGGAGGTTGTGCGTCTTACCTGGCCGGTACGAGCCGTTCTGTAGGGAGGGGGTAGGCTTACTCGGCTACCTCCTACCAGATTCCCCTCAATAGGTAACAGGAAATATACATGAAGACAGATACTCTAATCGCTCTATTCATAATCATTGCAGGCTTGATTTTTGTTTTGCCTGTTTATGCCGATCCCGGCGACCTCGACACCGCTTTCGGTCCCGACCAGGACGGTAGAGTTACAACGGACATCTCCATTCAGGACGACATGGTTCGTGATGTTGCTGTACAGTCGGACGGTAAGATTGTCGTTATTGGTGTGACCAACTCAGGCGGTTTCATATCTGCCTTTGCCCTGGCACGCTACCAGGCCAAAGACGGCAGTCTGGACCAATCTTTCGGCGTCAGCGGCATTGTCACGACCCAGTTTTCCGGAAAAATTGACGAGGGCTACGCCATTGCCCTGCAGGAGGACGGCAAAATCGTTGCCGTAGGTGTGAGTGACGCGGACAGTATCATCGCTCCTAAAATCGCCTTGGCGCGCTACAATACCAACGGCATCCTGGACACGAGCTTCGGAATCGACGGGAAAGTGGTAACCTCTGTATCGTCAGGAGATATAGCCTACGACGTTGCCGTTCAACCGGATGGAAAAATCGTTGTCGTCGGAGCCACAAACACCATCCATCTCGACACCAGCTTCATTGTGGCCCGCTATACCGCCGACGGTAGTCTTGACGACACCTTTGGAACCGGTGGTACAGTAACTACCGATTTTTCCGCCCGAAAAGACAGGGCTTATGCCGTGGCTGTTCAACCGGGTGATGCCCGGATCGTGATGGCCGGGGTTGCCGACGAGGATAGCCTGGATGCCGATTTTGCCCTGGCGCGTTTCAGCACCGACGGCAGTCTCGATACTTCATTTGGGACGGACGGACGGCTCAGGACCGATCTGTCTACTGGAAATGACGGTGCCTTTGCCCTTGCTTTGCAAACCGACAACAAGATTGTTGCCGGGGGTATCGCCAATTGGGGTGCACCAACCGCGCAGGGAGGGGATTTCGGGCTGGTGCGATACCAAGCGGACGGGACCCTGGACACCGATTTTGGTACGAACGGCATCGTTATCACCAGCTTTTCATTTTATGATGATATGGTGCGAGCCCTGGCCATACAGGCGGACGGCAAAATCCTGGCCGGCGGTTTCTTAGGATATGGTTATGCGAGTGCGGAATTTGCCATGGCCTGTTACATGGAAGATGGATCCCTGGATAACACCTTTGGGACGGATGGCCTGGTACACACCGCTTTTACCCAGCAGGACGACGGGGCCTTCGGTCTGGCCCTGCAACCGAACGGCAAAATCGTTCTGGCGGGTGTTTCCACTTTTTCCGGTCTAAGCTCCGATTTTGCCCTGGCCCGTTATTATTCAACCCTGCCGGTGATCACCGCCACCACACCGGGCGATGAGGATAGTAGCGTTCCCGTTGGCACTGACATCTCGGCCACTTTTTCTTCATCCCAAATGGATGCATCCACCTTTACGACAGCCTCCTTCATGGTGCAGCAGGGATCCTTAACGATTGAAGGCGCGGTCGACTTTAACGACAGTACCGGCACAGCGACTTTCAACCCGACTGAATCATTGGATTATGATACAATCTACACAGCCACAGTGACAACGGATGTTGCAGACCAAGCTGGAAATCACCTGCCCTCAGATTATACCTGGACTTTTACGACGGGTGGAGAAAGCAGTGGCAGCAGTGGAGGCTGTAGTTGTTTTATAACAACGAGTGTGTTTTGAAATAGAAACCACCTCGGTAACCGTCGTACTAGTAGGACAGCACACATGTAGTAGCCAATTGGTGACTGGATCGAAAGAGCAGCAAAAGCATCGGAGATCAGCCGAAAAATTGAAAAGACCACCATATAATTTAGCGATTCACAGGTTTTTGTATGCCCGTTAAGCTGGACATAATCTCCACCTATCACTATTCTGTTTCATGCGAAAATCGGTCATGAATTCATCTCAAAGAACGGCTGCCCGTAATTCCCGCAGGCTCTCACACCTCCGCTGGACCATCGGCACACCATATTTTGTCCAGGGCACAAAAAACTTAACGGAAATTCCCATCCTGTTTTTCATCAAGTTTCAAATAGGAATGGACGATGCCGGAGGGCAGCTGTTTGACGCGTTAAGGAGCATTGGATGGATGATGAAACCCGTTTGGGGCTACATTTCCGATCGGTTTGCATTGCTCGGCTATCATCGTAAATCCTGGTATGTATTGATGGCCTGTCTGGCGGTGGTATTCTGGTTTATAGCTGCTATTTTTTATTATCTGGGAATCACCATTCCATTGCTTTACTTCATTATTTTCAATCTTGCGTTTGCGACATACGCGTTTGTGGACGTCGTGACGGATGCTATCATGGTAACAGAGGGTCGGCGTCTGAATAGGGTAGGATCTTTTGTCAATTTTCAATGGTTTATCTTGTCTGTCGCAAATGCGGGCGCTTTGTTGTTGGGTGGCTGGTTGCAGCACAACATTGAGGGTGGGGTGGTAGAGCCATGGGTGGTTTTCGCTCTGGCTGGAATTCCACCGTTGTTCACGGCGCTGGTCGGTATCCGTTATATTTCTGAAAAAAAGCAGCTCAAGTCGCGCAAGCACACAAGCAAATTGACATCAGCAGCAGGTTTCAACCGGGCTTGGCCTTATATAAAATCAGTTCCCGGGCGTTTGAACCGTTTTCGAAAAAACAACCACACCTTATGGCTACTGATGCTTTTTATCTTTTTTTGGAAGTTCAGTCCATCGGTTGGATACATCGAGCGAAGCTACCTGATTGATGCACGGGGGTTCACAGGGCAGATTTTCGGCATCATCCTTTCCATCGGCGGAATTACATTTATAGCCTCGATTCTCTCTTATGGTTGGATGGTGCGAACGTTTCGCCGCATACAGTGGCACCATTACCTGTATGCCATGGTTGCCCTCGCGATTTTACACTTTCCCTTAAGTTTTTTTCTTTACCTGGAACCGGATCATCCGTGGTGGCGGTTTTTCTATTTTACATTGCCGGATGCCTTTAATCCATTGCCGGACTGGAACCGATATCAGTGGTTCAGGCTGATCAACGGAACGATTTTTAGCTTTGCGATGATTCCGGCTTTTCTGATCCCCCTGACAATAAACGGCCACACGGTCAAGGTGTCCCACGCGGCCATCGGGTACGCATTTCTAACCGCTCTGGCCAACACAACCAATATCGTCGAAGATGTTGTCGGGGCCGGTCTGTTCAAATTGTTTTCAAGCCCCTCGTTTGACTGGCTGCGTAATGCTTTTCAAGGCTCGATGTTCGAAATTGCCAATTCGATTGATACGCGGACGCTCATCCTGGAGATGTTCATTTTCATCAGCTTGTTTTTTACGCTTTTGACCCTTCCATTTATTGAACTGCTGAAAAGAGATCTGAGCAAACAGGGCATTAAAATCAGTTTGAGCAAAGCGGATAATTAATGCTGAGATTTAGACGATCTAAAATTAAAGGAGGACTGTCATGCGAACGCCTGTCAGGATAATGATTGTTGTGCTCGTGGTTGTCGCAATCGGGGCAATCGTGCCCGGCCCTGCCGACGCCCAGGATTTCACCAAGACCCGCGCGGGCAGCCGTGGAGGGAGTTGGGATTTTTTCCTGTCGCCTACAATGGCGGCATCGGCGTAAGATTTGACGTGAACCGCAATTTCGGCCTGCAGGCAGGTTACTACAAGACCTGGATCGATATCAGCAATGCGTCGGGCACACCTGATTTCGACATCTGGAAGCTGGACTTCATTTTTCGGTTCGGGGATTAGCATCGAGAACAGTATACCCCTTAGTCGGGGCATATACAGCTGATCACAAGATTATCGCCGGATCAGCCTACAAAGGCTGAAACCAGTGCAGAAAGCGTTCATCCTTGAAAGTCAGAATATTCTGCATGG
>JAOZRT010000243.1 GCA_029940035.1 Desulfobacterales bacterium
CGATCTCTGGCCGAGAATCTTGCCAGAAGTGTCTACAATAACACTGTTTGTGCTGCTGGTCCCGACATCAAGCCCTAATATAATTTCCCTGGTCATATCGCGATTGCTCCAACATAGTTTGTCTTAATCATTCCTAAACTGTTTTAAGCCACAACAAATCTGCCGTCTACCTGCCTTCTTTTTCTTGCAAGCGTGACAACAATTACACCAAAGACAAGCAGAATGCCCTTGACGATATTTCCCACAAAGAAATATTCCCCCATCAGTGTTAATCCATTACTCAGAATCGCTAAAATAATAACGCCGATAAGCGTACCAATCACGTTTGGCTGCCCGGCTTTAATGATCATTGCCCCCAGAAAAACAACCGTCAATCCGTCTAAAAAATAAGATCCACCAATATTAGGATTGCCCGATGCGACCATGGCCGTCAGTAGAACACCGGCAATAGATGCCAATAGCGCCGAAAGGACATACAAGGACAATAATATTTTACGTTCACTAATGCCGGCTTCCTGAGTGGCCTGCCTGTTTTCGCCTAGTGCATACAAGTGTTGGCCTGTAGTTGTTTTGTCCTGTAACTCTCGGCATATCAGATAAATCGCCAATGTAATCAAAAAGAGAATGGGTATGCCGTAAAATGTACCATAGACGATCTGATAGACAACGCCGGGAGGGTTGGAAATATGAACCACGGCACCACCACTAACCCAGCGCGCAATCGATTTGGCCAGGCCGGAACCTACGGCCAAGGTGGCAATTAGCGATGGAAAGTTAAAGTAGACTACTAATATTCCACTAAAGAGGCCAAAAATTGATCCCAGGCATATTGCAAATAGGAAGGTAAGCGGCCACGGCAAGCCTGCTTTCAGGAAAACGGCTGTCATGATTCCGGTAAAAGCGGCTATATCACCATAGCTGACATCAATTTCACCGGTAGCCGCAATCCACGTCAAGCCAATCACCATTATTGCAAGGAGGCCTGATTGACGAAGAATTTCAAGCAAATTACCCGGCGTTCTAAAGGTGGGCGAGGCTATTGCAAATACACCGATCATGATAAATGCTACCCATATCAATCCATACTTTGCCTGGAATAGGTTGCTTATCTGAAATCCACTTTCAATTTCGTTCGCATTGTCATTCATACTGATACCTCGATTCTTAATTCGCGTGTATTGCGGGTGCGGTATTCGATTTTTTCTTTTTAATTGACGCCCAATCGATTTTTGATGCCATGATCGCAATTATCATTGCAGCTGCTATAATTAAATCACTTAAATAGAAAGGCAGCGCCATTAACGTAAATCCATTCAACATAATTGCTGAAAAAAGGGCACCAAAGAAGGTACCTATTACGGTTGGCTTTTTAAAAACCGCAATCCCAATATACACTGCAGCATAAGCCGGCATTAAAAAATTGAGACTGGCCTTAACACTGCCGACCCCTTGGGCGGCAGTCGTCATAATAGCGGCCAATGACGTAAAACCCGAACACACGACAAATGCGATAATAATGTAGTGCTTAACCTTTACGCCGGAAAAAATAGCAGCGACCTTATTACTTCCGGTGGCATAAAAACAGCGTCCATGTTTGGACCGGCTTAGAAACAGGTAGCTTATGAAGTAGAGTGCTGCCATTAGAATGATAGGGAATGGAATCGCAAACCATTTGGCATCATTGATCTCGGTAATACCGGAGGTCAGGAAATTATCGTAGATAAATGACCCTTTCGTATAAAAGTACGCCATACCAAAGGCCATAAATCCTGTTCCAATCGTTGTCACCATATCATCAAGCTTAAAAATACCGACAGCGACCCCGCTAACCAACCCCCACAGGCACCCCACAGCTATGCCGGCTAAAACTGCCGGGATAACAAAAGCATGAATATTGCCAAGCATAAAACTGTTCATCATAAGATCAGTTTTATTAAAATAGCTGGTGGTCATTGCAGCCAGGCATCCCACCAGATAAAAGGACATATCAAAATGACCTACGGCAACCACATACGTTAGGCCCAAAGCAGCAATGGCGGATATGGACATATGCGTGAACAGCATCCGGATATTTCGAGTGGATAAATAGCCTTTGTCATATTCAAAAAAGCCGAACAGAATGAACATGAGCACGATCATCATTAAAAAAATAGTAATGGGCTTGAATGTATCAGAAAAAATCACCAATTTTTTATCATTCACTGGTCTTCCCTCCAGTTACGCCGCAAAGTAGCATTTCTTCGAGGCGGCATTCATGAACGCTCTTTTGGAGTGTAACATGCCCTTTGTAAAGGACCATGGCCTGGTCGCACATACCGAATACCTCTTCACAATCTGAGGAAATAATAATGATCGCTTTCCCTTGTTCCGCAAGGTTGCGGATTAGATGATAAATTCCGGTTTTTGCGCCAACATCGACGCCGACCGTCGGTTCGGCAAAAATATAGACTTGGGACTCGGTAAAGAGCCCTTTGCTAATCACCACTTTTTGTTGATTGCCTCCGCTGAGCAATGACACTTCCTGGTTTATGTCACGGGCAGCCAACTGGACCTGATCGACAAGTTCCTGCACACAATGTTTCTCCCTTTTATGATCAATCAGTCCCGTTGCTCTGCTAACCCGTTTTAAATTTGACAGGGAAACATTGAAATAGATCGGTTCATCATTTATTTGACCTTCATCACGTCGATCGCCGGGGACCAAAAATATGCCATTGCTAATTGCCTCATTGGCAGAGCTGAGCGATAGCTCTGCACCGTTCATTCTTACCGTTCCAGAGGTTTTGGGAATAACACTGAATAGCGTTTTGCCCAATTCTTCAACGCCGGATCCAACTAAGCCGAAAATACCGAGTATTTCACCCCCGTGTACTTTAAAGGCAACATTATTGAAGCTGCCCGCAAGCGAAAAATTGTCTACAGATAATTTTTCATCTCCAATGGAAGTACTTTTTTCCGGGTATATTTTATCAAGTTTTTTCCCCAGCATTAACTCAGCGACAGCTAAATGATTGTTGGTTTCATCATCATTCGTGCTCAGCGTGGCCACATTTTTACCCTCACGTAATATCGTGAGCCGATCGGCGATCTGGAATATTTCTTCTAACCGGTGCGTAATATAAATGATGGCAACTTTCCGCTCTTTTAGCACGTGGATAAGGCGGAAGAGAACTTCAGTTTCGGTCTCAGTCAAGATTGAAGTCGGTTCATCCAGGATCAGGATCGTCATTTCCTTTGAAAGTGCCCGTAGAACAGCGATGATTTCCTTTTCAACAGCGCTCAATTCTGAGACCGTTCGATCCAAATCAATGTTTACTGGAAAGCGTTCTAAAAGAGCCTCTGCCTTTTCCCGAAGATTGCGTTTATTAATGCGGGGGAACAGTCCCTTTTTTTCAGTCTCAGCTCCCAAATAGATGTTTTCATAGCCGGTAAAGGATGGAATCATTTGTGGATCTTGATAAACGGTCGCAATCCCGTTATTGATAGCATCTTGGGTGCTGTTGATTTCAATCGATTTGCCGTCAAGCTGGATCGAACCAGCATCCTTTTGATAAACGCCGGAGAGTATTTTTATTAAGGTCGATTTACCCGCCCCATTAATTCCCAGCAAGGCGTGAACCTCTCCGGGTTGCAGTTCAAAATTGACACCATCCAAGGCTTTAACGCCGGCAAATTCTTTTTGGATGCCCTGCATTCTTAATTTGGTGGTTTCCACGCCAATCACCTTCCTTATTTTTCATTGAAAGATTGAAGTTTCATACTATCGGTTTAGCAGGAGTGGGCATGCTTTCTCTGCTTTTAACCCTTACAACCCATCCATTATTGATGGGCTGTAAGGATTAAGGGATTACCGTTAAGCTATCTTCTAGAGTGTACGGGTCCAACCAAATTTTGCAGCAACGCCAGGGATGTCATAATCTTCAGGATTTTTGATTCCCTTTAATTCATCTTTGGTAATTCCAAATACCGGTGCAATAACCGTGCGCGGTACTTGCTCACCGGCAAGATATTTATGAGCATAATAGACTGTTAAATAGCTCATGGTGTAGATACTTTGCGCGAGGGTCATTTTAAAGGGTGTATCCTGTTTGATGAAGTCGAAGGCTGCTTTGCCACCGTCAATACCGGTCGTAACGATTTCGTCCGCTCTGCCAGCGGCTTTAATGGCAAGGGCGCCTTCCATGGCAGCACCGTCCCAGGCGCACCAAATCGCATCCAAATCACCTTTTTTGGGATTGGCAGTCAGCATGTTATCTACGGCTTGACGTGGTGTAACTGCGCCTGTGGAATCCCAGGACCACTTGGCAACAACCTCAATATCAGGGTATTTTGATTTAAGGGCCCACATGGCACCCTGGCCTCTAAGGTCCCAGGACTCATTTACGGGTAAATCAATAATACCAATTTTACCTTTGCCGCCGATCCGTTTGGCAATCCAATCAATTCCGTACATCCCCATTCCAAAGTCATTTGAGAGAACTGAGGTAACACAGTCTGCTCCGGCGACAATCGCATCGGCGATGAAAACAGGGATGCCTGCCGCTACCGCTCTTTTGACTGCCGGGGTAATACCAGCCGGGTCGGATGGTGTGATAAAAAGAGCATCTGGTTTCATTTTAATAAAGGCTTCAATCTGATCTGATTGTTTTTTAGGATCATAATTTGCATCAGTAAAGGTAATCGTTCCGCCTAATTCCTTTACAGCAGCTTCAAAACCGAACCGTTGCCGTTGGCCCGATTCGTTCTCCATCCAGCCTAACGAACAAGCGAATTTATAATCCTTGGCGGTTACCATAGACGGAATGCATAACGCCGTTGCCATAATCAGAACCAGACATAATTTAAAAAACTTCGCGTCGAATAATTTCATTTTTCCCTCCTTAATTGGTTTTTGGTGGATGAACGATACTAAATTGATTTCACCTCCTTTCTCGCCAATGGGTATTACTACAGTCCAATATCATTTCTTCAAAACGTCACTATATGGTGTTAACTTGCGCCATTTTCCTTAATGGCAGGCAGGAAAACAGCTCAGCTTCTCGATTTATCCCGGTTGGTCCTATAGTGAAGTATCTGCATAAACACCTCGTAAAATCTCCGAGGGATCAGGGATGGTGCATTCATTTTCACTATAATTAACGGCCGCCTCAATCTCTTCATCAACTCGTTTTTCTAGTTTTTTATAGGCACTTTCAGTTAGGACGCCCTCTTTGATTAACTCTCTTTTTATCCTTTTGATGGGATCTTTTTTTTCTCCTTTTTTTCTTTCTTCATCGGTGCGGTAAATATCGGCGTCACTGATGGAATGACCCGTCCAGCGATGAACCATGCTCTCGATAAGCGAGGGGCCCTCGCCTGCGCGGGCCCTCTGGATAGCTTTTTGTGTCTCCAAATAGACTTTTCGAACATCGTTACCGTCGACATTGACGCCCGGCATGCCGTACCCTTTGGCCCGATCAACCAGCTTTTTCATTCCGGTCGCTTTCTCCACGGACACCGACATGGCATAGGCATTATTAATCAGAACAAAAATAACCGGCAGTTTGAACGCCGCCGCCATGTTCAAACCTTCATGGAAATCTCCCCTGTTGGCCGCCCCGTCGCCAAAAAAACATACCATCACCGCACCGTTTCCATCCATCTTCAGGCCTTGGCCAACGCCAACAGCGATGGGAATCACGCTTCCGATGGGACCGGGCATGGGAATAATATGGTGGGAAAGATCGCCGTACATATGTGAACCGGCAGGTACCCTGCCCCCTTCACATCCCTGGTCTTTAGCATAATAACCGGCCATCAGTTCTTTCAGGGGCATGCCTTTCATCAATTCAGGGTTCTTGCCGCGATGGGACAACGAGACATAATCTCTTTCCTCCAAACCATAGCAAACACCTACACCGGTAGCTTCCTGACCGATTCCCGGATGATGGTGGCCGCGCAATCGCGCTTCCTTGAAAAGGGTGGTGATGCGTTCCTCAATCCGCCTTCCCATCAACATCCAATAAGCCATCTTTTTTAAGTCTTTCTTCGGTATTTCCATATGAATTCCTCTCTATTCAGACATTTTTAAAATACTATTCATCAGTGCAATATCAAAAGAAGCGATTTCAGGCTCTCGAGTTTATCCCGCATCTCGGCAAAAAACCGGGAAGCAGGGCCTCCATGGACTGCGCGATGATCGTACGAATTGGTAACAAACATTTTTTTTCTAATCTCTATGGAACCGTCTATTACGGCCGGGACCTCCCGCACTGCCCCAACACAGATGATGGTTGTCTGGGGAGGTACTATAATCGAAAATCCGGAATACAATCCCAGCGGCCCCACGTTGGAAATGGTAATAGTGGCATCCTGGACATCATTGGGCTCGAGCTTATCTTCCCGAGCCCTGACAACCAGAGATTTCAGCTCTGCAGCAATATCCGTGATCGACTTGTTCTGAACTTGCTTTACAACAGGTACAATCAGCTTTCCATTGGCATCAACCGCGATACCAATGTTCAGATCCTTCCGGACGACATAATGATCTCCAAAGCAATGCGCATTGATCTCAGGTGTGACCATAATGCCGGCCTGAATCGCTTTCATCAAAAAGGGCATGTAAGTCAAACGCGGGATGGATGCATCCTTCTGGGTTTCGGTGATATATTGAGACAATTCTGTCACATCGATATCAATGGATTGAGCGTGGTGGGGAATTTCTGTCCAACTAGACGTCAGACGGTCGGCAATAACTTTCCGCCAATGGGTGAGGGTCACTTTTTTATCGGCAGCAGGTGTCTGAGCAGCCGGTGAAAAAACCGGCTC
>JAOZRT010000244.1 GCA_029940035.1 Desulfobacterales bacterium
ACATTGACGAAAATAAATAGGTTTTAGTGTTTGGTGTTTGGTATTTTGTGTTTGGTACTCTGAGGAATTGATCGACCTCAAACAAAGGGCTCCGGGCTGACCCCTTGCCGGCTTCCATCATACAAAACACTATACACCAAATACCAAACACCGTTATCAAGACATCTTTTCCTGTGACCTGAAGAAGCGTTTTTTTAACAGGCCGATGGTGTCGAACGTGAGGCTCAGAAGAGCCGGGATCAGAAAAATGGTAAACACCGTGGATATCAGGATCCCGCCCACCACCACACTCCCCAGGCCACGATAAAATTCCGAACCGGCCCCCGGTGACAGGACCAGCGGCATCATGGCGCAGACTGTGGTGATGCTGCTCATATAGATGGGCCGTATGCGTGAACGCACCGATTCGGTTATGGCGTCGCGGTGGGTCATGCCGGCCTGCCGCATGTTGTTCAAGGCCTGGTGGACGATCAGAATGGCATTATTGACCACGATGCCCACCAGGATGATGAACCCCAGCATGGTGATGATGTCCAGGGGCTGATAAATAATGAACCGGTTGAGCAGGAACAACCCCACGAACCCTCCGGCCGCGGCCAGGGGAACGCTGAACATGATGATGAAGGGGTAAAGAAAGTTTTCAAACAAGGCGGACATGAGCAGGTAGCTGATCAGTACAGCCAGGATAAAATTCCACATCAGCGCCCGGCTTGTGCGGGTCAGGTCATCGGCCGTGCCGCCCACCTGAATCCGATAATTGCTCCCCAAAGCGCCGCTGGCGTGAACAGACTCGATGACTTCTGCCTTGACTTTCTGCAAAGCAACCTCCAGGGGGATATCCTGGGGAGGGATGATCTGAATGATAATGGCCCTCTCCGAGCGGATGTGATTGATCTGGCTGGGGCCTTCTTCCAGGGTGATATCCGCCACCGAGCCCAGTTTGACCCGCTCGCCCGAGGGCGCAATGATGGAGATACCGGCCAGATCCTGGGTTTTTGAAATCCGGCCCTCACGATCACGCACCACCAGATCGATCTCATCTCCATGCAGGCGGAAGTTGCTGGCCCGGGCACCATCCACAAACACATTCAGTGTCGTACCGATATCCGTGGTAGTCATGCCCAGTCGCGCTAAGCGGTCACGGTTGGGGACGATGCGCATTTCAGGGCTGCCCAGGTCCAGGCCCGGGATGGGGCGGATCTGGGCTCCCGGCAGGGCCTGCATGGCCCCCCCGAAAACCTGTCGCCCCAGGTCGATCAGGTGGGGCAGCTCCGGCCCGGTGATTTCAACCTCGATGGAACGGCCCTTGCCGATGCCCCTTGAAAAGAGTCCGGACTGCTGGACAACGGCAATCATGCCGGGTATCTTGCGCAGGCTGTTGTAAATATAAGGCAGCAGTTCCCGGGTCCTTTCCTGGTCTCCAGACACTACGCCCATGAACGCCTGCCGGCCCCAGGCTACGAAAAAAAAGTTTTCCACCGGGGGCAGATCCTTAATAGCAGAATTCTCTGTTTGGGCAGAGTCGCGGATCAGCGGCAGGATGTCCTTTTCGACCTCATCCGCTATGGCGCGCATTTCACCGAGGTTGTATCCCGGCGGCGGAATCAGGATGCCAAACAACATTTCCCGGTTGCCCTGGGGCAGGTACTCGGCCTTGGGCATCAGTCCTATAACAAAAGCCGCCGAGGCAACGGTCAACAGCAGCACAATGCCGGCACGGGCCAGAACACTGCCTCCGGAAGCATATGTAAATCGTGTAATGCCGGCCGTAAATGCGCCGGCGATTCCATTCAGGGAAAAGCGCTTCCGGGATTTCTTGTCCGCCTTGTCGATCCTGCCCAGTATCCGGGATGAAAGGGTCGGGATACCGGTGATGGAAATGATCAGGCTCAGGAAAACGGCGCTGCTGATGGCAATGGCGATGTCGCGGAAAAGCTGACCTGCCTCCTCTTCCACAAAGATGATGGGCAGAAATACGGCAACCGTGGTCAACGTGCTGGCCAGCACAGCGCCCCACACCTCGACAGTCCCGTCATAGGCAGCCTGGATGCGGGATTTGCCCATCTCCCGGTGCCTGAAGATATTTTCAAAAACGACGATTGAGTTGTCCACCACCATGCCGATGGCGAAACTCAAGCCTGCCAGGCTGACCACATTGATGTTGCGGCCGAACATGGTCATCATCAGGAAAGTGCCGATGACGCTGATCGGGATGGCCACCGCAACGATCACCGTGCTGGCGATGTTGCGCAGGAAAAGGATCAGCACGACAATCGCCAGCAGTCCGCCGAGGAATATGTTTTTTCTCACCAGGTTGATGGCGCTGTAAATGTAGCCGGTCTCATCATACACCTGAACGATCTTCAAATGCCTCTCTTTCAGAACCGTGTTGTTCAGCTCCTCCAGAATGGCTTTGAGGCGGTTCATGACCAAAAGCACGTTGGAGCCGGGCTCCCGGACGGCATTCATCACCAGGGTGGTCTCGCCCTGGTTGCGCACCACCACATCCAGCTCCTTGAACCCGAGCCGGGTGGTGGCCACATCACCCACGGTTACCGCAACACCGTCAACGCGCTTGATGATAACATCGGCCACGTCCTCCGCGCTCCGGTATTCACCAACGGTGCGCACCACATATTCCCGTTTGCCCTCATCGAATTTGCCGGCACTGATGTTCCGGTTTTCGATGGCCAGCGCATGGATGAGCTCCGGCACGGTTATGCGGCGCGAGGCCAGAGCGTCCGAGTCCGTAATCACCTGAAGTTCACGCTCCTTGCCGCCGTAAATATTGACCGAAGCAATGCCGTTGATTCTTTCCATGCGCGGCTTGACGTGATCATTCAGAAAATCGAACTCTTCGTTCAGGGTGCCTGCATACCCTTTCGTGCTGCGGACCACCAGCCAGGCAATGGCCTGCTCGCGCCGGCCGCCGGACTTGATCAAAGGTTTCTCAGCCCCTGTTGGATATTTTTTCACGCGGTCCAGTTTGTTGGAAACGCGCAGCAGGGCATCGTCCGGGTCGGTGCCGATTTCAAACATCAGTTTGATGTAGGCATATCCGTCCGTGCTTTCGCTGGACATCTCCTCCAGGCCTTCCAGGTTTTTCAACTCCTCTTCCTGGACGTCGACGATTTCCCTTTCGACTTCGTTAGGGCTGGCCCCCACCCACACGGTCTCGATGGAAATTTCAGGCAGGTCCACGTTGGGGGTCAGCTGAATGGGGATCCGGAATAGGGAAATAAGGCCGAAAAGTACCAGCAGGATGGCCCCGACGCTGACGGTCACGGGCTTTTTTATGGCGGCGTCTACGAGTTTCATCAATCAATACCATGCACCGGCTGTCCGGGCTGCAAGCGTTCGTTGCCGCGGATGACAACCAACTGGCCCGGTACCAGATCACCCTGCACTGCGGCTTCGTTTCCATAATAGCCTTTGATAGATACAGGAACAGGAAAGGCTTTGCCCTGGTCGACGCGGAACACCAAGTTTGCGGTGCCGGACGGCACAATCGCATCTTTGGGGATCAGGATGGATTTAATTTTCCGGCCGAGCTCGAACGTTGCAATGGCCTCCATCCCGCTTTTGATGCTGTATTGCGGGTTGGGAAGCTTCAGGCGCACAGGGAAGGTCCGCGAAACAGGATTCCCCTGGGGCATTACCACCTCTATTTTCGCCGCCAACGGACGATCGGAAAGGCTTCCGATGATGACAGCGGCATTCTTATCGAGATTAAGACGAACGGCCTGTGCTTCCGGCAAATCCGCTCTGATGAGGATGCTGCTTAAGTCCACCAGGGTGACGACACTCCCGCCGATGGGCATCCACTGACCGACCTGGGTGTGCTCGTGGGTGATAAACCCAGTAAAGGGCGCTCGCACTGTTTTACGGGCCAGTTCAAATTCAAGCCGTTCTATTTCAGCACTGTTGCGCTCCAGTTCGCTGGTGAGCGACATGGCCTTGAAATAGGCTTCATCATACTGCTTGGCAGCCACGCTGTTGGTCGTTTTGAGTTTCCTGACCCGCTCCAGTTCCTTCTCAGCCAAAACAAGCCGGGCCTTGACAGCCTCGCCCCCGGCAACAACACCTTTCAGCCGCAGGGCAGTGTCAATGCTGCCGAGGCTGACCAGGGGGGTTTCTTTTTTGACAAAATCGCCCTCCTGAACATGCAGTTTTTCCACCCTCCCGGAAACTTCGGCGGCCACTGTGCTCTTCCGGAAAGCTTCCGTGGTGCCGATGATGGACACCTGTTGGGATACGAGCGCCTCCCTGACCAGTGCGGTCTGTACCGGCGTGGAGGCAGGTGCTTGTTTGGTTTCAGCTGCCATCCCCCCCCAAGGCATCGCCAGGAGCACGGCGGCAATGCAGAGGAACTTGGTCATACTCAATATGGAACTAATTCTAAATGGATACATACAGCATGCCTTTTGATGCGAAAAATGATGCTCTATTTAATCACGAAAACATAAGGGACCTCTTATCTATTTCGGATAAAACGTTGCAGGCTGTAGGGCCGCGGATCGACATGGGGTTCTTCTTGGCTGATCGTTTCAGCCACCAGTTTGCCGGTCCCCGGGCCCATGCTGAGCCCCAGCATGTTATGCCCTGCAGCAACAGCCACATTCCGAAGCCGCGGCGACCAGTCGATGATGGGCAGCCCGTCATAGGTCATGGGCCGGAAACCACACCACTCCTTTTCAACAGCGCCAAGCGAGGGATCTGCCAGGTATTGATCGGCACCCCTTGAAAGGGCTGCCAGGCGCTCACGGTCCAGGCTGTCGTCAAATCCGGAAAATTCCATGGTCCCCCCCAGACGGAAACTGTCCGGCCAGGGTGTGGTCACAACACTCTTTTCTTCAAAAAAGCAGGGTCGGGCAGGCACCTGTTCAGCCCCGGCAACAGTTATGGAATATCCTTTGCCGGGCTGGATGGGAATCCGGCAGCCCAGCACCTTCTGCATGCGGGGTGTCCAGGCCCCGGCCGCCACCACGAATGCATCGGCGGCAATAGTGGCATCTGCCGTTCGAACACTCTGGGCATAGTTGTTGGTTGCATCGAACCCCGTTACTTCGGCATTTTCCAGGATGGTCGCCCCTTTTTGCGTAAGCATGCCGTGCATGGAAGCCATAAGCTTTTCAGGACAAAGATGGGCGGTCTGCGGATAAAGCCATCCCCCGCAAAGATCCGGGGCCAGGCTGGGTTCCAGGCGAAGCAATTGGCGGCGATCCAGCTGTTCAGCGACAATGCCGAATTCTCTGATAGCGGCACCCTCCTCCGCACACGCACGCCACTCCTTTTCCGAACGAAATGCATGCAGAGATCCGCCCTTTTCCCAGTCGCAGTCCAGTTCTTCCCTTTCCACGATAAACGGGTAGAGGTCAAATGAACTTTGAAGCAGCGCATGCCTTCCCCGGGCGGAAAACAGAATATCGCTCTGCCCGCACTTGAGGGCAAATTGAATGAACCATTGGAACAGATCCAGATCTAGCCGGGGCTTCACATGCAAAGGGGCGTCACGGGTCAGCATGCTCCTGAAGGCTTTCAACAGGGATCCCGGAGAATTAAGGGGAAAAACATGGTTAGGGACGATCAGGCCGCAGTTGCCTTCCGAACTGCCGCTGCCGAACCGGTCTTTTTCGACGATGGAGACCTGCCATCCTTTTTGCAGCAGGAAATACGCAATGAAGGCGCCGATAACGCCGCCCCCGATGATGACGGCTGATCTCTTTTTCATTCGCGGAGGTAGGCCTTTTGTACCTGTTCATTTTCCAGTTGATAATAACAAGGCCCATCATGACGTAGAAGTATTCACGGGCCAGGCACCCTATATATCGGCATCCTTTCAATGCCATCCCCTGATCAACCGCCCCCAGGACCGGGCCGGATCTATTTCTTCATTTCCTTCAGACGTTTTTCGACAAAGGATTTCTCATTCCCTGCCAGGGTGCAGGTGAGGAGGTGACTGGCTTCGAGTTCCAATATTTCTTCGAAACTGGCACTCATACCCTGATCGATAGCAATTCGAGACAATCTTAGGGCCATGGGGGAACGCTGGGCAATTTTTTGGGCCAGGGCCAGGGCTTCATCCATTAAATCCTCATCCGGCACCACTTTATTTGCCAACCCGATTTTACACGCTTCGTTCGCGTCGATGAATTCACCCGTAAAAATTAATTCTTTGGCTTTTCCAAGACCCACAAGATGGGTCAATAATTTCGTGCCTGCGTTTGTCACTGTCAATCCAACACCGGTTTCTGGAAATCCGAAAACGGCAGATTCACCCGCAATACGGATATCGCAGCTCATGGCAATTTCACAACCGCCGCCCACGGCATATCCCTTAACGGCAGCAACCAGGGGTTTATCCAACTTCAAGGTATAGCGCTGCACATCCTGAAGCCGCTCAGCCTCATCCATCCATGTTTCGACACTTTTTCCTTTGGCCGTCTCTTTCAGATCTTCACCAGAACAAAAACTTTTGCCGGAACCGGTAATAATGATAACCGCAGCGTCCTTGTCGCGGCGGGCGGCATCGAGTATTTCCGTGAAGGCTTTCAAAAGTTCGCCGTTCAGCGCGTTAAGACGGTGGGGGCGATTCAGGGTGATGATACCGACATTCCCTTCGCGGTGATACAAAACGGGTGATGCTTCCATTATGTTTCATTCCTATTGCTATGCATATATTATGATTGAGCCGCGCGGTTGATACTGATCAAATACGCTTAACAATGGCAGCCCTATTCACCCAGGTAGGCTTTTTTAACCTGTTCGCTCTCCAGAAGCACAGAAG
>JAOZRT010000042.1 GCA_029940035.1 Desulfobacterales bacterium
CAGCGCGTCAAGCCCCAGGGCCAGCGTGCACAGAAGGCCGAACATCAGGTTGAACTGGGCGGTTTCCCCGTCCAGGGCAATGAAGTCCATGGGCTGCTCAGGGGTGGCGCGGAGCTTTGCCTTTTTTATAAGCCTGAATGCCTTGGGCAGAATGAGAAATGTGATCAGGAAGGTAAACGGCATCCGAGGGTGCAGTCCGGCAGCCCATGACAAAAGGATTACCAGCAGAATAAAGGCAAAGGGAAAGAGCAGGAGAAAACAATAATATGCCTCTGATCTCCTGTCCCCCAGGACGCTGGCCACGGTCTGTATCCCGCCCCCGGTATCAGCTGTAATGTCCCGCCAGTTGTTGGCATGCAGGATGCCCACCACCAGCAGCGACATGGGAATTGCCCATATGACCGGTGTCCAGGAAAGCGTACCCGTCTGAACGGTCCAGGCGCCCAGGGATCCGAGGATGCCGAAATTCAGGAAAACGGCCAGGTCTCCCAGGGCGTTGAATTTCAAGGGCAGCGGTCCCCATGTGTACAGTACGCCGATGAGTACGCCGATAAGACCGATCCATAAAATGGGTAAACCGACCTGGCTGACCAGATAAAGGCCGATAAGGGTACCCACCCCAAGGAACAACAATCCCCCTTTGAGAGCTTCGCCAGGTGAAATCCACCCCCTGACCACGGCGCCGCTGACCGGGTTGACCTGCTTGTCGATGCCTTTTTTGAAATCGAACACATCGTTCAACAAATTGCTGCCGGTGTGGAGAAAGGCCATGCCGAAAAAAGCGGCCAGGAAGAAGAGAAAATTAAATTCAACGTCGCCGATGGTATTGGCCAGCATTGTTCCGAATATCACCGACATGGTCGATGCCGGAAGGGCAAACGGACGGGTGGCCACCCGCCATTTGGTGAAGAAAGAGGGTGTTGGTTGATCGCCCGGGCTATTTGGATCTTTTTCTATCTGTCCCATATTTTATTCCAGTATTAAAAACCTGGTCCTCTGGACCCGGGTATCTACTGCGTCCCCCAAGAAACCAAAAACGATGGCATTTTGTAAAGCTAACCAGATTGGTGGCAAACGGTATAAAGATAAGCAAATATAGGCTCCCGTCAACCCTGCAGTTTGTTACAGGGATAGGCATTTCGCGCGTCACGCGATCGACGGGTAAGCTTATCGCATAGTAGCGACGCAGTCGCGTTTAATAAAATCGTGGAACACGATTTTATCTGAATTCATCCCTGATGGTTTCATCCACACCGAAGAGATAGGCGATCAATGCGGCCCGGATCCACATGCCGTTGCGCTCCTGGCGCCAGTAAACAGCCCGCGGGTCGTTGTCCACCTCGACTTCGATTTCGTAGCGGCGGGGCAGGGGGTGCATGATGATGCAGTGGGATTGTATCAGGCCGAGGTCGTCGCGGGTGATATGGAACCCAGGGTAGATGTCGGTTTCCTCGGATGGGGCTTCGGAATACTCCTTCTGGATGCGGGTCATGTAGATGGCGTCCACCATTGGTTTGACACTGTTGAAATCTTCGGTTTCAAAGAAGGGTATTGCATGTTTCTTCAGAAAATCCTTGATGTCGTCTTTCATCCTGAAGACTTCCGGAGCAACGAAATAGAGTTGTACATCTTTATAATTTTTCAGGAGATAGGAAAGCGAACGGACGGTCCTGCCCCTTTTCAGATCGCCGACCATGGCTATTTTTTTCCCGTCAAGCCCGCCGATATGTTCGAATGATCGTTCCAGGGTGTAGATATCCAGCAGGGCCTGGGTGGGGTGCTGGTCAGGGCCGGAACCGCCGTTAACGACGCAGACCGGTCGCTCGGTGCGGTTGAGGACCCAGGCTGTTTTTTCGGCAAAGCCTGCTTCCGGGTGCCTGGAGATGATGAGGTCCACATAGCTGGCAAAGGTTCTGATGGTGTCTTCCGGGGATTCGCCCTTGACTTCGGAACTGGTGGTCGTGCCGCGGATTTCGGATGTTTTGATGCCCAGTATGTGACAGGCATTCAAAAAGGAGATGAATGTACGGGTGGACGGCTGCACAAAGTAGAGCATGGCGCGCTTGTGGTTCAGCAGGCTGCTCAGTTTATTGGCACCGGTTTTTGTTTTGGCAAGGAGCCGGATCTGGCTGGCAAGGCTGCACATGGCATCGAGGAACGAACGGTCGAACTGTTGAGCAAAGATGATGTCGAACAGGCGTCCGTTTTTGGAGAACAAATCGAGCTTGTCGCCGATGTCCAGACTGTAGAATTCATCCCACCCGCGGTAAATCTGGATCGTTTCCTCTTTCTGCTGGGCCATGTATCCTCCTTCCTGAAAAGGTTTCATGTTTGAAGGCGCGTAATGAATTATAGAACCGGCATTGTTATCAAAATAACTATGTGCTTGCGTTATACTGTTCTATGGAAATGTATAAGGATATTTATCATAATTCAAGCTTACACATTAGAAACATGTAATCAGCACAGATAGTCGCTATACACCATTTTTCTCCCAAGAATATTATCAACCTGTCTCCCATATTTGTTTTTCCAAAAATGAACATCGAACATCCAACGTCCAACATCCAACGTCGAATGTGGTTTGTCAGTTTCTTGTATTCAGTTTTTCTGGGCAATCAGCCAAGAGCAAGATTCGATGTCCAGTGTTCGATGTTGGACGTTGGACGTTAATTCGGTTCTCTGTGGTTCTGGCCTCTTTGGGCAGGCACAAGGCCGGCCCCTACACGTTTTCCGCTATCCGCCTTCTGCTTTCTGACAGACCGACCACAGACGACCGACTACCGCTCACCTTCTCATTTTCTCACCTTCTGATCTTCCTCTGTCTTCCGACCTCTGGGGCTCTGGCTGTTGCCTTTGTGGTGCATATGTCTTGCATTTCAACCCATAACAAGCTCTTCCATCTGGCCGTTTTTCAGGTTCACCAGCCCCTCTTCGGAGATTCTTATAAAAGGGATGGCTGCCCCGGTCAGGGTGATGAGGGTCAGAAGGGGATCGGGGAAACCAACGCCCCGCTCTGCCAGTGCCGACTGGATGTTTTTAAGCCGCTCGATGATTTCCTCGATGGGCAGCAGCGCGGACAGGCCAAAAACCGGCATGGCCAGTTCCGCCACGACCTTCCCCTGGTCCATGACCACCGCGCCGCCCTGCAGTTCCCGTATACGGTTGACCGCACCGGCCATGTCCTGATCATTGGCGCCGGCCACAATAATGCAGGAGGCATCCCAGGATGCACTGCAGGCAAAGGCGCCAGATTGCAGATGAAACCCCTTGAGGAATCCGGTGAATGTTTTCCCGGGCTGGTAGTTCCTGTCGACGGCCGCAACTTTAATGACATCCCGGGCGATGTCTGCGCAGATTTCATTTTCAACAACCGTCAGGGAGACTTCCTTTGGGGCGGTGACCAGGTCTGTCACCAAATCGATGACCCGTACGAAGGCTTTTCCGGTTTCAGAAGGGGCGCTTACCCTGAAATCAGAGCCCCGGGCCGGTTCAGGCATATGCACGGTGTTGAGGGTTGATTGCGACCACTGGTGCGGACGAGGGGACACGCGTACCTCGCCGTTTTGGGCGATAACGATGCCGTTGCTGATGACCGTTTCGGCCTTGATGGTGTTGATGTCCGGAATGACGACCATGTCGGCCAGACGGCCGGGGGCAATGCCGCCGATCACCTGGTCCAGATTAAAATGTTCCGCCACGTTCAGGGTGGCCATCTGGATGGCTGTGACAGGATCGAAACCATAATCGATGGCTTTTTGGACCACGTATTCCATGTAGCCTTTTTCGAGCAGTTCCAGGGGATGTACGCCGTCCGTAACCAGAATCAAGCGTCTCAAGTCGGCACCCATGGTCTGAATTTTGGCTATTTCTTCAAGGTCCCGGCGGATGCTTCCCTCGCGGACCATGACATGCAGGCCAAGCCGCAGCCGCTCCAGCACCTCATGGACTTTGATGGGTTCGTGGCAGGAAGAGACGCCCGCCGCAATGTAGGCATTTAGTTTTTTTTCGCTGGCGCCGGCCGAATGGCCCTCGAGGAGCTTACCGGAAAGAAGGGTGGCCTTGAATCGAGGCAGGATAATGTCGGGATCCTGGAGGAGGGCCTGCCAATAGGACTCTCCCAATCCAAGGACATCCCCCCGGTCAAGCAGGGCCTGCAGGTCATTTGGCGGCATTTGCCCGGCCTGGCGGCTGATGGAAACCATGGCAGGCGCCGTGCAGAAGCATTTGATGGGCTGGTCTTGCAGGGACTCGATCAGCTCGATTGTCCCATCGAGGCCGGCGACAGGATAGGCCTCGAGCACTTCGGTCACGATGGTGGTGGTTCCGCCAATCATGATATGTTTCAGGAATTCATCCGGGGTGGCCATCCAGGCCAGGTGGGTGTGCCCGTCAATCAGGCCCGGAATGACTGTTTTGCCGGCGGCATCCACCACTTCCGTATGGGGTCCGATACTTTTACCGGGATTTTCACCCACATAGGCGATCCAGGGGCCGCACGTGCATATGGCCTGATTTTCCAGGAGTTCGCCCGTGTACACGTTCAGCAGCCGGGCATTTACCACGGCCAGGTCAGCAGGCTGCTGTGCCAGGCTGACGGCCATCAGTTTTTTTATGTCCTTGTCTTTTGTAAGATAGGCGAGTGTCTGCATTGATCTCAATATCCTCCTGGCGGGCTTTGGTGCATAATGTAAACCCTAAACTATTTTGCCATGTTGTTTACCCTCTGGCTTTTGCAGCGTTTGGTTACAGGGAATATAGGGAGAAGGCCGAATCATGTCAAGAATTGTAGATACCCCTGTGGCATTAAAAAACTATTGACAGATATATCGATACGATATATATATCGATAGTATATATTATGAACCGATATAAAGAGGCGGCATGAATATTAAAACCATACTCCTGGGTTTGCTAACGCAGAAAAGTATGAGCGGCTATGAGCTCAAGAAACTATTTTCAATTTCCTTTTCCTATTTTTCCGGCCTGAGCTTTGGATCGATTTATCCGGCACTGAAGAAAATGGAGCAACAGGGGTTGATCAACATGCGGTTGGAGATCCAGGAGAATGCACCCAACAAGAAAGTTTACAGTATTACAGAACAAGGAAAAGACGAATTTCAGGATCTTCTAAAACAACCCATGCAGTCGGAGCGGTATAGAAGCGAATTTCTCTCACGGCTCTTTTTTTTCAGCCATATAGAAAAGGAAGAGCGTGTCTGGCTGGTGGATGCCTATTTGAAGTCCATCAAGGACGAGAAGCACCAGCTGGACGATGCCCGCCCGCAAATCAACAAAATAGCCGATCCGTTTCAAAGGGAATGCCTTTTGTTCGGGCTGCGGATGAAGGCTGACATGGTGAAAAATGTGGAAAAGACCCTCAAAGCCATTAGGAAAATTAAAAAGTAAAGCAATTCATTCCGAAGGAATAGTTAGTTTTGTTCAATCGTCGTCTCCCGATTGAAGAAAAAAGAAATCAACTCTGTGCTCTCCGTGTCTCGAGTGAACGAAGTGAACGGGTGGTGAAAATATTGACGCACCTAATCGCATAGCAAAGCTTGGACCTTCAGCTTAGCTGAAGGTTTAAGTGGAAAATTATTAAGGGGTCAATCTATGTAACCATAATTACCAGGAGGAGAACACAATGAAGGTACTGGCGATCAATTCAAGTGCCCGCAAGGGGGGGCAGAGTAAAACAGAGTGGATGTTGGAATACCTGGTTGAGGGCATGGCTGGTGCAGGTGCGGAAGTGGACGTGGTGAATTTGCGGGATAAAAAAATCAAATACTGCACCGGATGTTATACATGCTGGACCAAGACGCCCGGCAAATGCATTTTTCAGGATGACATGACCAAAGAACTGTTGCCCCTGTTGATTCAAGCCGATCTGGTGGTGTACGCCACGCCCTTGTACCATCACACAATCAATGCCCATATGAAAACTTTTATTGAGCGGACGCTTCCCTGCGCCCAACCCTTTTTTGAGTTAAAAGAAGATGGCAAGACCAGCCATCCCATGCGTTTTGAAATGGGCAAGGCAGTGGTATTGTCTGTGGCGGGTTTTCCGGAATACTCGGCTTTTGACCAGATGTCCGCCTATGTCCGTTTTCTGTTCGGGGAAAGGCTGGTATCGGAACTCTACCGCCCGGCAGCCGAGAGCTTGATGCAGCCGGGAATGGAGCAGCGGCGGATAGTAATCGAATCGGCCCTTAACGCTGCCGGCCGCGAGCTTGTGGAAAAGGGTGCCGTGGCGGAGGAAACCATGGCGGACATCCATCTGCCGGTGGCAAACAATGTGGAACAGTTTCACGAAATAGGCAACATGTTCTGGAGAACATGCATTGCGGAAGGCGTTACCCCCAAGCAGTTTGGGGAAAGAAAGCTGATTCCCCGCCCGGATAGCTTGAAAGGCTTCATGCTGCTTACCAGGATGGCATTCAACCCCAAAGGGGCCGGCGACATGGTTGCCACCCTGCAGTACAAGTTCAATGGGGCTGTGGAGGGGGGCTGTTATCTCAGCATCACCAAGGGGACCATCATTGCTCAAGAAGGATTCTGCGAGAACCCCGATCTCACCATCGACACACCCTTCGACACATGGATGGACATCATGACCGGAAAGGCGGATGGTGGGGAAATGTTTGCTGCAGAAAAATATGCCGTGAACGGTGACCTGGAACTCTTAATGAAAATGGGGGAGCTGTTCGCGCGATAGCGTGCTATCGCTTCGTATTGATTTTTATTATCTATTAAGATACCCAAGGTGTGGGTGAATGATCTGGTGGTTATTTCCTTTGCAATACTGTCTGTACTAGAAAAAATCAATACTTATGAATTTAATTTTCTTTGCCATTGTCCTGATTGCCTTCCTGATTGCGGGCTGGAAACAGCTGGCCTGGCTCCCGAATGCTGAAGAGCCTTCGCCCATTGAGGCGCTTTCCAAGGCCATGATTGATTCGGCCACCGGATCCGTGGAACTCGCTCTGGGCCTGGTGGGCGTCATGACCCTTTTTCTGGGGTTGATGAAGGTGGCCGAGGCCGGCGGCATGCTGAACATTCTGGCCCGCCTTATCAGGCCGTTGATGGTACGCCTTTTTCCCGAAGTGCCGCCGGACCATCCGGCCATGGGGGCCATGATCCTGAACCTTTCTGCCAATGCCCTGGGGCTGGGCAATGCCGCCACGCCCTTTGGTATCCGGGCCATGCAGGAGCTTGACAAACTCAACCCTGCCAAGGGTACGGCCACCAATTCCATGGCTCTGTTCCTGGCCATCAACACCTCCAGCGTCACATTGCTGCCCACCGGTGTCATTGCCTTAAGAGCTGCGGCCGGTTCCAATGATCCGGCCGGCATTCTGCCCACCACCCTGATTGCCACCCTGGCATCCACGGCCATCGCCATTGTCGCTGCCAAGGTATATCAACGGTTTTTCAAGGAAGGTGACCCTGTAGAGGAAGCAGGCCCTCCGGAAGAGAAGCCCGGGCACGATGAAACCCCTGAGACAGATGTCCAGGACCCGTCCGGAGCGTACCCCCTGTGGGTCAGTATCACAGCCCTGGGGTGCCTGGTGGCCCTTATTCCCGTGACCGTTGTTTACGGCCGCATCATTTCTCCCTGGATCATTCCCCTGATCATGGTGGGATTTCTGGGATTCGGGGTGGCCCGGCAGGTACGGGTGTACGAGGTGTTTGTGGATGGGGCCAAGGAAGGGTTTCAGGTGGCTATTCGCATCATCCCGTTTCTGGTGGCCATCCTGGTTGCCGTGGGGATGTTCCGGGCCAGTGGCGCCATGGATATCATGGTGAAATGGCTGGGAGCCGTGACGACGCGCTTTGGGCTGCCGGCCGAGGCACTGCCCATGGCTCTGATGCGGCCGCTCTCGGGTTCCGGCGCATATGGAATCATGGCTTCGATCATCAATGATCCTGCCATCGGGCCGGACAGTTACGCAGGCTATCTGGTAACCACCCTGCAGGGGTCCACGGAAACGACCTTTTATGTACTGGCTGTCTATTACGGCGCCATCCAGATTCGCCGTATTCGCCACACGCTGATCACGGCCCTGACCGCAGACCTGGCAGGCATCGTGTTTGCCGTGGCAGCCTGCTGGTACCTCTTCGGATAATTTTTCGTTTTTTATCAGACACGGATTTCATGGATTCAAATAGCGCTGGACGTGATATTTGCTTCGCTGATATTTATTATTGCCGACAGCTTTAAGGTCGATATCCGCAATTAAATTACGCCCGAAGGGCAAATTACGTGCGAAGCACTTATGACAGCCGAAGGCGTAATGACATGAGTAGCATGAATTACGCTGCTATGAAATTACAGCGAAGTGTTGTGGAAAAACCATTTGGGGGAGAATTGATACCATGCCCATCAACCAGCAGCTTTTAAATAACATGGAGGAGAACGCGGTGGCCGTCATCGGCGCACCGTACGACGAGAATTCCACCTACATGCGGGGATCGGCCGGGGCGCCGCCCAAGATACGCGAGGCCCTGCACTGCGGGTCGGCCAACCTCTGCGGAGAGGACGGGTTCGATCTGGGGAAACAGGTCTTGTTCCGCGACCTGGGCGACCTGGCGTTCCAACCATCCCAGGTTCCTTTGGAAGAGATCGAAAGGGTTGTCAGGCAGGTGCTGGATAAAAAGGGGCGGGTTTTGTTGTTGGGTGGAGACCATGCTGTTACGCCGGCTGTGCTGCGGGCCTATCACAAGCAATATGGTCAGATCAACCTGCTGCAGTTCGATGCGCATCCGGATCTGTACGACTCCTTCGAAGGCAACCGCAATTCCCATGCGTGCCCGTTTGCCAGGATCATGGAGGAAAAATTGGCCAAGCGGCTGGTGCAGGTGGGGATCAGGACCATGAATCCGCATCAGCAGGATCAGGCGGAGCGGTTCAAGGTGGAGGTTATTCCCATGAAGGCGTGGCAGCCCGGCATGGTTTTCCATTTTGACGGGCCGCTTTACATCTCTTTTGACATGGATGCCCTGGACCCGGCATTTGCCCCGGGTGTGTCCCACCATGAGCCCGGCGGGTTGTCCACGCGTGACGTGTTAACCGTGATCCAGAACATTGACGTTCCGATCATCGGAGCGGATATTGTGGAGTTCAACCCCTTGCGGGATGCATCCGGCATGACCGCCATGGTGGCGGCCAAACTTCTCAAGGAACTGGCATCCAAAATGCTGATCTATACCTAAAATAATTAGAATTTATTCAGAATGTTCGGGTCCCTTTTCAGCCGTTCCTGGATGCCTCTGCCGATCTGGAAGGTGCCCTCGAAGTCGTCCCAGAACGCTGTATCGTCTTTTTTCCAATCCGCCCCAAAACGCTTGTCAAAATAGTCCCCCAATTTATCGAAAAGGAGTTTCCAGGGGGCTTCCCCGCGTTCGTAAGCGCCAAGGAGCTCATTGAGGAGGTCGTCGAGATCGGCAAGCGACTCCTTGGGCAGGTAGGAAATGGCGCCATTGCGGATAGACGTCATCAGGGTTTCCGGATTGACCGCATGGGCGGTCAGCATCACCGTGGGGATGCCTTTGGCAACGGATTCTTCGAGCAGTTGCAGCCCGTTGACGCCCATGATGTCGAGAATGGCCAAATCATATTGGTTCTTTTTGATCTTCTCCGAGGCGCTCTCATAATCCCTGGCTGTGTGGATGGTCGAGTCATCCAAAATATCTTCTATGGTTTCAAGGATGTCCTCTTCATCATCAACCACCAGGATCGATTTTCCCTTTAGATAGGATTTGTTTTCAGTCATGATGTCTCCTTGTCTTTGCCGTTAAACTTTCAAATGAACCGATTGTCCAATTATCAAGCTTCGCAATACAACAATTGATCGGGAGATGATCTGCAACGGTTTACCTCCCGCCATGCTATGGTTTGTCTGCATCCAAAAATTTCAGGGGCATGGTCAGGCAGAAAGTGGTCCCCTTATTTTTCCGGCTGGAAAGATGGATATCACCCCCCAGGGACCGGGCCAGCGTGCGGGCACCGGCCAACCCGAGGCCATGGCCGTTGCGGGCTATCTGGCGGCATCCTGCTGCCTGGCTATAACGCTTGAAAATAGATTGCTGGTACTTGTCGGGTATTCCAGGCCCGTCGTCAATTACCTCCATCACAAAGATATCATTATCCATATTCAGTTTGAGCTCCAGCCGTTCAGCACGGTAGTGGAGCGCGTTTTTGATGAGGTTGCCGGCGATCTGGCGGAATTTGGTTTCATCCTGGAGCACCTGCAGGTCCGCAGCGGCCGGGTCTGTGGTAAAAAAGATTCCGTTGTTGTTGAGGTGTTCCATGGCTGCTTCCTCCTGCTGGGTATGCCGAACCTTGTCTGCCATGGCCGGTGCGTGCAGATCGAGACATTCCAGCAGCACTTCATAGCCTGCAAGAGCCGGAGAGAATTGACCGCAGCTGAAGCTTCCGGTTTCCGCCCGGCCGACTTCCAGGAGACCGTACAGCATTTGGCGCGCTTTAACTGCGTTCCTCACGATACGGTTGATGGTTTTGGTCTGGCGTTCTGTCAGCGGACCGAACCGCTCCTGCTTCCTTAAGAGCATTTGCGCTCCTGTTTCCACGATGGATATGGGGTCTTTGAGTTCGTGGATCAGGAATTCAATATCAATTTCATTAAAGAAACTTTCCCGGCATGTCGTTGACGCAGGGGTTTCTGAGGAATGTTTATTGTCAATGGTCATGTTGTGTATCCTGTACTAACGGCCTGTCAGCCGCCAGGAAGCGCACCGTCATGGTGGTTCCCCCGTTATGAGGACAGTCATCCTTGTTCGGGCAACGGCTGCATGTTTCCAGACTGTCGGAGCCTGCCTGGTCAGCCTCAGTGAGATATTTACACCTTACCGAGGCCATGTCCAGTTTGAAATGAAAGCGCTCCGAGAAAATTTTCGTACGGATCAAATCAAACCCCTTGCCTCCGGCTTTGAAGTCATATGGTTTGCGTGACGCGTACTGGGCAGGTTCATAAGCCGTGAAATAGTTTTCAAATATGAGGCGTTGGTTTTCCTCGGTGATACCGGTGCCGTGATCTTCAATCTCGAAGATGGGGCCGTCATCACCGGTATTTGTCGAAACCCTGACCAACCCGTTGTCAGGCGTGTTTTCAATGGCATTGCGGACCAGCCCCTCAATAATCTTCACTAAAACATCCCCGGGGATAAGAATGTTTCCCGCAGGCTCCAGGTGTGTTTCCATGCGGACATTGCGGTGGGAAAAGCGCGGGGCCATCAGCCGCATCTGATCGGAAACAAAGCAATCCAGCTGGATCTTTTCAGCAACAGCGGTGCGGGGGCCGAAAATATCCTCGATTTTGTCTCTTATGTGCCGGGCCGCGGATTCCGAGTTCAGTTCGTCCGCCACCAGCACTTCGATTTCATCGGCGCACGCGTCCAGGAGCGAAGACATAAGGGCATAGCTCTTGTAGTCGCGCTGTCCGACAATGTCTTCAATTTCGTACTGCATGTCCAGCATACGATCGAGGTTGCGATGCGCGCGGGTAAGGATCCTGTCCATCTCCTCCGGGGTGAGGCGTTCCTTTTTTTTCCTCAAGAGGTTCAGGGAGGCCGCAAGAACGGAAATCGGGGTTTTGATTTCATGGGACAAGTGATGGATAACCTTGTCTTTGGCACGGTTGAAGCTTTTAACCTCTTCATAGGACATGGCCAGCGCTTCGTTGATCCTGGCATTTTCTATGGGCAGGGCCACCATGTTGGCGATGGCGCTCAACAAATCGACGTCGGTCTGGTCGAAGCGCCCCTCCCGTTTGTTGACCGCGCAGATCACACCGATCATGCGCTCCTGGATCTGGATAGGGACATCCAGCATGGAACGGGTTTCATAACCGGATTTGTCATCCACCTGTTGGAAAAAATACGGGCTTTTGGACGTGTCGTGCACGACTAGGGGACGGTGGGTGCGGTACACCTGCCCGGCAACCCCCTTTTCTGCAGGAAACCGTATCTCCTTCATTTTCTGGTTGGTCTGGGAGTCGTCATAGGCGGCCACGCGAAAGTAAAACTCCGCGTTTTCCTCATCCAGCAGAATGATGGACGCACCATCGATATCGATGAGATCCTTGATTTCGTTGGTGATGTATTCCAGGCGTTCGTCCAACAACCTGAATTTGTGCAGGGCATGCGCAATGCGCTCCAGAGCCTTGTTGCTGCGGGCATTGCGCTTTTCGACAGTGACATCCCTTAAGGTCACCACCTGTCCGGCCGGTGCATTGTTCTCATCATAGAAAAGGGCCCCGTCCAGAATGATATCCAGCAAGCTGCCGTCCTTGGTAAACCGTTTGGTTTCAAAACCGTAGACCCGCTTTTCAGCATAGAGGCGTTGGATGCCCTCTTTGGTTCTTTCTTTCTGGTCTTGGGGAATAAAATCGATGTGCTCGCCCTTGAGTTCGTCCAACGACCAGCCAAAGACCCTTTTAAAGGCCGGGTTGAGATAGGAAACAGTGCCGTCGATATTGAATACAAACACAGGTATCGGCAGGAATTCGAGAAAGCCCCGGTAGCGCAGTTCAGCCTGCCGGCTGGCCCGGTACTGTTTTTTGGTCTGGCTTTCGGACGCTTTCAGTGCTTCCTGGGTTCTAACGGTGGCAGTGATGTCCCGGCCAATTCCCCTGAAAACGGCCCTTGCCTCTCTATCTCCGTCCAGGAGGTTGGCGTGAATTTCCAGAATTCTCTTTTGGCCGTCCTTGCGTGTGATTTCCCAGATGAGGTTGCTGACGCCCGATCCCGTGCGGAACATGCGGTTGAAGCTTTCAAAGGCCATGTCGGCATTTTCGGCATCCATGAAACCTCGAAAGCTGCGGTTCTGAATTTCATCACGTGCATACCCGAAAATCCGGCACAAGGCATCATTGAAAAAAACAAAGTTGCCCTTGATGTCGGTCTCGAAAAAAGCATCGGCAACATCCTCGATAAACACACGATAACGATCGCTGGGAATATCACATTCCTCCAAACGCTCGTTGCTTTCAGGATCAGTGTTTTCAGGATATTGGGATTTCAATGTTAGACCCCGCTATTGGTTGCGGTATTTAAAGCTAATTTTGAGGGCCATTACGGAACCATTTGGTTATGGCTTTATTTGACCGTACGAATGAAAGAGTTTTGCGGTACAACTATCGATATCCAATCTTAGATATCTATAAAAAATTATCACGAAAACACGAAATTAGGAAACCACTAAAAAACAGGACTAAATTTCGTGCTTTTTTAATTTCGTGTTTTCGTGATTAAAATTTGGCATTACCCGGCTGTTAAGGGTTGTTGGATTCGAGAATGCCGAACGATTCGGCATCCAGCAGACGGATGCCGTTTTTCTGGAGGACTTCCACGGCTTTGTCGTTATCACTGAAACGAAAAATCATCACCGCATCATCGGAGGAAAATCCTATGAAGGCGTACATGAAGATAACGTTGATGCTGGCGTCTCTTAAGGGACGTAAAACCGAGGCCAGGCTGCCGGGTTTGTCGGTAATCTCAGCTGCCACAACTTCGTTGATGAAGGCCGGAATTTGCATTTTCATCAGGATACGGCGGGCATTGGCCACATCCGAGACAAGCAGCCGCAACTGGCCAAAGGCACCGGTGTCTACCAGGTTCAGGGCCCTCAGATTGATGCCGGCCTTGCCTAGTGCTTCGGTAACCTCACAAAGGCGGCCGGGGGAGTTTTCAATGGAAATGACGATTTGTTTCAGTTTCATGATATCCTCCGATGATTTGGAATAAATTATTGCGTTTGGAAGAGTACCTTTCCGAAAAAATTAAAAGTATATACCTATACCAGAAAGAGGGGCAAGGATTTTGTTGCCAATCAAAGGGGGCTTTATAATAATGTATTACTGTGCGATAAAATACTAAGCTTTCTGCACATTCATTCACTTTAGTGACCTGTTTATAGCAAGATTTGAAACATCGATAGCAAGTGTCGAAAAGTATTTAGATCCTGCTCATATGATAATGCTCTTTCACGCAAACCTGAAGGAGGTCCGCCATGCAACCCAAAGCCACACGCAGGGAATTCCTCAAAACCGGCGGCAAGTTTGCCGGAACCGTCCTTCTATCGAGTCTGTCCGGGGGATGTATGCGGGCTTCCGGAAATTCGGAAACGAACTCGGCCCAAAAAGCGGTCCCGCCTGTAACAAGAGACGATTACACTGTTTTTTCTACGGGAAAAATCGGAACCAGGACCGTCAAAAACCGGCTGGTGCGTTCGGCTACCATGGTGGCTGCCGCCAACGGGGGACGGCCTACCGATGTACACGGTCAACGAGGTGATCGACCCCCGGGATACCCGCGCCTACGTTATCAGGGCCCTGCATGCTACCATGGACAAACATGAAGAATTGCCTGAAAAAAGACGCTTTATCAAACCGGCGTGATGGACTGTAGGCACTTCCAGGCCTGTCGATCTTAAGGGAATGGGTACGCCTATTAAAAAGGAAAAAGAAAAAATGGGACAACGACTTGAACAAGCCATAAAACGCTATCACGATATACAGGAAAAGAATCTATTGGGCGGTGGTATTCAGCATATCGAGCGGCAGCACAACCGCGGGAAACTCACCGCCCGCGAACGCATCGATGTGCTCATCGACCCCGGCACTTTTGAAGAATTGGGTTCATGTGTGGGGACCACGGGCATGCGCATGGATGGCCGGGAGGCCCTGGCACCCTGTGACGGCGCTGTAGTGGGCACGGCGCTGGCCAACCAGCGTCCGATCATGATCTATGCCCCTGATTTTACGGTTCTGGGAGGATCCACCGCCATACAGCACCTGCTCAAATTTGCCAAAGTCCTGGAAATGGCCGCCCGCTGGGGCATCCCCATGGTAAACCTTTTGGATTCCTCGGGGGGGCGGTTGGGACACACCGATGTGGCCCCGGCCGGTGTGGACTGGCAATTCAAGCTGCAATCCCTTTATTCGGGGGTGATTCCCCAGATAACAGTACTGATGGGGCCCTGCATTGCCGGCGGCGCCTATCTGCCCACGTTGTGTGATTTTCTGTTGATGAGCCGCATCTCGGCCAACATGTGGCTGGGGGGACCCCGTCAGACCCAGGCTGCCACCTCGGAAGTGTTTGACAAGAACGTGGGCGGGGCCGACTATCACATGCAGTTCAGCGGCAGCGCCGACACGGTGGGTGAAGACGACGAGGAAACCATCAAGCAATGCCGGAAACTGTTGCGCTATCTGCCCCAGAACTTCAGGGAAGCGCCGCCTGAGTGGGAAAGCTCGGACGACCCTTTACGCAAAACCCCGGCGCTGAACGACCTGGTGCCGGACAACTTTGATGAAACCTACGACATGCACGCTGTGATCGAGCAACTGGCTGACAAGGGCGAGTACCTGGAAATCAAGGACGAATACGCCAAAAGCCTGGTCACCTGCTTTTGCCGCCTCGATGGTCAACCCGTGGGAATCGTGGCCAGTAACCCCAAGTACCCGGGCGGCATGACCATCAATGCCTGCGACAAATACTACCGCTTTCTACAAGCCCTGGACGCGTACAACATCCCGCTGATCAATCTGGTGGATACGCCGCCGGTGGTGCCGGGAGAAGCTGAAGAAAAACTGGGGCTCAACCGCCATACCGGCAAGATACTGGATGTCTATGCCACCACCACCGTCCCCAAAATCAGCGTGGTGTTGCGCGAAGCCTATGCCGATGCCGGCAGCATGGTTATGGGTGGGGTGAAAAGCATGGGGGCCGACCTGACCTATGCCTGGCCCATTGCCCGGTTTGCCGTGGAGGCGTCCACTGCCAACTACTGCGAGCTGTATGGCAAGGGAATCGAGGAGGATGCCTACGAGGTGTATCTGAACCGATCACGGGAAAAGGTGGATGTGTTCGAGGTAGGTCATACCTGGACCGCCCAGATGGTCGACGAGATAATTTTGCCCGAGGACACCCGCAGGAAGCTCATCAAGGCCCTTTCATTGGCGCGCAACAAGCATGAAAAATTGCCGGACCGGGCGAAAAACCACACCGCGCCGCCGGTATAGGATCAGGCCTATACCCAAAAACCAAAGTGTAACCTTATCCCATCTCAGACGTTATGGATTTAACGTGGACACTTACGGCATTTTCTATAAGGAAAATAGAGAACGGCTATATGCTTATCTGCTGCGTATGACCGGAGAGCAACAAACGGCTCTTGATTTGTTGCAGGAGAGTTTTACCCGGTACCTGGCGCGCTACGGTCGTCGTGAATATAATAAAGCGCTGCTGTACACCATTGCCCGCAATGCTGCCTTGGATGCGTTTCGCAGGCAAAAAATGACCGGGCTCGATGCTGAAAACTGCCTGTATACGGGTGCCGACCCGGAACAGCAGGTAATTGATATGGATTTAAGCCGCGAGTTGCTAAAAAAGTTTCCGATAACTGGGAATCTGATCTACCGGCGGGTGAGACATTCAGGTACTTTTACCGGGTTGATGATACACCCTTTTTACCGGATTGTTCTATGAAGGAAAAAGATAAACTGTCCCTTCAGACAATGCAGACGACCCGGACAATGGCACGGTTAGGCATACATTCTTCGGAGGTGTCTGACACGGTCTGTCAGGCGTTGCAGAACCATTATTCCCACCAGGAAATGGAGCAACTGCGGCATCAAATGATCAATCAAATCCATCAGGTACCCCATCAGCAAATTGCACATCACCATGCCAACGCCATCGGTAAAGGGGGTAACCCGGGCGGCAGTAACGGTGGCAATAGCGGCGAAGGGCCAGGCGGCAATGGCGGCAGTGGGGCAGGCGGCAGTGGTGAAGGGTCTGGTGGCAATGGTAGTGGTGCCGGAGGCAGCGGTGAAGGACCCGGCGGCAGCGGTGGAGGATCAGGCGGCAGCGGCAGCGGATCGGACGGCAGTGGCGGTGGTTCCAAGTAAACCCCAACTATGGGGTAAACCCATTATAAAAATATAGACGTACCTCTACTGTGCACAAATTCAGAGAAACTCTCCCTTTGAGGCATCTCAAAGGGGATTTCATCCAGGTTTTCAGGGAGCGGCAGCCGGCCGTATGTATGGCAGGCTGCCACAGCTGCATGAATGTGTTCCGGCGGTGTGTCAATCTCCTGACCCAGGGCTTCGGCTTCCACGTTGTAAACATCCCAGAAATTGATGGGCACATCCAGGTCATAGTATTCGCTGACCAGCATCTGTACCCGGGCGAAAACCTCGGCATCGGTAAAAAAACGTTGGGAAGATACGCCAGCCAGATGCGCTGAATGGTCATTGCTCTGGGCCCCGATAATGATGTGACCTGGCCGAGAACGGTTTTCCTCGGTTTGTGATGTCATGCGGTATTATCCAATTTGATGCTTAACTAATCCAGGCATGAGCGTATTTTTTACGTCATGCTCGCGCAGGCGGGCATCCAGGGCTTTCGGCCGGCTGCTTTCTGGGTTCCCGCCTTCGCGGGAATGACGCATGTTCTATGTTAAAACTTCCCAACCTTTAAAATAATCTGGAAGTGATCCTTTTCGTTAGGGAATGATCTTGATAATATCAGGTTTCATTCTTTCCGGTATTCCGGGAATCCCTTTGGGATGGCCAAGAATGATCGGAGCAACAATTTTATGATCTTCAGGTACGCCCATGCGGTCCAGCAGCTCGGGATCGAGCAGGCTTGTCCCCAGGCCGACCCAGCATGTTCCCAGCCCTCTGGCAGAGGCGCAGAACATGAAATAGCAGGCCGCCAGGGTGCAGTCCACGTAAAGGTTGGCAGCGTCCTTGGGCCCGATGATGAACACCAGGCTGGGAGCGTTGTAAAACACGTTGAAATCCGGGTTGCGCATGGCCATTTCGTACTGTTTGCTGGGGGAGCCCGGGTTCTGCTCGATATAGGCCAGGATATTTTTCTTGCTCTCGTCGGATATTTGTTTGATGAAGTCCTGGTTCTGGATGACGATGAACTTCCAGGGTTGCCGGTTGGCCGCACTGGGGGCCAGACAGCATTCTTCAATAATTTCTTGGATGGTTTCCAAAGACACTTCCTTGTCCTGGAACTGCCGGATCGATCGTCTTGTCTTCAGAAGTTCGAAAAAGTCTGTCATTTTGCCTCCCCTTTGAATTCAAATTACAGATTAAGATCTTTTAAGCGACGCAGTCGCGTTTTATAGAATCGTGGAACACGATTTTATTCATTTTCGGGTCTTACCATATCTGCATAAGCGGCAATCATCGGCGACAGGCTGACCTGGTCCACTTCCACATTGATAATGGACGGCTTCCCATTGGCAGCGGCTCTTCTGATGGCCGGTATAATTTCTTCCGGAGCGGTTACCTGCTCTCCATGCCCGTCCCACATGGCAACCATTTTATCGTAGGCGCGCATGGGGTGCAGTTCCACGTTGCAGTGCCCCTTTTCAGCGACTTCGTCCGGACGTATGTACTTTTCCGCCAACCGGATCATGCCCCAGGCCGAGTCGTTGGAAATGACGCACACCACCGGTATCCCCAGTTTGGCCATGGTATCCATTTCCATGGCGTAGAACCCGAAGCTGCCGTCGCCGCTGTACCACAGCACGGGCCTGCGGTTGGCCACCCAGGCGCCCACTGCCAGAGCAGGGCCTGTGCCGATGGTGCCGTTGGGGCCGGTTGAGTGAATCTGTCCCGGGCGGGAGGCACAAGACGCCATCCCCATCCATATTCCAGCCTCGCCGCCGTCGCAGATGATGTTCCAATCGCGGCCTTCTTCCTCGAGGAAACGCGCCACCTCACCCGCACAACGGGCAGGGTGGATGGGGGTGCCCTGGGTACGGAAGTCGTCTGCCAGGCTTGCGAAGCCACCTATTCCGGGAGGGCCGGTCCAGGTGACCTCCACAGGCTCCGGACGGCGATCCCGGATAACTGCCAGTAACTGCCGGGAAACAGGGCCGGCACCGCCGACGATGCCGATATCCGCCCTGAGATTGAAACCGATCTGATGCATGTCCGTGTGCACCTGGATGACCTTGGCGTCGGTGGGTATCATCTTGCCCATTCCCAGGCGAAAGTCAAAGCGGCACCCCAGGGCAAGCACCACATCGGCGCCCCACATGGCGTTGTTCTTCAACAGCGGGTACTTGTATTCGTCCCCGAACAATCCCCGGCAGGAAGGGCCGTTTACGCCTACCGGAATTTGCAGATGATCCGAAAGAGCTTTTATTGCAGCAGCATCCTCCCCCATTGAGAAGCGGGCCCCGTCGTCAACGAGTATGGCCGGCCGTTGGGCATCGGCCAGAAGCGTTGCCGCCGATTCGATAAGGGCTGGATCACCGTGAGGGATTGCATTAGCCCGGTAATTTGCCGGGAAAGGGGCCAGCTCTTCCTCTATCTGAAAAAACAGAAGATCTGTGGGTATTTCCAGATAAACCGGACCTGGCTTGGCATCCAATGCCTGGCGAAAGGCCATGGCTACGTATTCCGGGATGCGGTCCGTAAGGGTGACTTTTCGGGCCCACTTGGAACACGCGTCCATCAACTTTAACGTATCCATGTCCTGCAAGTCCCCGGCATCGCGCATGTTCATGGCCACCGCTCCACCGATCTGGAGCAGGGGGATACCCATGGCCGCCGCCTCCATCATTGCGGCCGGCGTATTGCCCACGCCCGGTCCGGCAGTGGTTACCACCACGGCCGCTTTTCCCGAAGCGCGGGTGTACGCGATGGCCGCATAAACTGCGGCGGCCTCGTGGCGCATGTCGATGATCTCGATTCCTGCATTGCGCATGCCGTAAAAGATGGGCATGATGTGCCCCCCACAGAGCACAAAGGCCTTCTCCACACCCTCGTTAGCCAGGGCCTTCCCTACCAGTGCACCGCCGTCAATTGTTGCCATGTCTGTTACCCTCCTAAAAAATCATGTCTTTGGTAGTCCGGATCAGGGTAGGAATAGAACCCTTTGCCGGTTTTCTTTCCCAGGTTGTTGCAGTGAATATAGGTATCCAGAAAATCAGTGGCTATTTTTGTGGTTTCGATGATTGCCCCTGTATTTCCCGTTATGCCATCGATCTGTTCGGCGCGTTCGATAAGGTCTTTTGTGACCTTATCCAGGCCGATGACGTCCATGGTTCCGAAAGGACCGCATTCTGGATTGTGGGTCAGCATCCAGGATTTGTCCACGTCCTGGGGATCTGCGTATCCCTCGGCAACCAGTGTCAGGGCGGTGGCCAGAACGGTGTTGACCATGGGGATGCTGAGGGCTGTGTCCTCCAGGGTATTGGCCATGAACTCCGGGTTTTGAAATTCCGGTTCCGGATATTCATAAAACCCTTTGCCGGTTTTCATGCCCAGATCGCCTTGGTCGATATAGGGCTGTAGAAATGCGGTGACAGCTGCTACGACCTCCGGGTTGCCAGGTGATTTTTCCCGGTTGACGCTTTCTGCCAGGACGTCTTTCACCAGGTTCAACCCGACGCCGTCCAGCATGCCAAAGGGGCCGATGGTGTCGTTCTGGTTCAGCATCCAGGCACGATCGATATTTTTGAAATCAGCTCCGGTCAATGAGGCTAGTACCAGGGCCGTTCCCAGGAGGGCGCCGAACAGGGTGTTATGCAGATACCCCTCACGCTCCTTTTTGAGCATAACATACACCTGCCCCTGGCTTTTCACGAAGCGTTGAACCGTGTCCAGGGTTTCCGGTGAGGTCCGCGGCCCGGGAACGATATCCACCAGGGGGGTGGACTGGTGGAAGTGCATGGCGGCAAATTTTTCTCCCCGCTTGACGGCTTTTTCGATTTTGGACGGCAGCAGGGTGGAGGTGTTGGTGGTCATGATGGCATGGTCCGGGAGCAATCCATCAAACAGGGAATGGATCTCTCGTTTCAGGTCCAATCTTTCGAACACCGACTCACTGAAAAAATCAGCATTCAGGGCTGCTTCCGAGGGATCGGTTGTCCGGATTATGGCGGCCGCGGCAGCCTGGATGGCCTCGTAATCCGCTATTCCCTGTCCCACCAGGGTTTCGCTCCAGTTTAACTGTCGTTCTGGCACCTGCTCCAGGGCTTTTTCCGAGATATCATACAGCGTAACGATATATCCGGACAGGGCCGCTATCAGGGAATTATAGCACCCCATGGTCCCGGCTCCCGCAAAGCAAACCTTGTTGACTTCTTTGATCGGCATTCTGTTCCTCGGTGTATTGGTTATGGGTTATACCGGTTGTCATATATATGTTCCGATACAAACTATGTTTAACATAGCCAATATTAAAAGCGTTCCAAATCTTGCTTTGTTCAAGGGGCCAAGGGTTCAAGTTACACGCTTAAACGTTTTCAAAGAAGAATCATAGTCTGTAAAAACATGAAGGCTGGAGTTAATTGATCAACTATGATAATAAATACAACTTCGTGAGATAATTCGTGAATTAAGGAGGAGTGACCAATGACCGACATGAGCATGTATCAGCAGTTGTCCGCGGACCTCGGTTTTCCGGAATCCAAAATGATGCCCAAAATGTTTGCCTTCATCGCCAATGAAGACGAGGCCAAATTCATGCTGGCAGCCTCGCCGCCAGCCACTGTTGAAGAAATCGCAGAAAAAACAGGCTTTGCCTTGGACAAGGTCGAATCCATGGTGGAACCCCTGTTCAAAAAGGGCTTGATCTATAAATCCAAGAAGCCCGATGCCATCCGATATTACAAAGTACGTTATTTCATGCAGTTTCACGATGCTACTGTTTTGACACCGGGGATCGACCAGGCGTTCCTGGATCTCTGGAAGGTGTTTGAAGCTACGGAACAGCGGGACCTTCAGGATGCGATCAAGGATCAGGATTTCCCGCAGGGCATGCGGGTGGTGCCGGTGAACGTGAGCATTGAAACCGAAAACCAGGTCATGGCTTTTGAAGACGTGAAAACCATGGTGGAGGAAGCTAACGCGGTGGCGGTCACCAACTGTTCCTGCCGGGTGATCCACGGTATCACCGATGTGCCCCTGGAAGTCTGCATGCAGCTCAACAAGGCCGCCGATTATGCTCTGGAACGCGGCACCGGTCGGGCCCTGACTAAAACCGAAGCCATTGACATGCTCAAGATGTGCGAGGAAGAGGGCCTGGTGCACACGGTAGAGAACAAATACGGCCTGGGACACGTGATTTGTAATTGTGATGCTGAGGCCTGCGGCAACTGGGGCCATGACAGAGCTTATGTCAAGAAGTTCACCGCACCCAGCCGGTTTAAAGCCCGGGTCGAAGCGGATCTTTGTACTGCCTGTGAAACCTGTGCAGACCGCTGTTTTTTCGATGCCGTAACCATGCAAGGCACGGATGACACGGCCATCATTGACCCTGATAAATGCATGGGCTGCGGCATCTGTGTACCGACCTGCCCGGTGGAAGCCATTGTCTACGAGGAGGTCAGAGAGAAGGCGTTCATCCCCGGACAAATTTAAGGTAATTGAAAACCTGAACAGGAGATATATAGTTGCCTGTTTCCAAGGAAATGGTAAACAACGAATACCTGTCACGCCTGAATCGAACCATTGACTATATTCAGCAGCACTGCCACGAGGATTTGAACCTTGAAACTTTGGCCGAGGTGGCCTGTTTTTCCAAGTATCACTTTCATCGGATTTTCAAGGCTGTTCTGGGTGAGACCGTCAATGAATTTGTTTTCCGCATCCGGCTGGAAAAAGCATGGTCCCAGCTGATGCTGCACAAGTTCAAACCCATCACCGATATCGCTCTGGATACCGGTTTTTCAAGCTCACAGAATTTTGCCCGATCCTTTAAAGCCCAGTATGGCATCACCCCTTCCCAGGCACGGACAGAATACAACTATGACAGCTGGCTGAAGAGATTGCAGGAATCTGATGGCACAAATAGCGTTACGAG
>JAOZRT010000554.1 GCA_029940035.1 Desulfobacterales bacterium
CCCTGCTTAAAAGTTCCATGCCGCCCAGCCGGCTCATCTTGAGGTCGGTGACAATGACGTCGAACCGCTCTTCTTCCATCAGCGTCAGGGCGTCGTAGCCGTTCAGGGCATATTGAACGTCATAATCCTGTTTTGACAGAATCTTGACGCAGCTCTGGCAAATGTTGGGTTCATCGTCCACAACGAGAATTGTAGGCGCACGTATGTCGGAAGGGTCAGGTGCCACGTATTTCACCCATTCCCAAAGGCATTTTTATTCTAAAAGTCGTTCCCGCATGTTCTTCACTCTCCGCTTCAATGGTCCCGCCGTGCTGCTCGATGATGCCGTGGGTGATGGCCAGGCCCAGGCCGGTGCCTTCCTCCTTGGTGGTAAAGAAGGGGTCGAATACCTTGTCGATGAGTTCCTTGGGAATGCCTTCCCCGGTATCGCTGACAAAGATTTCAACCGCCCGGCGGCGACCGGACATGGCGGTGTGCAGGGTGATGCTGCCCCCGGCCGGGGTGGATTCGATGGCATTGAGGATGAGGTTGATCAGGACCTGCTCTATCTGGCCTTTGTCCAGATGAAGCCGCGGCAGGTTTTGGGTCAGGTCCTTATGAACTTCAATGTCCTTGAAGGCCGCCTGCTTCTTGGTCAGGAGGACGCTTTCGGTAATGATGGCATTGATGTCATTGGCCTTTTTATTGGGCCTGGTCTGCCGGGCAAAGTCCAGAAGGCTGGTGACGATTTTCCGGCAGCGCAGGGTTTCCTTGGCAATGGTTCCCAGTTCCTGGTGCATGGGGTCGTCAGGGTCGATGTCTTCCTGCAGGAGCATGGCGGTGGTCAGGATCGTGGTGAGGGGATTGTTGATTTCATGGGCCACTCCAGCGGAAAGCCGGCCCACGGAAACCAGCTTCTCCTGCTGCATCATGGTTTTCTGGATATTGATTTCATCTGTGATGTCACGGGTTATTTCCACGACACCGACGATATCGCCGTCTTCGATCAGGGGGTAGGTGGAAATGGAGCAGTAGATCTCATTGTCGTCCTTGTCCAGGTGGATATGCGTGGTCTGGGACGGTTCGATGGTCTCCATGGTTTTTATGAGAGGGCAGGGATGATTTTCCCCGGTGCAGGGAAAGGACTGGCGGTGGGTGATCTCGTAGCAGTGCCGGCCGACCACATCCTCTTTTTTCAGGCCCAGCCGGTTCAGGACGGTGTTGTTGACATCGATGATGCGATAGTCATGACCGATAACCAGCACATCTTCCTGAATCAGTTCGTTGATCATGGTTTTATAGAGCGCTTTGGCTTCCAGGAGTTCCTGGCTGGTCTTCTTCTGTTTGGTGGACACCCGGGCAAATTCCCAGAACAGCTGGGCAGTGGTGGTGGATATGGCCCTCACGCTGGGTTTCTTTTTCCTGAGGATATCATTGTAGATGTCCATGCTGCCGGTGAGTTCGATGATCATGTCAATGCCGGCCATGGAGAAAAAATCATTGTAATTTTGGGTGGTGAAAATGCCCTTTTCCTTGGCCATTACAAAACCGGCCGCTTCTTTATTGATGTCTGCGACAGCAACGATTTTGGGATGAATGACCTTAAACGTGTGCTGCGGAATAAGGAGCAGCAGTTGGGCACAACGTGTGCCGCCACCCACGACAGCGATGTTCATGATATGTTCTCCTGTAAAAAATAAAACCAATCACGAAAACACGAAACCTGAAAAGCACGAAATTTTCAACGGCCTTTCATGATGAAAAAACCATTTTTTTCCAAGTTAGAGCCTTTCAGGAGTCAAAATTATTGACTATGTGTTTCCGTATACTATTATTCATTTGAAAGATCAAACTGGGAGCTTGGATA